>NZ_MJKB01000002.1:87140-329622 GCF_002139495.1 Campylobacter sp. P0085 | reverse complement strand
ATACTTATGGTGGTGCTCAAGCTATGGTTGATGTAGCTGAAGCAGCTAGAAAAACTCTAGATAAATTAAGAGCTGACCTAGGTTCAGTACAAAATCAATTAATAGCTACGCTAAATAACATTACAGTTACTCAAGTAAATGTAAAATCAGCTGAATCTCAAATAAGAGATGTAGACTTTGCTAGTGAGAGTGCAAACTTCTCTAAATATAACATTCTAGCCCAAAGCGGAAGCTATGCTATGAGTCAGGCAAATGCTGTACAGCAAAATGTCTTAAAACTACTACAATAAGTTAGTTTTAGTACTACGCCTAAACACAAGGCGTAGTAATCTTTTATATAAATTTAATTAATCACACTACTAGGGATATTTAAATCCTATCAGCTTTGTGCTATCTCATCAATCTTACAGACCATTCTAATTCACCTATGCTCGATACATATCCAGTATCAATACACTGCCATAGATACTCCATCTCTACCTAGAAGCCTTGGAGAGTGTAGAAGAATTTTTTACTATTGTATTCATTTTTGATAAATCTTACTATCTCTTCGCATAGTAGTTTGCTATATTTACATTTTTGCATCTAGATATCTCCCTTTTTCTATGTGATTAAACTCGGGTAAAACTTGCATAAATTCCGCCATTATCGCATCTTTATCAAATTTTCCATCTGCTATCATTGATTTTATATTTGCCTCAAATATATTTAGACCTGCCCCATTTATCACCGGCTCATTCTCTATCACGCCAATACTAGCAAACCGCTCCATATCTAACTGCTCATTATCTGTGTAGAACTCCTCATAATCTTTCTCGCCAGTTGTATCGCTACTACCAAATAGGCACGCCCATTGTCCATTTTGCGCTAGTTGAGCAGCCTTTGCTCTAGCCTCATCTTCATTTTTACATATATATGGCTCATAGCCTTTAGAATGTAGATAACGCACCGCTATATCACTGAATTTTATCAAATTTAGCTTCTCATCTAGCTTTGGAAAGAAAATCTCTCTATTTTCTCCAAATATCGCACTTAATAAACATAATTCGCCAGATTCCTTAGGTGTTATAAAATATCTACGAACATCATTTGGTGCTACAATTGGCTGGAGCTTTTTGATTCGTTGTTCAAATCCGTGTAATAAGCTTCCATCGCTAAAAGCGACATTTGCAAATCTAGCCATACTTACTGGTGTTAAATTTGATCTGTAAAATGCAAACATCTCCATAATTCGTTTACTAGCCCCCATCATATTAGCAGGATTGGCTGCTTTATCGCTACTAACAGTGAAATATCTTTTTGAGCGTTTCATCAATTCATCACTATTGAATATATTTGTTTGAATTAGTCGCATTAATGTATATGGATCCTTTTCACTTCGTACGTGTTTGAGTGCACTTAAATTTAGCACATAATCATACTCTTTAGAATCCATAAAATCAGCAAATATCTGCGATCCAGCATCTATAGCATAGGTAGCAAACTCACCTTGTATATAGCCATAACTACTTCTAATATCACGCACTAACTCTACTAAGTTATTTTCACTAATATCAACTACATCAAGACGCATTGGCTCTCTAGCAAATATCTCTTTTACTACCGCTGAGCCGATACTACCAGCGCCACCAACTACTAAAAATTTAGAACTAGAAATACGCTCATTTAATTCATCTTTAAGTCTAGCCATATCACTATCAAATAGCGACTCACTCCTACCTATAAGATTTAAAACATCAATCATTTTATACTCTTTTTTTGATTATATTTTACCAACTTATAGCTGAATTTAGTAAATTTAATACTCTTTTACCTCTGGTTTCCCAGAGGTAAAAAGGACTTGTAAAGTTTAATGAGTTTTAAAAGTGCGAGTTGATTAAATCACTCTACGAACGACCGCACACCGTGAGTAGAGTTAAGAGGCTTTTATCATTGCATAGCAATGAAATGTATATTACTAAAACTAACTTATTGTAGTAGTTTTAAGACATTTTGCTGTACAGCATTTGCCTGACTCATAGCGTAGCTTCCACTTTGGGCTAGAATGTTATATTTAGAGAAGTTTGCACTCTCACTAGCAAAGTCTACATCACGAATTTGGCTTTCAGCTGATTTTACATTTACTTGAGTAACTGTGATGTTATTTAGCGTAGCTATTAATTGGTTTTGTACTGAACCTAGGTCAGCTCTGATTCTATCTAGACTTTTTCTAGCTGATTCAGCTACATCAACCATAGCCTGAGCACCACCATAAGTATTTACACCGCCATTTTGGTCTGTCAACTGACCAGCATTAGAGGCTCCGCCATCAAAATACCCCATTGCTTTAGCAATAGCTGCACTAATTGTTCCTGAGTTCATATATTTTAAATTTACGCTAGCAGCATTATATGTAGCCGAAGCAGATACTGCCTCACTAATAGGAGCTGCAGACATACCGCTAATAGCAGATAGACCGCCTTGCAAGCCAATTTTAATATCTCTAGCATCTTGGCGGATAAATGTTATTTGGCCCAATAATAACGCACCACCAGATGTAGAATAAAGAGCGCTTGTACCAGCAGTATATCCGCCCATAAAGCTTGCACCAGATAAAATATTTAATCTAATAGCCCTACCATCTTTACTAGCTAAAACTAGTTTTCCATTTTGCAAACTAGCCTCTACTCCGGTTTCATCTTTTTTAGCGTTGATTGCTCCAATTAAAACATTATCGCTATCATTTGTTTTTGTAGTGATATTTCCAATAGTTATACCATTAATAATTAAGCCTTTAATAGAACCAGCTGATATGGTATTGCTAAAGATTTGAGTATTATTAACTTTTGCTCTTACGCCAGTTTTATCACTTACACCATTCATCATCTCAGCTATTGCTTTATAGCCTTCAGTTCTAAAAATCTTATAATCAAGTTTTTCAAATTCATAGCCATTAGGATATCCATCAATTCCGCTTAGTTTTACACTAGCACTCACATTGGAAATTGTACTAAATGATGAATATCTTGCATTATTTGTAGTCTCAAACCTAGTATGCCCAATTGTGTTTGAGTTTGTAGCACCTATGCTTACTTTAGCTGTTTCATTACTATAAGCACCTATTTGAAAGTTTTTATTAGAGAAGTTACCATTTAATAGCTGTTGGCCATTAAAGCTTGTAGTAGTAGCTATCATATCTAGCTCTTCAAGAAGTCTGCTAATATCATTTTGAAGTGCTCTTCTAGAATCAGCATTTTGACCATCTTGAGCTGCTTGGATAGCTTTGGTTTTAATAGTATCAAGTATTTTAATCTGTTCATCCATAGCTTTATCTGCAGTTTGGATGATACCTACAGCATCATTAGCGTTAGCAACGGCTTGACCTAGGGAGTTAGCTTGAGAGCGAAGACTATCAGCTATCGCCATACCAGAAGCATCATCAGCTGCTGTTTGAATTCTAAGGCCTGAGCTAAGGCGACCAAGAGAGCCAGTAAGTGCTCTATCATTTACTACAGAGTTAGCATGCGCATTTAAGGCTGCTACGTTTGTATTTATTCTAAAACCCATTATAAATCCTTTTATAGAAATATTATTAAGTTATAAAAGCCCTAAGCAAATGGTGTTCCAAAGTTTTGGTAGAAGTTTATAATAAACGATATTTTATAAGTTGTAATAAATTTTAATAGATTATTAGAATTTAAATCAATCTTGATGTTATTTAAAATATTACTAGCTAGTAGGTTAGCTAGTAATGATTGGTTAAAAGTTTAAGCTAAAATATTTAGCCTTGTTTAAATATTTTTCTAAAAATTGCTTTAATTTTAGCTGTCATTGTGTTAAAAGGGCATTGACTACCACCTAAAACTAGGTCGTTATTCATCTTATTCTCCTGTGTATATATAATCACTCATAACTGGTGTTAAGCCGGCATTTTTGATGGCGATTTTCATTTGATTAACATCTCTATTATCACTTATTTCAAATTGCCCATCACCCTTGCTTTCATCATCTTTGCCGCCGTGTTCGCCGATAGCTACGCTTACTCCGGCTGAGACTTTAGTAACGCCAAGAGCTATGGCATGATCCCTAAAATACGCACTCTCACGGCTACTAAGCGTTATATTGGCGTATGGTAAAAACAGCCTATAAGCAGCGATCACTTGCAATAAGGCGCGTTCGGTTACATCTCGTGGGTTTATCTTGTTATTATTGATAATTGGTCTTAGGCGTGGGACGGAGATGGAAATTTCTGCGTGAGGGTATTTGGCTTGGATTAAGGATGCGTGAAGAGCGGTTGCCATAGCATCTTTGCGCCAGTCATCGATCCCAAGAAGTGCCGCAAATGCCACGCCACGCATACCGCCTATTAATGCTCTTTCTTGAGCGTTAAATCTATATGGAAAGACTCTTTTGTTGCCGTATAGATGAATTTTGCCATATTTTATAGGGTTATAAGTCTCTTGAAAAACGGTTACAAAATCCACGCCGTTATCGTGTAAAATAGCGTATTCATCGCTATTTAATGGATAAATTTCAACACCAACTATATCAAAATATTTTTTAGCTAATCTACAAGCGTTTGCGATATAATTTAGCGGTGTTTTGGTTTGGGATTCGCCTGTTAGGATGAGTATCTCTTTTAATCCGGTTTTAGCGATATTTTCTAGTTCTTTGATGATATCATTTTCGTCTAATTGCGCTCTTTTGATATCATTACCCACTTTAAATCCGCAATAAACGCAGTTATTATCGCAGTGATTTGCTATGTATTGCGGGGTAAAAAGATAGATATTTTTACCGAAATATCGCTCTTTGGTGGCTTTGGCTTTGGCTACCATCTCTTCAAGGAAATTAGCAGCTACTGGGCTTAAAAGGGCTTGTAGGTCTGTTAAATTTAGATTATCTTTATCTAAGGCTTTTTGGACATCAAAGGCACTGAATTTATCAAAATCCACATTTTGGCGTTCATTTAAAACCCTTAGCATTATATCGCTTTTGATCTGCTCTTGCGATGGTAGATAATCCATTGGATCTGTTTTTTGTATGAATTTCATCTATTGTCCTAAAAATCCAGTTAGTGGCGAGCTAGCTTGAGCGGTATTTATAACTCTACCAAATTTAGCTAGATAGGCGTCTCTACCGGCTATAACGGCGTTTTTAAAGGCTCTTGCCATGGCTTTTATATCACCAGCTGTGGCAATAGCGGTATTTACCATCACAGCAGCGCAACCCATCTCCATAGCCTCACATGCTTGGCTAGGGCGACCGATACCGGCGTCTACGATGATTGGTAGGTCTATTTCATCTATTAAAATTTGGATTATATCTTTATTGCTTAGGCCTTTATTTGATCCGATTGGTGCGGCTAAGGGCATGATGGCTGCTGCGCCGGCGTTTGCCATATCTCTAGCAGCGACTAGATCTGGCATCATATAAGCAAGTGGGATAAAGCCATCACTAGCTAAAAGCTCAACGGCTTTTAATGTTTGATAGTTATCAGGTAGTAGGAATTTGCTATCTCTAATTACTTCTATTTTTATCATATCGCCACAGCCAAGCTCTCTACCTAAACGGGCGATTCTAAGGGCTTCACTAGCGTCTCTAGCGCCACTTGTGTTTGGTAGTAGGGCGATATTTTGGGGGATAAATTTGGTTATGCTTATATCGCTATCTTTATTTACTCTGCGGATTGCTAGGGTGATGATTTGAGCGTTTGCTTCTTCTATACAAGCGGTGATTAGCTCGGGGTCAAATTTGCCACTTCCCATAATAAATCTAGAATCAAATAGTCTTCCGCCTAAATTTAGTTTATCCATTATCTTTTACTCGCTTTATTAAAATATCTAAAATTTGATTTGCTTGTTTCATAGCACAGATACCGACTCTTGGAGCCATAAGGCCATTTCCTATGCTAGCAGCACTTTTTAAATCTCCGCAGATATAGAGGTTTTTGGCCATTTGGATTGTTTTGATATCATCGCTTCTACCATATCCTGCCATACCGCTTGCGGCGACTATAATTTTGTTTTTGAGATTGTTTATAAGCATAGCTTTGGCTTTGGGATTATCAAAGCATTCGGCCACTATATCGTAGTTTTGAAATACTAAATTTATATTGTTTTCATCTAGTTTTATGGTCTCTATCTCTACGCTTACAAATGGATTAATTTTGGCGATTATATCTGCTAGGGCTTGGGTTTTGTATTTGCCAAGGTCATCTATGAAGTATTGTTGGCGATTTAAATTTGATGGATCTACGGTATCGAAATCGACTAATTTTAAAGAGCTTACCCCAACTCTAGCTAAGGCTATAGCCACGCTACTACCAAGGCCGCCAAGCCCAGCTATACCGACTTTAGCACTATCAAGAGCGATATTTACTTCAGGGCTATTTCTAGCTCTCATCATCTCTTTTAAGCACTCTTTTGGCGGAAGCTCGCCTTTGTTTATAAAAACTACGCTATCACCATCGCTTAGCTCTAAATCATCATTAGTAGCAAAGCCTTTATATATGGTAATCACACTATCATCAAAGCCAAGCTCAGCTCGCAACTGGCAAAGTGTGTTGGAATTTACATTTTTTGTGATTGAATTTACTATTATCTGTTTCATAGGTGTGATTATAGCCAAAAAAGACAAAATAGCTATTAAATGCCTATTAAAATTTATAAAATTTAAACTAATGATTATAAAAATTTGGCTAGAATTCTCGCCTTATTATTGATTTAAGGCTAAAATATGTTTGATTCTATATTTAGAGAGTATGATATAAGAGGAATTTACCAAAAAGATTTAAATGAGCAAAGCGTCAAAGCAATAGGAATATGCCTTGGCAATGTGATGAAAAGCCGTGGAGTAAAGAGTGTAAGCGTAGGATATGATGCTAGGGTTTCGGCTAGGGATTTATTTGGGTATTTAGTGAGCGGATTTAATGCGGCTGGGCTTGAGATTTATGATATTGGGATGTTGCCTACGCCGGTTGGGTATTTTAGCGTTTTTACGGATAAATTTGATGCTAATGTGATGATAACTGGTAGCCATAATCCAAAGGAGTATAATGGATTTAAGATTACGATTAAAAAAGATAGCTATTTTGGTGATGATTTACAAGCTTTAAAAGATGCCGTTAATAAATTTATAGCTAGTGGTGGAGTGGTTGAAGATAATTTTAGTGCTATTAAATTTGATATTTTAAGCTCATATGTGGATTTTTATGCTAAGGAATTTTCGCATCTCAAAGGGCTAAAGACAAAGATTATTTGCGATGCGGGAAATGGTGTAGCGGGTATAACTCTAATGCCTATAGCTAAGGCGCTTGGGCTGGAGTTTAATGTGCTATACCCAGAGCCTGATGGAGAGTTTCCAAATCACCATCCAGATCCTAGCGAAGAGAAGAATATAAAAGAGCTAAAAGAGGCTTTGAAAAATGGCTATGATATTGGGTTTGGATTTGATGGAGATGCTGATAGGATAGCGGTTTTAACACCAAAACGCACGATAAAAGGGGATGATTTAGCCTATTTGTATGCTAAAAATATGAAAAATCCTAGAGTTTTAGGCGAGGTCAAATGTAGTCAAAATATGTATGATGAGATAGATAAAATCGGTAAAAGCTTCATGGGTAAAACCGGTCATAGCAATATCAAAAAAGCTATGAAAGAGTTAAATATCGATATGGCGGCTGAAGTGAGTGGGCATATATTTTTCAAAGAGAGATTTTTTGGTTTTGATGATGGGGTATATGCGATGATAAGGGTGCTTGAGCTAATAGCAAATGGGTTTGATTTGGATGGGGAGTTAGATAAATTACCTAAGCTATATTCAACCGATGAGATGAAGATAAAAGCCGATGATGAGAGTAAATTTAAGATTATAGAGGCTTTAAAAATTGAGTTAAATAGAGCTAATAATGGGCTACCAAAGATAGTTGATATTATCGATATTGATGGGGTGAGAATTAAATTTGAAAATGGCTGGGGACTAGTAAGAGCGTCTAATACAACTCCTGTGATAGTAACTAGATTTGAAGCAAATTCAGAGCAAAATATGCTAGAAATTCAAAATGGCGTTATAGCTTTGGTAGATAAAATTATGGCTAATATCAATGCGTAGGGCTTTGTGTATTATAAGTGGCGGTATGGATAGCGCAGTAGCAGCTAGTATCGCTAAGAGTGAGGGCTATGAGATTGTGGGGTTACATTTTGATTACCATCAAAGAACAATGCTAAAAGAGCGTGAGTGCTTTGATAAAATTTGCGATGATTTAGGGGTTATTGATAGAATCGTGATTAATGCTGATTTTATAGCTAGTGTTGGTGGTAATTCTCTCACTGATAAAAGCATTGAAATTCCAAAAAACTCACTAAATGATAAGGAGCTACCAAATACCTATGTTGCCTTTAGAAATGGGATTTTTATCTCTATTGGTGCGAGTGTGGCTCAGGTGCGAAATTGCGAGGCTATATATATGGGGTTAGTAGAGGCTGATAGTAGTGGCTATCCAGATTGTCGGCTTGAATTTTTAAAAGCGATGAATAGAGCGGTGAATTTGGGTACTGGATGTGAGTTTGTCTTTAAAGCACCTTTAATTGGATTATCAAAATCGCAAATAGTCTCTAAGGCCTATGAGCTTGGTGTGAATCTAGCTAATACTTGGAGTTGCTATGAGAGCGGGGACGCTGCTTGTGGGGAGTGCGATAGCTGTCTATTAAGACTAAAAGGGTTTAGAGATAGTGGCAAAATCGACCCTATAGAGTATAAAAAAATTAAATTTAAGGATTAAGATATGTATCGTTTTGCGCCATCGCCAACAGGTGATATGCATATTGGGAATTTGAGAGTTGCTATATTAAATTATATATCTTCACTTCAAGATAAAAGTGGCTTTATACTTCGTATAGAAGATACTGATAAAGAGAGAAATATAGAGGGCAAAGATAAAGAGATAATGGAGATTTTAAAGAAATTTGGGATTAAATGGGATACCCTTTATTATCAAAGCCAAAATCTTAAATTTCATCAAGAGTTTGGGGCTAAGCTTTTAATAGATAAGAAGGCTTTTTTGTGTTTTTGTGATGATGAGACACTAGAAAAAAAGAGAGAAGAAGCCGCTAGAAATGGCGTAGCATATAGATATGATGGGAGTTGTGAAAACTTAAGCGATGAAGAGATTTTAAACAATCCACGCCCAGCGGCTTTGAGGCTAAAAGCACCTAAAACAACACAAAAATTTACAGACAAAATCAAAGGTGAGATAGTGTTTGAGCCTGAAAATATCGATAGCTTTGTGTTATTAAGAGCTGATAAAACTCCTACTTATAACTTCGCTTGTGCGATTGATGATATGCTTGAGGGTGTAACTATGATAATTAGGGGAGAAGATCATGTAAGCAATACTCCAAAGCAAAATTTGATTAGAGAAGCCCTAGGATATACTCAAGAGATAAGCTACGCTCACTTGCCTATAATCCTAAATATGGATGGTAAAAAGATGAGCAAAAGGGATAATAGCTCTTCTGTTAGCTATCTTTTGGATAAGGGTTATATGCCTGAGGCGATAGCAAATTATCTGATATTAATAGGCAATAAAACGCCGTGTGAAATCTTTACTATTCAAGAGGCTGCTAGTTGGTTTGATATAAGCAATATTTCACGCTCGCCAGCTAAATTTAGCGAAGAAAAGCTCGCTCAAATCAATAGAGAGCATATCAAACTCGCTAGTGATGATAGGCTAGTTGAGCTTGGGTTTAGCTCACCAGATTTAGCTAGATTCTATACTCAAGAAAGTAGCTTAATTCCTGAAATAATAGCCAAAATTGACGCTATTAACTCAGCCAAAATCATCCCGCCACAATGGCAAAAAGAAGCAGATGAGATAAGAAAAGTTATCTTAAATATGCAAATTCCACATAGCTTTGATGAGCTTAAAATTGTGATATCTGATGAGACAAATTTAAAAGGTAAATCGCTATTTATGCCACTTAGATTGCTTTTAACGGGTGCTGAGCATGGCCCAGAGCTTAAAGATCTATATCCATTGATAAGATCTGATATTAAGGAGATTGTAGCCAAATGACGATTTTATCCCATTTTATAATATCAGTGGTTGATATTTTAGAAATAGTAATAAGAGCTTATACATTTATAATCATAGCTGCAGCGCTTGTGAGCTGGGTAAGACCAGATCCATTTAATCCTATTGTCCAGTTGCTTTATCGCCTTAGCGCCCCAGCGTATAATCTCATAAGAAAGCTTAGAATTCCAACAGTTTTTGGTGGCATTGATATAGCGCCTATTATAATACTTCTTGCTTTGGAGTTTATAAGTAGATTTGTATTAGGATATATCCGTGCGTTGGCTTATCAAATTTAGTCTATTTTTAACTTTTTTGGTTATACCGCTTTGGGCTAGTGTGCCAAGCTATGAGAATTTAAAAACAGCACCAAAAGGACTAGTCAAGGATTATTATATATATAGATTTGCTAATGAAAAAAAAGCTAGCAAGGCTCAACTAAAGAAATTACAAGGGCAGATTTTTCGCTATCAAGGTAGCATTAAAGCGCTTTTTGATAAAAAAATTGGCTCTATAAAAGAGAAAGTAGCTGATTGTTCTAAATATAATTTTAACAATATTCATACTGCTAATTGGACATGTCAAAATATGGTTATAAGCGCTAGATTTATAAACTCTTTAATGCCTAGCCAAAGGGCAGATTTAGTAACACGCTTAAAAACTAGTGGTTCTAAATTTGTAAATTATATTCAAGGATTTAATACAACAGACCCACTAGCTTATTATATAGCAGTTGGTGATCCGGTTGGATATTTTAGACACTACGCAGCCGCTAAAAATAAAGAAGAGTTTTTAAATACCTACATTCCAAGTGTAAAATTAATCACAAATAGCCTAAATCATTGGCAATTCAAATCAATTGTTCAAGACTCCGTAATTAATAAAAAAAATGCCAAATTTCGTAGTAGTTTATTAGGAGTTAGTGCTGAGCTACTCAATAGCGATATGGCATTTATATTTGGGTTAAATGCGATTTTATTGCATAATGAGAGTAGGGCAGTGGAGTTTTTTAAAGTAGCTGCTACAAAATCCAAATTTGCTAGCAATAAAGATAATGCTAATTTTTGGATATATCTAATTACTAAAGATGAGAATATTTTAGAACAGATTGCTAAAAGTGCTGATATCAATATCTATAGCCTTTACGCTAGGGAATTTACTAGTGGTGAAAAGATTAAAATAGCAGTACCAAGGCCAGCTACAAAAGAGTTATTAAAATATGATTATACCGACCCATTTACATGGCAACGCACAAGAGAGAAAGTAGCTAAAATGCCAAGCTCTGAGCTAATCTCATATGCTTCTAGATTTTATACTCAAAGCACCCTTGGAGAGTATAGTTATATAATGGAAAGAGCGCATAATCATAAAATTCACTTCTATCCGATGCCATTTATGGAATACATTGGTACAAAAGATATCAGGCGGCAAGCACTGATTTTAGCCCTTGCTAGACAAGAGAGTAGATTTGTACCTAGTGCGATATCTACTTCATACGCTCTTGGGATGATGCAATTTATGCCGTTTTTGGCTAAAGATATAGCTGCTAAACTTGAAATGAATAAATTTGATATTGATGATATGTTTAAGCCAGAAATTGCCTATAAATTTGCAAATTTCCACTTAGATTATTTAGAAAATTATCTATATAATCCGCTATTTATAGCATACGCTTATAATGGTGGAATCGGCTTTACTAAGCGAATGCTACTGCGTGGGGATCTATTTAATCGTAAAAGCGAGTATAGCAGATATGAGCCATTTTTGTCTATGGATTTAGTACCGTATGCTGAGAGTAGGATTTATGGTAAAAAGGTTTTAGCTAATTATATAATATATCTTGCTGCTCTTGGTAAAAGTACTAAAATATCGCACTTTTTTGACAATGTTTTAATCCCTGAGTTAAGCGATGGATTTAGGCCAAAGGTAAGCTTTTAGGCTTGCCTTTGTTTAAATTTGTAAATTTATCTAGTATGCCAGTAGAGTGAGCGGGCGACTTTTTGGAAATTTAGCGTAGCTGTAGTGTTGTTATCTAGAGTGATATTTACGCTTAGGATATTTGATTGTTGAGTTGGAATAGTGGCTTTATAATAATTACTCCAAGGTATGGTCATCGAAACTAAAGTAGAGAGTTTATCATCTTTTTCTAGTTTAGTTAGTGTAGCATCAAGTGAATTTATAGTTACAGATTTTGGAGTTAAATTTTGTGGATAGATTGATACTATAAAGGTATCAAAATCTTGCATATCAGTAGTAAATTCTCCTTGATATATTGGATTTAGGTAGGTAGCAACTAGTAATATTTCAGCAGAGTTGTGTTTTTGCGTATAGGCTAATAATTCGTTTTTAAGATTAGCATCTGAGTGAAGTGAGCTTTTTCCCCAGCAACCAGCCAACATTAATGAAATGATAAGAAAGGTGAGATTTTTTAACATTTTTTTCCTTTTTTGCTAAATTATACCATTTATATGTTTAATCTTTAAATTGTATTGTATTTATTTAATTAAAATATATTTTGAATTTATCTAATAATTTACTTTTAAAAATCAATAGTAATTTAAGTTGAATTTAGATATATTTAATATTTTATGTTTTAAAAATATAATAAATGGAGAAAAATATGGAAAATTTATATGATGTGGTAGTTATTGGTGGCGGTCCTTTTGGTATCGCTTCAGTAGTTGAGGCTAAAAAAGCAGGATTTAAAAATGTTCTTCTTTTAGAAAAAGGCGATAATCACTCTCAAACAATTCGCAAATTCTACAAAGATGGTAAGCGTGTAGATAAGGTTTATAAAGGTTTAGAGAGCGAGACAAGAGGCTGCGTAGAGTTCTTTGATGGAACAAAAGAAAGCACATTAAATTATTTTGATAAGCTACTTGATGATGGCGATATTGAAGCAGTTTTTAATGCTGAGGTTGAAAGTGTAAAAAAAGATGGCGATCTGCTAATTGTAACTACAGCAAAAGGCGTATTTAAAGCTAAAAATGTAATGGTAGGAATCGGTAGAATGGGTAAACCAAATAAGCCAGAATATAAAATTCCACCTTCATTAATCCAAGTTGTAAATTATAATTTAAATAATTGTAATTGCGGTGAAAAAATCATTGTAGTAGGTGGCGGAAACTCAGCAGCTGAATATGCTGTAGATTTAAGCGGTTGCAATGATGTAACGCTAAATTATAGAAGATCTACATTTACTAGATTAAATGATATAAATCTAGCTGCTGTAGAAGATAGCGCAAGAGATGGCAAGCTAACTTTAAAATTAGGTGTAGATATTACAGGTATAGAAAATGATAATGGTAAAGTATCAGTAAGCTATAGCGATGGAAGTGTAGTTATATATGATAGAATTATATATGCAATTGGCGGTTCAACTCCGGTTGATTTTTTACAAAAATGTGGCATAGAGCTTGATAGCGATACTAAGCCAATCGTAGATGAAAACTTACAAACTAATGTAAAAGGCCTATATGTAGGTGGTGATATCGCTAGTAAAAATGGAGCCAGCATTGTATCAGCACTAAATGATGCACATAAAATTATTAATTATATAATAAATAAGGCGTAATAGTGAGTAAAATTTGGTATTTTCTAGTTGGCGCATTGCTAGTTGGCTGCGGAGATGATAAGCAAGTTAGCTTTGATGATTTAAGCCCTAGCGAACAAAATAGATATGTCTTAAAATCTGAATATGAGGCACTTGGGGATTATTTTTCGTGGCTTGAGGTGCGTGGTAATAATATCCAAAGTGATGTCCTAGAGATACCAAATGAGCCAAATTTGCTCAAACATAACCTAGAGATTGCAATTCGTGATAATAGGGTTTTATTAAGTGATAATGCTCAGTTGATGCGGCAAAATTTAGAGCTAGCAAAAGAGGTTGAAAGCCAAAAAATAGCTCTAATAAATGCTGATAAAAATGCTCAAAATAACTATAATGAAGCCTTGCAATCTGCGCAAGCTCAGCACCAAGAAAATATCAACGAATTAACAAAAAGAATAAATGAATTACAGGCTCAAAGTATAGAGAGTATCAAAAAATATGAAGAGAAAATTGTAAATTTAGAAAGTAATGTTGATGAGTTAAACTCTAAACTTCAAAAGTCTAAAATCGTAGCTGATGAGATGGTAAAAAATAGCGCTATGAAAGAGAAGCTAGAAAATCAAAATCTTCAAAATAGTAATCAAAAATTAAGTGATGAAATAGCAGCACTTAAGGCACAAAATTTAAAAGCCAATAGTGAGGCTAATAGTAATTTAAGTGCAAAAGAAAAGGAGATAAATACGCTAAAAAAAGAGATAACTAGCAAAAATGAGGAGATAAATCAACTTATGCATTCTCAAACTCTAGCGCTTATTGATCTTCAAAACCAAAATGCTAAAAATGTAAGCGAACTCCAAGCGCAAATCGATAGGCAAAGGAGTGAATATTTTAATGAATTAAATAGTAAAAACTCAGAGATAAAAAAACTAAATTTAACTATAAAAAATATAAATGATAATAAAGAAAAAGAGCTAAAAGAGCTCAAAAAAGATCTACAAAATAGCTATAAAACGACTCAAACTGCAAGCGATAAAAAGATAAAAGAGCAGTATGAAAAGAGTCTAAAAGATCAAAATATGACAATTGCTAGCTTAAATGCAAAACTAGTAAATCAAGAGATTAATTATAAAAAAGAGTTAAAAAATAAAGAAAAAGAGTATAAAGATTCAATAATTGATTTAAGAAAAAAGATTGAATTTAACATAAGAGACGCCAATAAAAGCGCACAAAAAATAGATGAACTAGAGAAAAAAACAGCCAGTAAGGATAAAGAGATAGAACGCTTAAAATCGCAAATTTTAAGCCTAAAAAGCGATATGAATAACACTAAAAAGCTGGCAAATTATGAGCTATTAAACTCAAAAATTACAGACTTAGAGATTAAAAATAGTGAGTTAAACTCACAAATTGCAACTATTATAAAAAAAGCTAAAGATACTATTGAAATGAATAAAAAAGAGCATAGTAAAGAGATAGAAAATCAAAAAAAATATTATGAAGAGCTAATAAAAAATATCAAAACCCAAGAGATAAATAGAGATAATAATGAGTCAGCTTGAGCTTTATCAGCTTGAAAATGGGTATAGATATAATAGCGATACTCTCTTTTTGTATGATTTTATCACAGATAGGATTAGGGGTGAGATTTTAGATGTTGGATGCGGATGTGGGATTTTAGGGCTTTTGGTTGCTCGTGATAGCAGTGTAATCTTAAAAGGTATAGATATAAACCCTATAAATGTACAAATTAGCCAGTATAATGCTAGTGTAAATGGTATTACTGCAGAGTTTATCACAGGAGATTTTAGCGAGTTTAAAAGTGAGATTAAATTTGATTTTATCATATCTAATCCGCCATTTTATCACTTTGGAGTAACAAAAAGCCAAAATAAACATATAGCAAACTCAAGATATAATGACTCTTTAAGTCTTGAGCAATTTTTAGCTGGGGCTAATAGAAATCTAAAACCAAAAGGTGTGCTATATTTTTGCTATGATGCAAAGCAAATTGGATGGATTTTAGTATTATTGGTTAAATTTAAACTAAATTTAACAAAGCTTAGATTTGTCCATTCTAAAAGAGGTCAAAACGCTAAACTAGCACTATTTGAGGCTAAAAAGAGTAGTAAATCTTTATGTGAGATTTTGCCACCTTTGGTGGTTTTTGATGGGGATGAATTTAGCATAGAGACAAAAGAGATTTTTAAAAAAGCAAATACTATAAGTAAGGTTTATAAGTGATAAGGCAAGATGGGTTTAATTATGAGTTTGACTCTAGCAAATGCGATGAGTGCGGTGGTAAATGCTGCACTGGCGAGAGTGGGTATATATGGATTAGTGAAGATGAGATTAGAAGTTTGGGTGAGTGTTTAGGCTATAAGCCAGAGCTTATTAAAGAGATATTTTTAGAAAAATTTGATAATAAGTATAGTATTAAAGAAAAACCATATCAAAATGGCTGGGCGTGTATATTTTTTGATGAGAAAAATAAAAATTGCTCTATATATGAGTATAGACCTAAGCAGTGTAGAACCTTCCCATTTTGGGAGCATTTTAAAAAAAATTATAAAGAGTTGGAGATGGAATGTATTGGCGTAAGGCAGTTATAGCTTTAGCTTTTTTCTTGTGTGGTTGTGGAGTAGGTCAGCCACATTTTAGCACTATTTATGATGTAGAAGATAATAGCGATTTAGAGATTATCAACGCCTATTTGATGGTAGAAGATGGCGAGGTCGCTAAGGCTAGTGATTTATTCTATCAATTATATCAAAAGAGTCAAAATGAGGTCTTTTTAAAAGAGTCTGCTAAACTAGCTTTAAGTGCAAAATCAAATTCGTTATATAAATTAATGGATGAGCTAAAGGGCGATGATGCTCAAACGCTAAGGCTAAAAATCGGTTATGCTTTGTCAATTTATGAACTCAAAGAGGCTAAGCAGCTTGCTAAAAAGTTAATCAAAAAAGATAAAAGTAGCCAAAATTATATTTTATTAGCTAATATCTATGCTTTTGAAGATGATAAAAAGCGTGCTATGGAGCTATATAAAAAAGCCTATGAGATAGACCAAAGCGAAGATAATATGATACGTATAGTTAGCATTTTTAACGATTTCTTAGGCGATAGTGTTGGGGCTACTAAGATTGCAAATGAGTGGATAAATCAAAATGGTTGTGGTCAAAGAACTTGCTATGTCTTGCTAGATTTATACTCAAATTTAGCCGATTTTGATAATATGGTAAAAATTTATGAAAAGTTATATTTAGAAAATGAAGCTAGTCAGTATCTTGTTAATGCGCTTGAGATTTTGCTATATAAAGAGGATTTTAAAGAGGCCAAAAGAGTGCTTAAAAAGTATGAATTTAACGATGATTTGCTTTCGCAAATTTATGCTCAGCTAGGAGAATATAAAGAGGCCTATGCCTTAGCAGAGCAACTCTATGAGTTAACTGATAACAAAGATTATAAAGCCAAAATGGCGATATATAAGTATGAATTTAGCAAAACTAAAAATATAGAACAGATTATAAAGCTTTTTGAAGAGTCTGTTTATGAACTAGATAATTCAGTATATTATAATTATTATGGATATATATTAATCGATCATGATATTAACATCTCTAAAGGTCTTGAACTAGCATTAAAGGCTTATGAGCTAAATCCTAAGTCGCCATATATAATAGACTCAATAGCTTGGGGATATTATAAGCTTAAAAAGTGCGATATGGCTATTGATTGGATCGAAAAAATCGGCGCAGAGTATTTGAAGCAAGATGAATTCAAATCTCATTATAATAAGATTACAAAGTGTATAAAAGGTAAAAAATGATATTAAATCAGATTATTGATAGAACCAAATTTGATCTTGAGAAGCAAAAACAGAAGCTACCATTTAATATATTACAAAAAGCCCTAAGCCACTCACATAGCCCACTTGATCCGCTTAAAAGCCTTAAAGATGGGATAAATATCATAGCTGAAGTTAAAAAGGCAAGTCCTAGCAAGGGAGTTATAAGGGATAATTTTGATCCACTGCAAATAGCTTTGGAGTATGAAAGAGCCGGAGCGTGGGCGATAAGTATTTTATGTGAGCCACACTATTTTTTAGGTAGTATTGAGTATTTGGGATTGGTGCGTAGATTTGTGAATTTGCCTTTGCTTAGAAAGGATTTTATCATAGATAGATATCAGATTGCTCAAGCTAGAATTTATGGTGCGGATATGATTTTGTTGATTGCGAAGGCTTTAGATACAAAGAGCTTAATAGAGTTATCAAATTACGCTAATGAGCTAAATTTAACCGTATTAATGGAAATTCACGATGAAGAAGATTTAGAAAAAGCTTTACAAACTAATGCTAAACTTATAGGGATAAATCATAGAAATTTAAAAACCTTTGATATGGATATGGAGCTTAGCTTAAAGCTAAAAGAGCTTATACCATCAGATAGAGTGGTGGTAGCTGAGAGTGGATTATACTCATATAATCAGATTTTGAGCTTAAATCAAAATGGCATTAGGGGGTTTTTAATAGGTGAGCATTTTATGCGTCAAGATGATATATACCAAGCGGTAATGGATATAAGGGGTGTTAAATGATAGATGAGTTTGCGCCGTGGAGAGCGGAGTATTTTTCTAGACCAAAGGATTGCGAATGTGTCTTTTGTAAGATTGCTAATGAGAATAGAGATAGTGAGAATTTTATGCTATTTAGGGCTAAAAATTGCTTTGGTTTGATGAATAGATATCCATATACCTTGGGCGAATTTATGGTAATTCCATATGAGCATATAGATAATATTGAGAGCTTAGATACTCAAATTTGGTTAGAGATGAGTCAAATAGTCCAAATCGGTGTAGATGTGTTAAAGAGAGTTTTAAATGCTAATGGAGTCAATATCGGTATGAATTTAGGTGCAGCAGCTGGCGCTGGGATAGCTGAGCATATACACTATCATCTTGTCCCAAGATGGCAAAGAGATACAAATTTCATTACAACTATAGGATATACTAGAGTTCATGGAGTTCCGTTTATGGAGCAATTTAAGAGCTTAAAAGATGAATTTCAAAGGCTAAGTTGTGAAAATACTATTTTCGCCAAGTGAGAGCAAAAAGCCAACGCCAAATCCGCTTAAATCGGCTTTGATGGCTATAAATTGTGATAGAGATGAAATTTTAAATAGATATTATGAAATTTTAAATAGCAAAGATGAGAGAGCTTTAAGCGAGATTTTTGGGATTAAAGAGTCTAAAGAGATTGATAAAATAGCGAGTTTATCAGTCCAAAATCTCTATCACAAGGCTGTGCTTTTGTATGATGGTGTGGCGTATGATGCTTTGGATTATCCAAGTTTAGATGAAAAATCAGCTAGATATATTGATGAGAATTTATTGATATTTTCTAATCTTTATGGGGTGTTAAGGGCTGGGGATTATGTTAGATTTTATAAGCTTAAGCAAGGTCAAATGATAGGCGATATAGATAGTGTAAAGTATTATAAAACTAGGCTTAATACCGCTTTAGATGAGTTATTGGGTGGCGATGAGGTATTGGATCTTAGGGCTGGATATTATGATAAATTCTACTCTATTAAATCCCCATATACAACTATGAAATTCCTAAAAAATGGTAGAGCTATCAGCCACTTTGCTAAGCATTATCGGGGGATTATTTTGCGTTATTTGGCGTTAAATGGGGCTAAGAGTTTTGATGAGTTGATGGAGATTAAATTTCCAAATTTAAGTCTATTAAATATTATAAAGACAAAATTAAAATTCGAGTTAATTTTTGAAATTAATGGTGATTAAGATTAAGTTGTTTAAAATAGAGTATAATTTTGTAAATTCAAGGAGATATTTATGAAAATTTTATATAGCAATCAAGCAAATTTTAAAGATGAGTTTAACTCATTAGTCAATCGCTCAAATATGGATATACAAAGTGTAATGCCAATTGTAAATGGTATTATAAATGAGATTAAAGCCCATGGCGATGAGGCATTAAAAACCCAAATAGCTAAATTTGATAAATGGGAAGTAAAAGATAATCTAGCTATAAGCACTGATGAGATGAAAAGTGCTTATGAAGCTTTAGATAGTGAGCTTAAAAACGCCTTAGAAGTAGCATATAAAAGGATAAAATCTTACCACGAAAAACAGGTAGAAAAGTCATGGATAGACTTTGAGCCTAGCGGTGCGCTCTTAGGTCAAAAGGTAACGCCAGTAGATAGAGCAGGGCTATATATCCCAGGTGGCAAAGCCGCATATCCTAGCTCATTGATTATGAATGCAGTCCCAGCTATAGTAGCAGGGGTGAAGGATATAGTGGTTTGTACTCCTGCTGTTGGTGGTGTGGTTAATTCTTTATTGCTTGGTGCTATGCATCTTTTAGGTATTAAAAACGCCTATAAAGTAGGTGGCGCTAGTGCTATAGCGGCTATGGCGTATGGGACTAAGAGTATTAAAAAAGTTGATGTAATTACTGGCCCTGGTAATATCTTTGTCGCAACGGCTAAAAAGATGGTTTATGGCGATGTAAATATAGATATGATAGCAGGTCCAAGTGAAATAGGTGTGATAGCTGATGAGAGTGCTAATCCTACTCACATAGCTATCGATCTATTAAGCCAAGCTGAGCACGATGAGATAGCTAGTAGCTTTTTAATTACTTTTAGTGATGAGTTTGCTACTAAGGTTAATAGTGAAATTCAAAGATTATTGCCAAATTTAAAAAGATATGAGATAGCCAAAGCAAGTATAGATAATAAAGCCGCTATAATCGTCGCTCGTGATATGGATGAGTGTGTGGAATTGATGAATGAGTTGGCTGTGGAGCATTTAGAGATAGCGTGTGATAATGCATATGAGTATCTACCACGCATCAAGCACGCTGGGGCGATATTTTTAGGCCACTATACCCCTGAAGCGATAGGAGACTATCTAGCTGGGCCAAATCACACGCTACCAACAGGCGGTAGCGCTAGATTTTTCTCACCTTTAAGTGTGAGTAATTTCATCAAAAAAAGCTCTATAATCTCTATGAATAAAAGAGCAATTGATGAGCTTAGCAAGGCTTGTATGGCTCTAGCTGATGCTGAAGGGCTAGAGGCTCATAAGCTTTCTGTGGAGTTTAGGGTTTAAATTTTTAGCTATCATGCGTGGCTTGAATATTGATATAGTCATGCTTGATAGCTCCACCATCTAGCCAATAGTGGTTTTTTTCTATAGATATTATTTTTAAACCAGCCTTTCTCATAAGCTCTGTAATCATATCTAAATCATAAAATGTAAAAATCAACCCCCTATGAGTTGGCTCTGTAATCTCATAAATATTCTCACTTAAAGGCTTTGCGTCGATTTTTAGGCTATCATCTTTGCTGATGAAATTTATAAGCATTTTGCCATTTGGATTTAGATGAGATTTGAGTGAGTTTAAAAGATTTAAAACTATATTTGGTGTATATAAATATACTATCTCCCAAAGAAGTATCGCATCAACTCTAATATCTTTTAAAATTTCATTAATATCTCTATTTTTGTTACTATATAGCTCTAGTGTGGCGCCACGGCTATTTATGATCGGCTCTAATCTACTTTTGGCTAGATCAAGTGGCTTTTGATTTAGGTCAATGCCTATTAATCTAGTAGCACCAGCCTTGCTAAAACACTCTAAGTGCCTACCATTAGCACAGCCAAAATCAAGCACACTTTTAAATTTATTCTTAAAAGCAAATCTCACAACAAACTCACTAGGATAAATTCTATCTCCGCTTAATACTAAATCCTCCCAAAAATCAAAATGCTCTTTATAATCATTTACGCTATTTTTCATTAAATTCCTTTTAAATTTCCTTTTAAATTTTTTTGGCTTCTATGATATGCCATGAGTTTATAATCTTGCCATTATCAGTAGTAAATCTCTCGCTATCTATGCTTATAATCTCTAAATTCGCACCCCTATAAATCTCTTTTATATCATCTAAATTTGGGATATAATATAGCATTCCTTTGTGGCTATCACGCTCAATTATAAATGTATCTTTAGCTATCTCTTTGCCATCGCCATATAGTGAGTCATCTTGCGCTCTCCAATTAGCTATCACCTTGCCATTTGGCTTTAATACTTTAGCAAATTGCTTAAAAATATCGCTTATGGCGTAATAGGCATTAGTAAGGGTTATCCCCCAGCAAACCACGCAATCTAACTCATCTTTTATTAGCTCGTTTAATTTTTTGTTTTGATTATTTTGATATAACTCGCATTTGATATTATATTTTTGACATCTTTGCTGAGCTATATCTAGCACTGAACGGTTATAATCTACGCCAATTATATGCTCTAGTCCAGCCCTAGCTATCATCTCTAAGTGCCTTCCATCACCGCAGCCAAAATCCAATATACTATTAAAATCCCTTCTATTAGCATAGATATAGCGAGTCAAATACTCATTTGGATATAGTAGCATTGAGTTAGATATATGTTGCTCCCATAATTTATATGAGCGCTCTTGAGCTTTTATTATCTCATCCATCTATTTTCCTTTTAAAATTTGATATTAATTTTTGCGTGTTTATAAGTGATTGCTCCTTTGAGTTGGTTTGTATTATCGCATAGCCTCTATCCATTATGGTAGAGCCATCTATAACTTTTGGTAGTGTCGAATTAATTTCGCACCTATAATCTATAATCCCTAAGCTATCTTTAAGCAAGTCAAAATCAGCCGCTATCCAGTCGCCTTCAAAATCAAAATAGCGTATTATTGTATTTTTTCTAAATTTTGGCTTGAAGTTATATGGTAGATTTAGGCTCTTATTTATCCACTCTTTTGTAGGATTTATCCCAGTTGTAATCTCTATAAATTTACTTAGATAATGCCCGCTTGGGCGAGTAGATAGCTCTATGATAAATGCTCTATTATCTTTGGTTATTATATCAGCGTGTAATAAACAATTATCTATATTTAATTTGGTTATTATATTTTGGATATAGCTACTTATAGATGGAATTTCATCTATGCTAATATACCCTATAGCCTGTCTATATGGGAGTGGGGTTAATAGCTTTTGTCTTAATAAAATATGATGAAATGCGCCATTGATAATAACAGCGTCAATCCCATACTCTAAGCCATCTATAAACTCTTCGATTAAAAAATCCATTTTAGTAAATTTAATATTTTTAGCGATATTTTTAAGCTCATCAAGATTAGAAATAACTATCGTATCTTTGCTACCACTGCCAAATCTTGGCTTGATTATTAGTGGAAATTTAATCTTATTGCGGTTTAAATTTGGATCAAATATATCAAATTTTATATCTCTTAAAGAGCCTAATCCCTCATTATCTGCTAAAGCAGTAGCAAATTTGAGCTTATCAGTACAAATATCTGCCATTTTATAACTAAAACCATTTAGATTATAATAGTCATTTAAAGCACCAATAGTATTAAGACATCTGCCAATTGGTACAGGTAAAATTACTACTGGTATTAATCCATCACGCTCTAAAATTGCTATTATTTTATTTGGATTTGAGATATCCTCGTTATATGATATATCAGCTTCTTTAAGTCCTGGAGCTGTAGGATTAATATCAAAGGCAACAACTCTTAGTCCAAGTTTTTTAGCATAAGCTATAGCAATTAAGCTTTCACTACTAGCACCAATAAGCAAAGCCACAGGGATTTTATCCACGAATTTCCTTTAAATTTTTGTGGCGAAATTATATCTTAAACTTATTAAATTTACCCCTAAATTAGGTGAAAATTAAGCTAAATTTAGTTAAAATTTAAAATAATAAAGTAAGGAGTATCAAATGAAGATAAATGACTATTCAAATAGTATGCAAAATTACTATTTAAACAATGCTCAAAATAGTGCTAATAAAGCCTTGGATAATATCTCAGCAAATCGTGCTATTAGCGGTAGTGATAGTGCTAATATGGTTATCGCTAATACACTTTTAAGCAATGCGAATGCCATCTCTCAAGGCGTTAACAATGCAAATGACGCAATTGGTGTTTTACAAATTGCTGATGGAGCATTACAAAATTTAACAAATAGTGCTGATAGATTAAATGAACTATCAATTCGTTCAAATAGTCTAGCTATGGATAGTAACTCAAGAGCTGCTATTACAAAAGAGGCTCAAGCGCTTAAGACATCTATGCAAGATATGCTAAATTCAACTAGCTTTAATGGTCAAAATATATTTGGTTCGACTATGAACTTTCAAACTGGTAGTTCTGCAACTACAATATCGCTAAATAGTCCAAATATTAGCTCAATTGATATTAGCTCTCAAGATAGCATAGCTGCTTTTAAGGATAGCGTTAATGCTATGAGAGCTGATATCGGTAGCACTCAGCAAGGGCTTTTAAGCAATATCAACTCTTCTATCACAGCATCAAATTCAGCCAAAGCTAGTGAATCACAGCTACAAAATAACGATGTAGTAAAAAATTTAAGCGATCTAAATAGATCAAATTTACAGCTCAATAGCACAACATTAGCTGCTGCTCACAATATGACTTTACTAGCTCAACAAGTATCAACACTTCTAAGATAGATAAAGATAGCCAAATTTGGCTATCTTATATCATATATTCTATATTTTCTATTTCGCCATTAATTAGCTTATATATTACAGATTTTAGCTCAAAATATTTTGGAGTATTTGGAGTAAATTTAGGATTTTGTAGCTCTTTAATTATCTTTCCAGCATGCAAAATCACAATTTTATCACCTAAAAGTATAGCCTCATCAATATCGTGAGTTACAAATATCACTTGCTTATTTTTAGTTAATTCTTTAAGCTCGGTTTGTAAATTTGCTCTAACAACTGGGTCTAAAGCACTAAAAGGCTCATCTAAAAATAGCACCTTTGGATCAAGAGCTAAAGCTCTAGCAATCGCAACTCTTTGGCATTGGCCGCCACTTAGGCTATTTGGATATAAATTCATCTTATCTTTTAACCCTACTAGGCTTAGATATTTTTTGGCTATGTCATCTATTAGTTTTTTATTCTTTAAGCCAGAACACTTTAGAGCAAATTTGATATTATCAAGCGCAGTAAGCCATGGCATTAAGCAGTAGTGTTGCATTATTATCTGACGCTCTTTGGAGTTTGGAATTTGAGATTTAAAGCTCTCGTTATCAAATTTAATCTCACCACTATCAAAGCTTTCAAGAGAGCTTAAAATTTTCAATATTGTGCTTTTGCCGCTTCCGCTAGAGCCTAAAAGTACGCAAAACTCACCATTATTAATCTTTAAATTTATATCATCTAAAACGCAAATATCGCCAAATGATTTTCTAAGATTTTTAATTTCTATCATAGCCATATCTCCTTGATACTACTTTTTCTATATATCCAAATATAGTATTAATTATCATACCAATGATACCTATAGTAATAATTGTAGCTATTAATATATCTATTCTTAATTGATTTCTACTATCGATAATCATATATCCAAGTCCAGTTTGAGCCCCTAACATTTCTCCTACGACTAGATTTATCCAAGCAAGAGCTGCGGCTAATTTAAGGCTAGATATAAGAGATAAAAAACTAGATGGTATGATAACTCCAGTGAAAATTTGCAATTTAGAAGCACCAAAATTTTTAGCTACTACTATTAGTTGGCTAGGTAGATCTTTTATGGCTTTTGTAGATAATAATACCATAGGGAAAAATACTGAATATGCTATAATAAATATAGTTGGTAAATCTCCAATTCCAAATATTATTAAGATAATTGGCACCCATGCAATTGGCGAGATAGGACGCAAAATATTAAATAGCGGATCAAAGGCGCTAGCAAATTTTGGATTAAACCCAAATATAAAACCAATTATAACCCCAAAAATAACGCCCAAAATAAGCCCAATACCATATCTATATAGCGAATCTATAATTCCAATTTGTAAGCTATTATTATCTATTATTAGCCTAAATGCGTCTAAAACTTGCATAGGCGATGGAATTAGCTCAGAGCTAAATATATGCCATATTAATATAGCAAAAGCTAAAACTATACTTTGATAAATATATTTCATACTTGCTCCACTAAATAACTATCTATATCTAAATTTTTTAGCCCATCATTTGCTAAATTTTGAGATATCAAAAACTCTTTTAGGTTTATTAGATCTTCTTTATTTATCTTTAAATCGCTATATGATACGATTTTTTCACCGATTATTTTATTTATGATATCTGCATCTTGAGCTAAAATTTTTGATCCTATAGTAGCAGCTTCACTATGGTTTTTTTCTATAAAATTTGCTGCTAATTTAAATGCTTTAGTTAGCTGATTTGCTATTTTGGAATTTGCTAACTCGCTAGAATAATTAAGCAAACAGCATATATGATTTGGCACTACATCTTTGCTTAAAATTAGATTAACAGCACCTCTTTTTACGGCTAATTGTCCAAAAGGCTCAGCAACGATATATCCATCAATTCTATTTGTTAACAAGGCAAAAGGCATCTCAGTAGGTGCCATATCTACTAAATTTACTTTTATATTATTCTTGCTTAAAAGCTTGTGTAAGATATAGTAGTGGCTAGAAAATCTAGATGGAATTGCTATATTTTTGCCTTCTAATTCATTGATTGTCTTAATGCTGTTATTTACCACCAAAGATGAGCCGTTTTTGTGTGCGGCCATAATGGCTTTGATATCTACGCCACTACCTTTTAGCATAAGCCCAAGCGGAGCTAATAGAAACGCCCCATCAACTGCTTTAGCCCTTAGAGCCTCGCTCAAATCCGCCCAATTAGCAAATTTAATAGGAACAATATCAAACTCATCACTACTAAAGATATCTTTAGCGATTATAATCAAATGATCGCAAATCGGCAGATATCCTATCTTAATACCTTTTTTAAATTTAGAATTTGCCACACTCTTAGTCGCACTAAGAGCCAAAAAACCAGCTAAAAATCCAAGTGCATATCTTCTATTCATATCTTATCCTTTTTATAATTTTTCTCGCCATGATTTTATGCAGCCACGCCCAGCATCTACTTGAGCTATCTCTTTTAAAAGGTGCTTTATGCTAGGAGTTACTATAAGGACGAAATTACCCTCTCTTTGGAGTCTTGCTACATGAGACTTCTCAAAATACCCCTTAGCACCACAAAACAACACCGCAGCGCTCGTGACCTTTTGAGTTAGTAGTGAGCCATTTAACCTAGCTTTTAAAACCCTAATTGGCTCTATATTTTTGATATTTTCTGATATAAGCTTAATCTCATTTAAAAGACTGTTAAATTCGCCCCTTAACTCATCTAAATTTATATTTAGATATGAGTTTATATCAGCGTGAGTTTTGTTTGATTTTTCTATCTCATCTAAGGCTGCTTTTATGATTCCAGCTGCTATACCTGTTTGTAAGAGTATAAATCCAGGAGTTATTTTGATTAGATACTCATAGATATTAGTGTCTAAAATATCGCTACTAGCTAAAAAATAATCTTTTATAGCCACGCTTTTTGTAGCTGAGCCCTCAAGTGCGGCGTATTTGATATTTGATTTTAAAGTAGCATTTTTGCCAACTCTTATTACGCCCATTACAGGCTTATCATCTTCATCTAAGGCTATAGCGCCAAATACGCTATCTTCAGTGATATTTGATACCCATGGTAGATTGCCATTTATGATATATCCGCCTTCTACTTTTGTAGCTTTGAGATGATTTTTCTCAATCCCAGCAAAGGCCTTCATAGGATTTGATAGTGCCGTTCCACCTAGAATTTCACCGCTATATAGTTTTGGTAATAGCTCGTTTTTTAGCTCTTGATTATCGCTATTTATTAAGTAGTAGATAATCGCAAATTGGCACCACATGCAAAATCCACTAGTTCCACAAATATTTGAAATTTTCGCTATATTTTCTATAGCTTTGTATATATCGCTTCTAGTTTTTAAAACAGCGAAATCACCATTTTGAGCTATCTGTTTTAATAACTCTTTTGGGTAAATTCCATCTTTATCTATAGAGTGTGCTAATTCTGCTAATTTTTGTAGTGCCATTTTTTATCCTTATTTAACTTCTAAATTTACATTTCTAAGCAAAGTATTTGCTACTGGTGAGTATTTTAAAGCGTGGGCTATTAGGGCGTCTTGTTTAGCCTTATCAGCGTTGCTTTCTAATACCACATTTACCCTTACATCTGTAAAACCAAGTGGCTTTTGGCTTAAATCGCCAGTTCCCCAAACTGCAGTTATATTAAGGTCTCCCTCAAGCTCAACTTCAAGTTTGGTAATAACTATATTTTGAGCGATTGCGTTTGCGTGGATTCCTACTGCTATACAACTTCCAAGAGCAGCCAAAACAGCTTCGCTAGGATTTGGTGCGGTATCTTCTCCAAGTAGTGTTGGTGGCTCATCTACTATGTATGCAGGTAGATTTCTTATGTAGTTTGCGTGGCGAAACTTACCCTCTGCGACTGTGCGACATTTAAGTGTCTTGATAACATCTGGATTCTCTTTTCCAGCTTTGATTAGAGCCTCTAGACCAGCTTTGTCAATTGGATCTAGTCTAGTACATGAATTTATAGCACAATTTGCCATTTTTATCTCCTTATTAAAATATAGTAAAAAGATATATTAATCTTTTAATATGAGAATTATATCAATAAGATAGCTATTTGTCAATATAAAGTAATTTAATATATTTTTAAATTTATTAAATTTAGATTTAAATTTGATAAGTTAAATTTAATTCAAACTCCCATAAAATGGATAGATTTAAGCCAAAATTAGTATAATTGAGGTTTAAATTATTTTTTTGCGAGATTTTATGGAAGAGCTGTTTGAGAAGTTGGATTTAAGCGAGTATTTGAGTGCGTATAATGAATTTTTAGCTAGGCCTAAACCGCTTTTTATAAGTGGAGATAGCAGGGCAAATTATGAAAAAATAGAAGAAATTTCATCTCTAAATTTAAAAAGCCCAAAAGAGATATCAAATTTAGATGATGCCTTGATGAGAGTATCTAAACAAGCTGTTTTACATATCAGCGAGATATATGAATTTAGCAAGATTATAGAGTATTTTAACTACCTAAAATCGCAAAATTTCGGTGATAAAATGCGTGGATATCTAGATAAGATTGAAATTCCATCTAGTATTGATAAAATTTGTGAGTATTTTGATGAAAATGGAGAGTTTAAAGAGAGCATTGATGAGCGTTTAATATCTATAAACGAAGCTTATAAAAACAAAAAAAAGCAGATAGATGAGAGCTTAAAAAAGCTCATTTATACCAAGCATTTAAGCCCATATCTAGTCGATACTCAAATTCACTATATCAACTCAAATGAAGCTCTTTTGGTGCGTGGCGGATTTAATCACGCTTTAAAAGGCACAGTGATAGCTAGAAGTAGCGGTGGATACTTCTATGTTTTGCCTGATATTGTCAGTAAATTAAAGAGTGAACAGAGCGATCTAATTGATAAAAAAGAGGAGATTTTGTTTGAGCATGCTAAGATAATTAGCGCTATTTTTCATAAAAATTTACTATTTTTGAAATTTATAAATTCAGCTTTTGATTATATAGATAGTTTGATTGCTAGGGTGAGTTTTGCTAAGAGCAGGGATTATAACTTTGTTTTAGCTAATTCTAGCAAAGATATAATTTTGAGCGAATTTGCCCATCCAGCACTTAAAAATCCAAAGCGTATTAGCGTTGATTTTCGTGGTAAAATTCTCTTAATCACTGGGGTAAATGCCGGTGGTAAAAGTATGCTATTAAAGAGTATATTGAGTGCGGCATTACTAGCTAAATATCTACTTCCTATGAGCATAAATAGTGCTAAATCTAGCATTGGTAGCTTTAAGGAGTTTGAGGCTATAATAGAAGATCCGCAAAATTCCAAAAATGATATATCCACTTTTGCTGGTAGAATGCTAGGATTTTCTAAAATTTTAGGCAAAAAGCAGATTTTAATCGGTGTAGATGAGATAGAGCTAGGAACGGACTTTGAAGAGGCAGCTAGTCTATATAGCGTATTGCTAACTTCAATGATGAGTAGCGATATCAAAATGGTTATAACCACTCACCATAAACGACTTGCTATGCTACTAGCTAAAAATAGCGAAGTTGAGCTGATAGCCGCACTATATGATGAGCAAAACTCACGCCCTAAATATGAGTTTTTAAAAGGCATTATAGGTAAATCTTACGCCTTTGAGACTGCTAGTAGATATGGAATTCCAGCTAATCTTGTAGCAAGTGCTAAGAGCGCTTATGGCGATGATAAAGAGAATTTAAATGAGATGATATCTAAGGCTTTGAATTTAGAATTAGAGCTAAAATTAAAGCTTAAAAGCGTAGAGGAAAAAGAGCTAAAATTAGACGAGCTATTAAAGGATTTAAAAGAGGCTAAAATCAGAGCCGATGAGACGCTAAGAGCGAGATTAAGCTCATTAGAAGCTGAATTTTACAAAGCTATAAATGAGGCTAAAAGAGGGATAAATCTCAAAGATACAAAAGAGAAACAAAGAAGCCTAAATAACGCAAATTTCATAGCAAAATCTATCCAAAAGCCTACGATTTTAAGTGAGCCAATAGAGCTAAAAGTAGGCGATAGAGTTAAATATGATAAGATTAAAGGCGTGATCTTAAGCCTTAGTAAAAATGATGCTATTATAGATAGCAATGGAGTTAATTTAAGAGTGCCAATATCGCTTTTAAAGGCTACTAATCAAAGCCCATTAAATAACCAAAAAAGCGTAAATATAAGCCTATCTCGCCCAAACTCTGCTAGCGTGATGATAGATCTTCATGGGCTTAGGAGCGATGAGGCGATTGAAAAATTAGATAAATTTATCTCTGATGCCTTGATAGCGGGATTTGATGAGGTTTTAATAAAGCATGGTATCGGCACAGGCAAGCTAGCGTATGCCGTAAAAGAGTTTTTAAAATCCCATCCAAGCGTCAAAGCCTTCAAAGATGGGGCGCCAAGCGAGGGTGGATTTGGTAGTAAAGTGGTGAAATTATGATAGATAGAATTGGAGGATTTTGGAGCTGTTTTATTAAGGGGGCTTTAATGAATATTTTAAATCCATATATAATTGGCTTTTGGCTCTCTGTTAGCGGTGTGGTGATGATAGTGTGATTATTGGATTTACTGGATTAGTTATTAGTATAGTGAGTTGGGTGGTGTTTTTGTCTTTTATAGTTAGTCGCTCACGCAAATTTATAGGGGCAAAAACTCAAATGGCATTTGCATATATCTCGGCGATTTTAATGGCGGGATTTGCTATTATGCTGATATTTAATACATTTTTAAAGGGTTAAAATGGAAGTTATAGAGCTTTTAAAAGAGCTATTGAAATTTAGAAGTATCACACCAGATGATGATGGTGCTATGAATTACATCACGCTACTTATGAGCGAGTTTGATACTAAGCTTTTGGATATTAATGGGGTTAAGAATTTAATCCTTAGTAAAAAATTTGGCGATGGGGTGAATTTATGCTTTGCTGGGCATATCGATGTAGTCCCGCCGGGAGATGGATGGAGCAGTGATCCATTTGAGCCAGAGCAAAAAGATGGATATATCTATGCTAGAGGCACTCAAGATATGAAAAGTGGAGTAGCAGCGATACTACAAGCGTGTAAGGATGCTAGGGAATTTGATGGGAGTTTAACTATTATTTTGACAAGCGATGAAGAGGGTGATGGGATTTATGGAACTAAAGAGGCGTTAAAGTATCTACAAGATAATAACTCTTTACCTGATTTTGCTATTGTGGCCGAGCCTACATCTACTAATAAAATTGGTGATATGATAAAGATAGGTCGCCGTGGCTCTATCAATGGTGTTATCAAAGTTAAGGGCGTCCAAGGTCATGCGGCTTATCCATCTAAATGTATCAATCCAATCCATCAAGCAAGTGCCGTGTTGGCTAATTTTGCTGGATATGATATGGATGCTGGAAGTAGATATTTTGACCCTTCAAAGATAGTAATCACTGATATTAGAGGCGGTATGGAAGTTTGTAATGTAACGCCAAGTGAGCTTAAAATAATGTTTAATATCAGAAATTCAGACCTAACAAGCTATGAAGATGTTAAGCAATATTGCGAGCATATATTTAATGGGCTTGATTATGAGCTAACTCTTAAGGAGGGTTCAAAGCCATTTTTAACAGATGCAAATTCTAAAATTGTTACGAATTTGATAGATAGCATTAATAGAATTTGCGGGGTTAGGCCTGAGCTTAGCACGACTGGTGGGACAAGTGATGCTAGGTATTTTGCGGCTTTTGGGGTGCCTGTGGTGGAATTTGGTGTGGTAAATGATAGAATTCACGCTGTTGATGAGAGAGTAAGCATAGATGAAGTAGAGAAGCTTTATGAGGTTTTTAGCGATTTGATACGCTATTTTAAATAAATTTATAATTTCATTTTTTAAGATTTTTTTGGCTAAAATTATGAGAAATTCAAAAAGGATATATCATTAAAAGATTGGCTGTAGCTTTTAGCGGAGCTAGTGGAAGTGGCAAGACAACGCTCATATCTAAGGTGGCAAAAGAGCTTATATCTCGTGGATTTAAGGTTGTGATAACAAAGCACGATCCAGGTGATAAGGCAAAATTTGATTATCCTGGCAAGGATAGCTATATATATAGTAGTATCGGCGTAGATGTCGCAGTATTAAGCCCAAATAGAACATCAATTTTTTTACAAAGTGGGCTATTTGGTGGTAAAGATAGGATAAGCTCACAATCACACAGAGATAAAAATGAGAAATTTGAGCCAAATTTGGATAATTTTGATAGTGAGCTAGAGATTTTAGCGGCTCATTTTGGTGAGTTTGATTATTTGATAATTGAGGGCTTAAAGAGCTTAAAACTTCCTAGAATTACTATATTTAGAGATGAGGTTATAGATGATTTTATCCCATTTAGTGATGCTTTTGCTAGTAATGTTGAGTTTGATGCTTGTGGGGATAAATTTGGTCTTGAAGATATAGATGGAATTATAAAATGGATAGATAAAAACGCAAAAAAGGTGTAAAATGAAAGAGATTATAAAAGCAGTTGAAGAGATCGCTATAGAGATTAGCGAACTACTAAAATATGGTGATTTTAGCTATGCTCAAAGCTCAAATTCCACAGGTGATACTCAATTAAAGCTTGATATTTTAAGTGATGAGATAATAGAAAATAGATTGAAAAAACTTAGCAATATCAAGGCTATAATTAGTGAAGAAAAAGAGTCTATTTTAGAGATAAACTCAAATGCAGATTATATCATAGCTTATGATCCACTTGATGGTAGTAGCTTGGTGGATGTGAATTTCGCTGTTGGATCGATATTTGGGATTTATAAAGGCTCTTTGGATGCTAGGAGTTTAGTAGGGGCGATTTATGTAGTTTATGGCCCAAGGCTTGAGATGGTAGTGTGCGATGATAGCGTGAGATTATTTAGGTTAAATAGAGATAATGAGTTTAAATTCATTAAAAATTTAGAGCTAAAAGATAAAGGCAAGATAAATGCCACAGGTGGCACACAAAAAGGCTGGAGCGACTCTCATAGAGCTATGATAAAATCGCTATTTGATGATGGCTATAGGCTTAGATATAGTGGCGCTATGGTAAGCGATCTTCATCAAGTTTTACTAAAAGGCGGTGGGTTATTTAGCTATCCAGCCACGCTTGATGCACCAAATGGCAAGCTTAGGGTTGCTTTTGAGGTTTTACCATTTGCCTATATATATGAAAAGGCCGGTGGTGCCACAACTGATGGGGTAAATGATAGCTTATTAGATATCAAAATTGAAAAGACTCACCAAACTACGCCTTGTTATTTTGGGTCTAAATTTGAGATTGATAGAGTCAAAAATGGCTGAAATTACCGAATTTAGCGCTATTGATGAGCTAGAATCCAAAAAGATAGCGCTAAAAAATTGTATCGCTCAAAACTCATCTGGAGATAGCTGTTCAAAGTGCCAACGAGTCTTTGGCTGTGATAGGATTAAGGAGTTTGTAATTTTACAATTTGATATTGCCACAGCTATGCTCAAAGATTGCCAAAAGGCAAATAATCTAAGTAGTTGTATGAATTGTGATAGAATTTTTGAGTGCGATATAAGGGAAAATTATGTCAAATCCACATATGAAAAGATGAATGAAGGCCGTGGCGGTCAATTTGATTTTTAATAAATTTAAAGGAAAATGATGAAAAAATTTATAACCACACCAATATATTATGTCAATGATATTCCGCATATTGGACACGCTTATACTACAATAATCTGCGATACCTTGGCTAGATTTTATCGCTTAAGGGGCGATGATGTTTTTTTTCTTACAGGTACAGATGAGCATGGCCAAAAGATAGAAGAGGCAGCTAAGGCTAGAGGCAAAAGCCCAAAAGAGTACGCAGATGAGATAAGTGCGAAATTCAAAGCCTTATGGGATGAGTTTGGTATAAGCTATGATCACTTCATACGCACAACTGATGAGTATCATAAGGTAACTAGCCAAAATGTCTTTACTAAAATGCTTAAAAATGGAGATATCTATAAGGGCGAGTATGAGGGTAGCTATTGTGTGAGTTGTGAGAGCTTTTTTGCTGCTAATCAGCTAATAGATGATGAATGCTGTCCTGATTGTGGTAAAAAGACTAGGTTGGTAAAAGAGGAGAGTTACTTTTTTGCTCTATCAAAATACCAAGATAGATTGTTAAAATGGTATGAAAATGACAAATGCGTCCTACCAAAAGGCAAGAAAAATGAGGTTATAAGCTTTGTAAAAGGCGGTCTAAAAGATCTATCTATCACTAGAACCAGCTTTGAGTGGGGGATTAAACTACCAAAAGAGCTAAATGAGCCAAAACATGTGATGTATGTATGGCTAGATGCGCTAGTTAATTATCTCTCAGCCTTAGGATACACCAGAGATGAAGAGAGAATGGAGTATTGGAATAACACCTTACATATAGTTGGTAAGGATATTTTGCGTTTTCATGCGGTCTATTGGCCGGCATTTTTGATGAGTCTTGATTTGCCTTTACCTGTAAGCGTAGCAGCGCATGGATGGTGGACTAGAGATGGGGTTAAGATGAGCAAGAGCCTTGGCAATGTGGTAAATCCAAAAGAGGTGGCCGATGCTTATGGATTAGAGGCGTTTAGATATTTTCTATTAAGAGAGGTGCCATTTGGTCAAGATGGGGATTTTTCACAAAGAGCCTTGATAGATCGTATAAATAGTGAATTGAGCAATGATTTAGGAAATTTACTAAGTAGAATAGTGGGTATGAGTTCAAAATACTCAGCTAATATAATTAATTCAAATAATGTAAAAGAGTTTTATTCTAGTGAGCTTGAAGCTTCAAAAATACATATAGACCAAGCACTTGCTAGTTTAGAAGATATCGCTCCAAATAGATATTTAGAGGAGCTTTGGAAGGTTTTAAATATAGCAAATGCCACTATCGCTAAATATGAGCCTTGGAATTTGGTAAAGAATAATAAATTTGATGAAGCAAATGCCTTGGTGGCATTGGTGGCAAATCTTTTGGCTAGGGTTGCTATTTTATTAAGTCCAGCTATGCCACAAACTGCTCAAAAAATAGCCGATACTTTGGAATTTGAAGTTAATACAAATAGCTATAATGAGCTAATAATAAACTCAAATTTAATCAACTTCAAAGCCAACGCCACAACTCCTCTATTTGCCAAGATAGAACACGAGCTGATGGCACCAGCACCGGTGGCTAAGATTGATGAGATTAAATCAAAAGATGAAGAGATCAAAATTGATGATTTTAAAAAGTGTGTTATAAAGGTAGGAACTATCTTAGAATGCGATAATATCGAAGGTAGCGATAAATTACTTAAATTTAAAATTGATTTAGGCGAAGAGAAGCCAAGACAGATTATCAGTGGTATAGCTAAGTATTATGAGCCAAAAAGCCTAATAGGCAAACAAGTTTGCGTCTTAGCTAATTTAAAACCAGCTAAGATATTTAAGCATTTAAGCGAAGGCATGATTCTTAGCGCTGAAGATGGGAGCCTAACGCTTCTAGGCACTCACGCAAGTGTAAAAAATGGAGCAATTGTAGGATAGATGAGAATAGAAAACCTAACCACGCTATTAAATGGCGAATTAAAAAATAGCCCAAAAATCAGTATGATAAATGGATTTTGTCTAGATCCAAATTTGGTTAAAGTTGGTATGGCTTATTTTGCTCTAAATGCGACGATAGAAGACGCATTGCTTGCTATCAAAAGTGGAGCTTATGCTATTATCACTGATTTGAGCTTAAATAGCAAAGATGATGAAATAGCAATAATCAAAGTTGATAGTGTGGTTATGGCAATGATAAGATTGATGAGATTTCTCTCAGCACAAAAAGAGCTAAATTTCATCCATCTTACAAAGTTACAAAGCTCGATTTTGGAGTGTTTATATCTACCTAGATCGATGTGTCTATTTAGCTGTGATATTAGTAAAGCTTTTATGCAGATACTTGAGGCAGAAAACGATATGGTAGTTTTAAGCTATGATGAGGCGATGATTGATAGACTTAGCTTTTCTCATGCAAGTTTAAGCGATGATAGTCTAAGCGATTTACATTATGAGCTTATGGATAATGGATCGCTTTTTTACACTACGATTTTATTTAAAAATAATTACTATAGTGAGCTTAAATTTCCTAATATTTTTATAAAAGATTTAGTTTGTGTGATGAGGTTTTTTGATGAGTATGGTGTGGGATTTAAGGTTCATAGTTTTGATAAATTTAGCCATTTTAAGGCGATTTTTGTTGATAAATTTTTTGTGATTAAAGAATTTGGCCAAAGTCATAGAGCGATAATTTGCGAAAGCGATGAAGAGCTTTTTAAGCTAGAGGCTACGCTTTTAAGGCAGAAATTTAGTGATATTATTATCTGTGCTAGGGCTAGTAGTAGTGTAGCGTTTATGGCTGATTTTGTATATAATGATATAGAAGATATAAAAAAGCTTGATGAGTTTAGATATGCTTTAGTTTTTGAAAATTATGAAGATGTAGAGGCTGTGTTGGCTCAAAGCATAGATGAGCCAACACTATTTTAATATAGTTATTTTTTATTAAATTTAACTTTTAACTCCATAATTCTCTCATTTAATAGAGTATTTAAAATATCTATAACAGATTTGCTTGCACTCTCAGCCGCATTTAGTTGTTTATAAATTTTATCTAAACACCCATTTGTCTTGCCGTGTTCTACCATTATTTTGTGTGCGTTGGCGATATTTTCATGAACATCTTTATGAACTGGTTCTAATTTAGCATAGTGTTGATATTTGCTAAATAGCTCTTTGCCGCGTCCTGTTTCATACCATTTGCCAAGACGACAACTATGGTAATCGGCAAATTTTTCATTTAAGTTTTCATCAAAAATCGCCTTATAACCTTTAACTTTAAATAATAGGTGATCTAATTTAACAAGGCTGATAAATATAGTAGAAAGTGCCTTTTGAGAGTTGAAATTAATTGTATTGGATAGTTCATGAACATCATTCATTGTCTCATTACGACTAGCTAAAGAGCGCATATGCTCGACTACATCATCAGTAGCAGATTGCATTTTAGCAAAATTTTGTTGAACTATTGCCATATTCATCTCAATCTCTTTTGTAGCCTTTTGAGTTCTCTCAGCTAAGTTTCTAACCTCATCAGCTACTACGGCAAAGCCTCTACCATGTTCTCCAGCACGTGCTGCTTCTATAGCAGCATTTAAGGCTAGTAAATTTGTCTGATCAGATATATCAATGATTAGCGAAATTACACCAGAGATAGATACAAAATCTTTTTGCACTTGCTCTACTGTCTCATGAAAATCTTGCAATCTATCCTCCATATGGCTTAACTCATCTAGAAGCATATCTTGAATTTTTATAGTATTTTTTTGATTTTTAGTTGATAGTTCTTGAGTATCATTTAGCAGTGTAATAGAGTCGCTAAATTCACTTTGGAGTAGATTTAAATTTGATACACAGCTATTTGCCATACTCATTGTAATATTATGAAATGCTTCATAGTAGTTAGATTTTGGGTTTTCTTGGAGTGCTTTTATCTGTTCTTTTAGTTCTTCATTGGTTTTTAGGAGTTCTTGGTTTTGTATTCGTAGTCGCTCAAGCTCATCGTTTAAAGATATGGGGGGGTAGTAGCGCTTTTTTAGTGAAGAATTTGAACATTTTTTATCCTTTTTATATTTTTTCTTAATAAATTATGAATTAATTTTACATAAATTTGGTTAATATATTCTATTTTATTATAAAAGATATGATAAAATGAGAATTTTAAATTTAAACTAAGGAGAAGAGTATGAATATTCCAGTACTTGACCTAAGTGAGTTAGATAGTAATCAAGAAAAATTTATAGCAGATTTAAAGGGAGCATTTACTACTTTTGGGACTTGTTATTTGATAAATCATGGTATCGATTTAGATCTTTGCAAAGAGCTTCAAAGGCTTAGCAAGGAGTTTTTTGCTCTAAGTTTAGAACAAAAAGAGCAAATTTCGATGCTTAAATCGCCACAATTTCGTGGTTATTCAAAAGAGGGTGGTGAATACACAGCTGGTAGCAAGGATTATAGAGAGCAAATCGACGCTGGAAGTGATAAAGAGGCTTTAAATTGGGATGAAAACTCGCCTATTTGGATGAGAATTCAAGGCCCAAATTTATTTCCTAAAGAGATTCCAGAGCTTAAAACTGTTTTTAATGAGTGGTTTGAACAAACAAGCACAGCGACTTTAAAACTTCTAAAAGGATTTGCTATAGCTCTTGAGTTGCCACAAGACTCTTTTGATAAACTTTATGGAAAAAACTCATACGCTCATGCTAAATTATTACGCTATTCGCCAGCATTTGATGGCAATACTCAAGGTGTTGGATCGCATAAAGATGGCGGTTTAATAACATTTGTTTTACAAGATAAAGAGTCGGGATTACAAGGGTTATTAAATGGCGAGTGGATTGATGTGCCGCCAATGGAAGGCTCTGTGGTGGTAAATATCGGTGAGTTTTTAGAGCTTGCTACAAATGGCTATTTAAAGGCTACTATCCATAGAGTAAATTTAACTCCTAATGAGAGATTTTCTATAGCGTATTTTTTGGGTGTTCAGCTTGATAAGGATATACCGATTTTAGAACTGCCAGAGCACCTTAAAAAAGAGAGTACCGGAGTAGATACAGACCCTAAAAATCCACTACTTAGAAATGTTGCAGAAAATTATTTTAAAAGAATGATTAGATCTCATCCAGATGTAGCTAAAAAGTATCATAGCGATCTAATTGAGAGATTTAGTTTTTAAATTTGAATTTATATAAAAATTAAAGCATATCTGATTTAGATATGCTTTATTTAGATTTATTGAGCGATCGGTTTTAGATTTTGCTTTTGGTTATCTGTTAAATCGCTAATTAGTTTGATAGATACATTGTTGCTTTTATTTTCTATATTTGGATTTTTAGATATATCTAGTGTCCACATTGCACCTGTGAGCGGATCTACAACTAGCCAACCTATAAGACCACCAAATACTAAATTACCAGCTAAGTATATTCCATTTGCTCTACTATCAATAGTAAATTCAATATCTTTATACCCCTCTTTGCTTACTAAAACTTTATAAGATTTACCAGAAAAATAGCCATTATATTTTTTTAGGTCTATCTCTAATGGGGTTTTGGTATCTATCACTACTTTATTTGTAGTTAAATCAGTAATGATTATTTTAGCTTCATTTGGGTCTGAAGTGATATCAAAATGATCATAACCACCTTGACCAAAAATCGTAGCACATCCACTTAGCATTGCTGCTAAACCCAATCCTAAAAGAAAATTCTTAAACATCAAAACTCCTTAAAAATTATAATAAAACTGCAATTATATATATATTAATTTTTTAATAAATTTATTGATTTAATGCAAATTTTAAATCATCTGGAATAGAATATAGTGTCTCTTTATTTAGCGTTACTGCTACTTGAGTTGTGTTTGCTTTAGCTATTGTGAGTTCATCTTTAGATAATAGTGTATATTTAAATTTTAAAGTTATATCGCACTCTATTACTGAGATTTCAACTATAAAGTATTCATTAAAGTATATAGGATTTATATATTTTAAATCCATTTTTACAATAGGTAGAGTAAAGCCATTATCTTGCATTTTAATATAGTTATAACCAATCTCATCAAGTAGCTTACATCTAGCCATCTCTAGATATTTTACATAGTTTCCATGCCACATTATCCCCATAGGATCAGTATCAAAAAATTCAGCTTTAAATTCATATCTTCGTTTTAACATCTTGATTCCAATAATTGTAAAAATTAAACCATAATTGCGGATTTTCTATAACTCTTTTTTGGAGTGAATTTATATATAATTGCATTAGCTTTGTTGTGTTTGATATTTTATCTTACTTTTTGGTGTTTTATACCATTTAACTCTTTTTTGGAGTGAACGTGGATTCATATCAATAAATATTGGTGTGAGTATTTTTGCTCCATGAATTGCTATATAAAATGGTGCTTTATGAAAACTTATACTATCTTTTGTGCGTGTACCTTCAGGAAATATAAGCAAGCTATCGCCTGATTTTAGTACGCTTAAGCTTTTGTTTAAAAGCTCTTCATCTTCGCTATTTACGATATAGTTAGCAGCTTTAATAGCAGGACTTAGAAATATATTTTTAGCTAGGTCGCTTTTTACTACGCAGTTTATACGACGCACCTTGGAGAGGATAAAGACAACATCTAAAAGAGATGGATGGTTGGCTATAATTATTTGGCTAGGTTTTCCAAGGCGACTATAGTCTTTAAATTCATAATCTAAATAGCCTAAAATTTTTGTACAAAATATAAAAAATTTCCATGCTAAATAGACTAAATCTCTAGCAATATTTTCAAAGAATTTAATCCTATTTAACCTAATGGCAATTAATGGTAAAAAAATAATATTTCCAATCAAACAGATAAATCCAAACCAAGAAAATAAAAATCCAACAAGCAAAATTCTAATTACTATCATTTAAAGTCCAGCTCCATCTAAGAGTAGAATCTATATTCCAATTAGAGCATAAATTATTATTTAACGCTTTTAATAGGCTAAATGCACTTGTGTAAATTTGCAAATTTTTTGGTTGATTTTGATTAAACTCAAGTGAGCAAATTCGTCCAGCATTTTTATCTAAAAGCAAGCCTAAGGCATAAGCAGTAGGATATATAAAATCGTCTTTTAATGTTTTAAGCAGATTTACGCACTGCTTGCTTTCACCACTAAAAGAGATAAATGTTAAAGGCAAATGAGATTAATAGGCAGTTTTTGATTTTTGAATTTGTATTTAGCCTAGTTAGATTAATTTTGGGCAACTCTTTATCATATATTCCATCATAATAGTGTGGTGGTAGCTGGCTTTGATTGTTTTGTAGGCTTTGATTTATAATATTAGCACAGATTAGAGCTTCTAATGCACCAGCAGCACCAAGCGTATGCCCCATTAGCCCCTTTGTGCTGCTACATGAAGTATTAGGAAATATATCATTGATTAAATTTGCCTCCATCATCTATTACTTTGCTTATGGGGTTTTAGGTGATAATTTTAGTAGTTCTAAGCTATTGTAGTTTTATAGAACTGCTAAAGAAAATGCTAAACAAAAATGATTGGAATTTTGTTGATTTTAGCATTTGGTAGTTATAGCATATTTAAGCTTATTATTGTCATTATTTTTAGCTTTTTATGTGGGCTTAGTGGTGGATTTTAATATTTGATGAGATAACACTTTTTTTGGATTTATTTTAGCTAGTACTATTGGGGTGGATTATGTGCTGTTTGCTAGTAATTTAAATTTGGCTTTGCGTGAGAGATATTTTGGTATTATTTTGGCTAGTTTAACTAGTATTATATCTTTTGGAATGCTTGGTTTTAGTAATACTTATGCAGTGTTTAGTTTTGGAGTTAGTACGGCTTTGTGTATGTTTTTGTTAGCATATTTTGCTCTTTTGTATGCTACTTATAATAGCAAGATTAAGTAATGAAAATTTGGTATCTTAAATTTGTTTTAGATAAATTTGAGTGATATACCTCATTAAGCCATAGCGATAATTGTGCTATTTTGGCTATTAGCACTACTAGGGTAGGGGTAGATTTAGAGTTGATAAAAGATAGAAATTTTAGCGCTCATATAGATTTTTGTTTTAGTAAAGAACAAAGATTAAGGGTTGCTAACTCTAAAAATCAACTGATTGAATTTTATAAAATTTGGACATTAAAAGAGGCTAGGGTAAAGCTTTTAAATTTAGGATTTTATGCGCTTGATATGGCTAGCGATGAGAGTTTGGGAGCTTTTGGAGAGATTGTAAAATGTAGCGATAAAAGCTTTATTTATAGTGTTGCAATATTTTAAAATTTTTAAATTTATTGGTAAATTTAAAAAAGAAGAGATTAAAATCTCTCCAAAATATCATAATTTGTATTTCGTTTAGCTGGAAATTCGCCAATATCTTTGATAAGCTCTATCATTTGGGCTTGACTCATTCTATAGCTAGCACCTGCTGCTTTTACAACATTTTCTTCCATCATTGTACTACCAAGATCATTTGCGCCAAATTTAAGGGCTAATTGTCCTATATATGAGCCTTGTGTAACCCAGCTACTTTGAATATTTTTAAAGTTATCTAAAAATAGTCGTGATACAGCTAGTAGGCGTAGATACCTATTTGGTGATTGCTTTTTAATGTGGGGATGCTCGGCAATGAGCTTAGTATTAGCTGATTGAAAACTCCATAAAATAAACGCTCTAAAGCCACCAGTCTCATCTTGAAGAGTACGGATTTTATCTAAATGTTCTACAATCTCTTCATCGCTCTCAACTGTACCAAACATCATTGTTGCTGTACTTTTTAGACCAATTTTATGAGCCTTTTGATGCACCTCTAGCCAGGTGCTGCTAGAGCATTTTTTAGGTGAAATGATATCACGAACTCTATCGCTTAAAATTTCAGCTCCAGCTCCTGGAATACTGTATAATCCAGCATTTTTTAATCTTAAAAGAACCTCTGGAATCGAAATTTTAGAGACTCTTGCGATATAATCTATCTCTACAGCTGAGAAACCGTGAATATCAATATTTGGATATTTTGTAGCAATGTGAGAGACTAGCTCTTCATACCATTGTATTTTTAATTTTGGATGGACGCCACCTTGAAATAAAATTTGAGTCCCACCAATTGCAATTAATTCATCTATTTTGCGATCGATTTCATCAAAGCTTAGTAGATAAGCATTCTCTTCATTAACATGTTTATAAAAGGCACAAAATTTACAATCAACCCAGCAGGTATTGGTGTAGTTAATATTTCTATCGACAATGAATGTTGTAATTTTTTCAGGGTGTAGCTGTAATTTTTTAGCACTGGCTAACTCTCCAAGCTCTCTTAAATCTCCATTTTTGATAAGGTCTAGAGCCTCATCAACACTTAATCTACTCACTTAATTTCCTTAAAATTTTTGTAGCGTATTGTATCAAAAACTGGCAAAATTCAAGCTTATTAAAATTGTAAAGAGAGCGTAATTAAAGAAAATCAAAACTTCTCTTGTTGTCTCATTAATGCTATTTACTGTATTTTATTATTTTTTTATTTGTAAATATGTATTATTGCACTTTAAATTAAAGTGGTTAAATAATCAAAACAAGGTTGATAATTGAAAAAATATTATATTTTACTTCGATATAAGCCAAATTTAAGAATATTAAGCTCAGTGCAGTTTATATGTTATTTTGGTATGTGGTTTTCTCATACAGGGATTTTTGCTTTGCTTATTGAGCTTGATGCACCTGTGTGGGCTATTACTTTAGCTGCTGCAATGGCATTTATCCCAAATGTATTACTAGCACCAATAAATGGTGTTATTGTGGATAAATTTAGCCCTAAAAAACTAATGATGTTTATGCTTTTTATAGAGATTATTACTGTTTTTATGCTGATTTTTATAGATGATATTTCGTTGCTTTGGTTGCTTTTTATTATTATTTTTGTGCGGATGGGTGTTGGGGTTGTCTATTTTCAAACTGAGATGAGTCTACTACCAAATTTGATGACTAAAAAAAATTTAAAATTAGCTAATGAGATTCATTCTATTATTTGGGCAGTCTCATATACTGCTGGAATGGGGTTAGCTGGGATTTTTATCCACTATTTTGGGATAAAGGCGTCATTTTTGTTTGATTTTGGACTTTATATTGTGGGGTTAGGGCTTATTAGTAGGCTTAAAGCACCAGTAGTTATTAAAACAACTAGTCAAAATATTTTTAATATGATGAAAGATGGGCTAGGGTATATAAAGGCAAATCCAGTTTTAATGCATATAATATTTTTGCATTCATTTGTTGGGGTAACTGCGTATGATAATCTAGTAGCATTAATGGCAAAGTATCAGTATAAGGAGATTATGAGTATTTCTCTTATAATTGGTTTTATGAATATGACTAGGGCGATTTCTTTAGTAGTTGGGCCTATGATTTTGAGCAAATTTATAGATAATAAAACACTGATATGGTTATTTATTGGGGAATTTTTAGGTATTGGGTTGTGGGCTGTGTTGCAGTTTGATTATTATTTAGGGTTAATTGGACTGGTAGCGGCTGGATTTTGTACATCTACACTATGGTCATATACTTTTACAATGTTACAAAATAGCTGCGATAAGAGATTTTATGGTAGAGTAATAGCCTATAAGGATATGGTATATTATTTGGCATCTGCTACCATATCCTTTATGATTGGGATACTTTATGAAAGTGGTATAAGTTTAGCGATGATTACCTTTTTAATGGCAGTTATATTTTTATTTGGTGCTTTATATTATTTTATTATATATAGGCGTTATACCTTTTCATAGTATGTACCTGATAGATCTATTATTTTGTTATATAGATCGCAGTATGGTACCAAATCAGCACTACCAAAGTAAATTCGCCCATGTGGCTTTAAAATTTTGGCAAATCGCTCAATAGTTAAAAGTCGGTAATTCTCATCAAAATATATCATCATATTTCTAGATAAAATAATATCAAACTGCCCAAGTGCAAAGAGTGAATCATTAAATATATTTATAGTTTTAAATTCAATCATTGGCATTAGTTCTTGCTTAATTTTATAATCAGAATTGACTTTTTTAAAATATATCTCTTTTTGAGATTGCCTAATATTTTTGACTGATCGTTCGTTATAAATTCCCTCTTTGCATTTTTGAATCATATCAGAGTTTATATCAATTCCGGTGATTTTTAGGAGGTATTTATCAATTCCAATGGTTTTAGCTAAAATTCCAAGCGAATACACCTCTTCTCCGCTACTACATGGAGCACATAAAATTTTAACTGTATTACCACTTATGCTTAGAGTATTGGCATATTGCATAGCTGAGTTTAGCTGGTTTAGCTCACGCATAAAATATGTCTCATTTATGGTTATTAAATTTAAAAGTTCTTGTCTAAAGATCTTATCATGCTGAAATTTGCCACACAAGATATGCATACTATCTATCTTTTTATGTTTAGCAAAATGAGCTATTTTATTTTTTACAATCTCTTTTTTGCTTATTAAATCATTGCCGCTATATTTTTTAGTTAGCTCGATAAATTCTAAAAGATCATTAATACTGCATTCAAAGTCGCTCATATGATAAACCTTTGCAAATTTGTTCTAATCATATCTAAATTGGCAATCTCTAAATTTGGATTTATATCTTTAGCACGCCTAGGCATTCCATAAACTATAGCTGATTGCTCATTTTCTGCTATACATTTTGCACCAGCTTTATATAGTTCATTTAATCCACTAGCACCATCATCGCCAATGCCAGTTAGCAGTATTCCCATTACATCAACTACTTTGCAAATTGGTACAGCCGATTTAAATAACATATTTACATTTGGATTATATGTAGTAGTAATTCCGCTTTGATCAATATTTGCAGTTGGGATTTGAGAATTTAAAATAATGCTATTTTGCTCACAGATATAGATTTTGTTTTTTAGTGTTACTTTATTATTTAGCAACTCAACTTCTGAGTTTAGCTCTTGGCTAAGCCTATTAGCAAAAGAGCCAACAAAATTTTTACTCATATGTTGAGCGATAATAATGGAGGCATATGATGGCAAAGTAATACCAGTTAGAAGCTTTTTTAGATGACCTGGACCACCAGTGGATGCACCGATTAAAATTAGCTTTTGTTTCAAATTACACTCCAAAAATTAGATTTTAAAAGTATAATATATTTAGGCTTAAAAGCCGTTTTATCTTTTTTAGCTATAATTGCTAAATTTAAAAAAGTAATTCACAAGGTTTTATAGATGGTAGAAGATAGCAAGAACCCTTTTGATGATTTTAATGCCGTTTCTAGAAGTATGGGAGTACCGCCAGAATATTTAGATTTTGATATTTTAGAGATTTATACCAGCTATAAAAATAACCCACAAAGCGATATGGCTTTAGCTACTGATATGAGTATATTTGATGATGATGCATTTTTTGTCGATGAGAAGTTATTTATCATTCAATCTTATAAGGTTAAATTTTATGATATTAGAAAAGAGAGTAGGGCTCACCTACCTAAAATTAGTCTAGGAGCCAATCGAACTGGTACCAAGGTTGCTGTCACGATAAAAGAAGATACATTAGCAAAGTATACACCAACATTTGAAAAAGAACTAGTAAATGCAATATATAAAAAGATGCTAAAGGCTGGATTTTTAATCGGTATTAGAGATCATGGTTTTAGAAAAAAAATATCCAAATTAACCTCAATCTTAAGAATCAAAGAGATAATAGATAAATCTGAAACTATAGTAATTGCTACTGGAGTAGAACCAGAACCATCTACAGATGATAAGCTAATTAAATACTATAAAAATAATGGCAAAGAAGATACTGGTGATGATAAGACCAAAGGCAGAAGAGATATAGATAGGGGATTTTTACATAGTGTTTTAGAAGGTGATTTAATAATGGAATACCTAAAACCAATACGTGGTAAACATGGTAAAAATCTAAAAGGCCAAGTAATTCCAGTTGATGATCCAAAAACTACCCAAGAGGTTCAAATAACCGTTGGGCCAAATATTAAAGTAGATGAGGTTGTAGATTGTATCAAATATATCGCTTTAAAAAGCGGTTATGTAAGTGAAGAGAATAATAAATTTGATATTAAAGAAGAATTAGATGTAAATTCGATAAATTTAAAATCAACCGGTTCGATTACTACTGATTTAGCATCTGATGTAAAGATAAATGTCAAGGAGAGCAATTACTTAAAAGATGCTATTGGCGCTGGAATGAAAGTTGAGACTACCGAAGTAAGAGCTAGTGGAAATGTAGGCCCTGATGCAGTTATAAAGGCTAAAACCGTAGTAATTGAGGGCAATACTCACGCCCAATCAAAGATATATGCGCAAAATGCAAATATCTCGTTACATATGGGATTTTTAGAGTGTGACGAGGCTCGCATAGATAGATTAGAAGGTGGCAAAGTGCGAGCCAAAGTAGTTCATCTAAATCGTGTTTTAGGCGGAGATATAGAAGCCGATGAGATATATATACAGACTTTGCACTCAAACTCAACGCTAAAAGCTTCAGCATTGATTAGTCTTGAAGAGTTAAAAGGTGATAATAATAAATTTATTGTTGATGTTAAGAATGTACTAAATGCAAATGGGGATATAACCGCTCATAGCGCAAGAATGAAAGTTTTAGAAGATGAATTAAAAGCACTTCCAAAAGAGCTTGAATTTAAAAGAAATATAATCGATAGTAATAAACATTCTATCAATATGATAAAAGAGCGCCTTATGCAAATGAGACAAGAAGGCGCTACTCCACCAGCTGCATTTTTGAAAAAATTAAAAGATTTTCAAGGATTGGTAGCTGAGTATAATCAAATTTTAAAAAGCATAAATTCTAAGCAATCAGAATTAGCAACACTAAAAGATGAATTAGTAAGTATGGAGAGTATAATCTTTAATGCTAAAATTATAAATAGGGATCGTTGGACTGAGTTAAATGAGATTAAATTTAAACTTATTGAGCCGCCAATTGATATAAAATACAGCACTAAAGAGAATGAGATTATTAGAGTAATGACTCTCAAAGCTGGCGTGAATGGATATGAGATAAAAAGGTCAAATGAGATATGATAAAGGCAATCGAAGGGTTAATTACAAAAAAAGAACCAACTCAGCTTTGGATAAAGTGCGCTGGAATCACGTATGGAGTAAATATATCTTTATTTACTAGTGCAGCTTTGCAAAAGGGAGAAAATATAGAGTTATATATTACGCAGATTATTAGAGAAGATGCAAATTTATTATATGGATTTTTAAAAGAGAGTGAACAAAGAATATTTGAACTGCTTTTAAAAGTTAATGGTATTGGTGCTTCTACTGCGATGGCGGTTTGTTCATCTCTTAATCCTGATGAATTTAGTGCTGCTGTTATAAATGGGGATGATGCTGTACTAAAGCGAGTTCCAGGGATTGGACCAAAAACTGCTAGAACATTAATAGCCCAGTTGAGTGATGCAAAATTAGTCGAGATAAGTAGTGCTAGCAGTAGTAGTAGCGAGGCCTTTATGGCGCTAGAGAGTTTAGGCTTTAAGCGTGATAAAATAAGTGCTGCACTAGCTAAATGTACTAGCAATGATACGGCCTCTTTAATTAAAGAGGCGCTTAAAATATTGGCTTAAAGGATAGTGATGAATTATGGTATAGTTTTTGGTGGGGCAAGCTGGGAGCATGAGATTAGCATTGTTTCTGCTGTAGCAATCAAAAAAGCGCTAAAAGCAGATTTACAATTTATATTTGTTGATGCTAATAGAGAGTTTTATCTAATCAATCCAAGCGATATGAGAGCAAATTTTTTTAGCTCTCAAAAATATAAAAAATGTAAAAAACTCTATCTAAGGCATGGTGGATTTGTAACTCATGGAATATTTGGAGTTAAAGAAATTAGCGTAGATTGTTATATAAATTTAATTCATGGTTGTGATGGCGAAGATGGTAAAATAGCTGGAATGTTTGAGTTTTATTCACTTAAATTTATTGGCCCACGACTTGAGGCAAGTGTAATGAGCTACTCAAAGGTTTTGACTAAATTATTAGCACTAAAATGCGGAGTTAAAACGCTAGAATATGAGGTGATTAATAGGGATCAAAAGCCAAATTTACCATTACCATACATTCTAAAACCTTCCCATCTTGGCAGTAGTATTGGTGTAAGTGTTGTAAGCAATGAAAAAGAGCTTGATTATGCATTAGATGTTGGATTTGAATTTGATGGTGAGATTTTAGTTGAGCCGTTTATAGATGGAGTTAGGGAGTTTAATTTAGCTGGATTTAGAGTAGGGCAAAATCTTGAGCTATCTATTATCGAAGAGCCTAAAAAAGGCAAAATGCTAGATTTTGAGCAAAAATATATGAGCTTTGCAAGCTCAAGCTCAAATGAGGCTGATATTAGTAAAGAGCTAAAAGATAAGATTAAAGAAGCCTTTAGCAAGATTTATGTTGGCGGTGGATTTGATGGAGCGCTTATTAGATGTGATTTTTTTGTTATTGGCGATGAGGTTTATTTAAATGAGATTAACCCAAATCCGGGTAGTTTGGCTAACTATTTATTTAGCGACTTTAGTGCATCTTTAGCTAGACTTGCAAGTAATATAAAAGTAGAGAAAAAAATCCCAATTGATTATAAATATATTCACTCGATTACTAGTAATAAGGGCAAATTAGCCTAATTTTAGAGCCTTGATTTAAGGCTCTAACTGCTTAATTCATCACTACTAAAGTTAAATTTATGTATAATTTTATGTATAATTCTACATAAAGGGGCATCGATGGCAAAGTTTAGCAAAGATGAAATTTATACTGCCACACAGATGGTGCGAAATTTTAGTTCGATTTTAAACGATATCTCACAGGCTAAAAAAAAGCGTGCCTTCATCGTCAAAAATAACCGCTTTGAAGCGGTGATGATAAATATGGAAGAGTATGAGCGTCTAAGCGAGGCCGTAACGCTGCTAGAAGCAATTTATAATAGAAAAAAAGAGAGCTAAAATGGCGATAAAAGAGATAGAATATAATGGATTAAAATATTCTCTAAGCTATGAAATAATAGGGCAAAATGGAGTTAAAAATATACTGATTTTGCACGGCTGGGGAGCAAATAAAGAGCTGATGAAAAGAGCATTTAGTAAATATTTGAATCAATTTAACTGTGTATATTTAGATCTACCTGGATTTGGGCTTAGTAGTACTTTAGAAGCACCACTTTGTACTAATGATTATGCTAATATCGTGAGCAAATTTATTCGTAGTTTAGGAATTGAGTTTGAGATAGTTATGGGTCATAGCTTTGGTGGAAAGATAGCAGCGCTGTTAAATCCAAGATATTTGATTTTGCTTAGTAGTGCTGGAATAATTAAACAAAAACGCTTTAGCGTGAGAGCAAAAATTGCTATTTTTAAGATTTTAAAGAGTATTGGATTGGGAAGATTTTGGCGAATTTTTGCTACAAAAGATATAAGTGGAATGAGTAAAATAATGTACGAGACGCTTAAAAATGTCGTAGATGAAGATTTTAGCGATATTTTTGCTAGTCTAAACAGTAACGCACTTATTTTTTGGGGGATTAGCGATGATGCTACGCCGCTTAGTAGCGGAGAGAATATAGCTAAATTAATAAAAAATAGTCAATTTTATTCGCTTGATGGTGATCATTTCTTTTTCTTGCAGCATAGTAAATACATTGCTAAAATCATAACTGAAACTACTAAAAAGGATCGATAATGATTATAGAATTAGTAATCTCAACTATTGCTAAATTTGGTTTTACTATGGCACTTGGATACTATTTAATTAGCGCTTTGCAGTGGTTTAGTTATAAAATTAAGCGAGTGATTTTTCGCTATACTAAACCGATGTGGCATATATATTTTATCGTTTTACCGCTATTTATAATGGCGTTTTGCTGGCATTATGTCTATCAAATTTGCTTAACAGTAATTTATATATCTCTTTTAGCTTTGTGGGCGTATCGATTGGATAAGAGAGTTGTAATGACTGCTAGAGTGAAGCGGTATTTTGCTTTTTTGATTGCTGGTTTTGTATTATTTACTCTTTGCCCATATAGCCAAAATGCTATTTATCATACAATTTTTAGTATTATTTTTTCATTGATTTTAAGCGGTTTGAGTGAAAAAATTATAGCTATTAGATACAAAAAAATCGCTAAGACAAAGCTAAATTCAATGAGTGATTTAAAAATTATTTTAGTAACGGCAAGTTTTGGTAAAACAAGTATTAAAAATTTTATCTATGATATAGCTAGCAAGGAGTTAAAAACTCATAAAACTCCACGGAGTGTAAATACATTGCTTGGAATTATTCGTGATATTAATGAAAATTTACTAAGTGATTGCCAGATTTATATTGTTGAGGCTGGGGCTAGGTTGCGTGGTGATATTGATGAGATTGTTAAATTTATAAATCCTCATATTGTGGTGATTGGGCAGATTGGTGGGGCACATTTAGAGTATTTTGGCTCGCTTGATGAAGTAAGAACTGCTAAGCTTGAAGCATTAAATTCAAACCGTCTAGCTACTTGTATAGCTCATAGTTCTACAAATTTACAAGGCAAAGCAGTAATTTACGATGAACTAATTAGCGGGGTCAAAAGTAGTCTTGATGGGGTTGAGTTTGATATGAAATTAAATAATCAAAAGAGCCATTTTAGCGCTAAAGTACTTGGCGAATTTAATAGTTATAACCTTGGAGCTGCATTATTGGCCGCTAGTGCTGTTGGGGTTAAAAATTTAAGCTTAGACAACATAAAGAGTGTAGAACATAGGCTTCAAAGAATTGATGCTGGTGGCAAGATTATAATCGATGATAGTTTTAATGGAAATTTGCAAGGAATGATAGCAAGCTATAGATTGGTGAGTGAATTTAAGGGGCGTAAAATCTTGTTAACACCAGGAATTGTTGAGGGTGGAAGCGGAGTAAATCGCAAGCTTTCAAAGGTAATAAACGAAGTCTTTGATATTGTAGTAATAACAAGTGCGTTAAATGAGTCTGAGCTGGTTTTAGATTTAACTAGGCCTGAAGTGGTGCGTCTATTTGACAAATCTAAGATGAGTGAATTTTTAGCGCAACATACAATAAGTGGAGATTTGATTTTATTTAGTAATGATGCACCAAGTTTTATATAAATTTATTTTAATTACTTTTACACTGGATTTGTGGCTTATCAATGCTAATTAATCCAGTGATTGGCTCAAGATTTATATATATACAGTTGCCATTTTGGTGAGTGAGGCGAATTTGGCATGTAGAGGTAATTAGATTATGCGTGGAGTTATTAGCACTTTTTGGATTACCTTTAAATGGTCGTCCAAGATTATCAAAGCTAATTCTAGTTGAGCCACTTTGAGAACAACCACCTAAAAGCTCTACATCATTTAGGTTAAATTTTTCCATCAAATCTAGCTCATCAGTTGGATTAATGGTAGAGATTCCAGCGTGTGAGACTGATAAAACCTTAGCTGGATTTAGCGGATTTTTAGCAATTTCCTTTCCATCTGGACTTCCGCTATATCCTCCACTATCGCTAAAGATTGAATAATATAATACTTTTTTACCAGCAACTGTTTTAGTGAAGTAAATTTGCCATCTAGATTTAGTCCAGTTTTTATCTTCTGGGTTAAATTTATCATCTGTGAGTGCTAAAAACTGCGTATATCTTATATGGCTAGCAACTTGATTTGCTGCTCGTGCTAGGTCATCATTTTTGAAATTTATGGTTGTGATTGAGAGTAAAACACTAATCACAACCATTACAATTACTAATTCAAATAGGCTAAAAGCTTTTATTTTTTGCATAGATAAAATTTAGCTATGGATTTATTAAATTTATATATTTTTATTTGTTCGCATGATTTTTTATAAGTATTATCTAAATAATAGTTACCGCCCATTGGAATTCCATAAAATTTTAGCCTTAGAGCTAGATTTGGGTTGGTTGAAATAGCAGTAATTTGGCGATCTTTTAGAGCTTTTGCTAGCTCTTTTGCAATGTCATATTTATAGGCAAAGTGATGTTTAGGATTATCTAGAAAAATATATAAATATTGATGAAAAATAATAGCTAAACTATTTAGTGCTAATGTAACTAAAACAATAATACAAATCAACTTATAAAGCACTCTAAAACGTGGTAAGCGTGATCTATATGAACTAAAAAATGTTCTTACCATTGCTGGTACTAAAATCACACAAAATGGTAAAAATAATTCTAATTCTACACGTTGACGCATAGAAAGAAGCAAGCATACACCAAGGGCAGTTAGGCTAATAAACCATAAAAAACTCTTAATTTCTTTAATACAAATCCTATAAATCGTATATATAAAGTATATAAAAAGCAATGGTGAAAATACTGCAGCAAATACCGCTATTGAGTCTAGGAAATACCCACGTGGTTTTCCGCTAGATTCTAAACCATTTAAATAGTACCACGCTATGCAAAAAAATGCGCCAATTATGGCAAATTTTTTATCTCTGCTAAAAAGTCCAAATAGCATAATAGCCAGATAAAGTGCGATGAATGGTTTGCTAAAAAATAGACTCAAAGCCAGTATTAAGCTCATTAAGATATACATTTGTCGTTGCTGTAAAAATACTACAATAAGCGTAATAAATATCGCAATACTAGCTTGATTGATTATTAATGCACTAACTAGTACGCCAGGTAAAAACATATATAAAATTGCAGCTATCACGCAGTCGCTTTGGCGTTTTAGGATTCTTAGAGAAATGATGTAGATTAGTAGTGAGTTTGCAATATGAAGTGTTAAAAATAGACCACGGATTACTATCTCATTATCGCCAAAAATAGAGCTAATATAGCGTAATATAAAACCTAAATTTGAGTTGCTATAATAAATTTGTGCTTCATAATAGCTAATGCTTAATCCGCTCATGCTAAAGATTAAAAGAGCTGAGTTTAAAGCTAGGGCTATAAAAAGCCAAAATATATTAAGCCTTGATATCACGAATCACCAAAATAAAAATTAATGAAATAAAGCTAATAACGCTAAGAAGCCATAAAAAGGCATTCCAGCCAAAAGGCATATAAATAAGTCCAGGGATAAAGCTACCAAGCGCTCCGCCAAAATAGTAAAAGCTTACATAAAGACCATTTGAGATTCCTTTATGTGTTGTAGCCATCTTATTTATAAATCCACTAGCAATAGAGTGGGCTATAAAATTTCCAAGACAAAAGACTACCATTGCTACAAAAATAAGTCCAAAACTCTCGATCCTAAAAATTTGAATAGCAATGATAAGGGTTATGATTCCAGCTATTATAGCAGTTATTGGACTGCGAAATAGAGCTGTAATTTTTTTAGTATTAAACGCAACTAAAACACCAATTAAATAGCCAATATATAGCATTCCAGCCTTTGATGAATTATAGTTTTCATCAATTCTAGCTAGTTCAAATGGGATAAAGTTAAGCATCGCTTGAAATGTAAAAAATATCCCAAAAATCATTAAAAATATATAAAGATTATGACGAAGCTTTAGAGTATGTATTACATCTATTAAGTGTGGTTTTAGGTAGCTAGCTTTGATATTTTTGCTAAATTTAAGTAGTAAAATTGAAGCAAAAATAGCAACGCAGCCAATAATAAAGAAAAATGGTCTCCAGCCAAATATATCTGTAAAAAATCCACTTAATGCTCGCCCCATAAATCCACCAATAATAGTAACTCCAATATATATACCAATAGCACTTGCTACATTATCTTTTGATGAAATTTGGCTTATATAGCTCATTATTCCAGTTAGCACAGCAGGGATTAGCAACCCTTGAAATCCTCTAATATTTAATAATAAAAAGTATGAATTAGCAAAGCTAAAAATAATCTCGCTAATACCAAGAAGTAAAAACGCTACGACTAAGATATTTTTAATAGCAATTTTTTCAAGTAGATAGCCATAAAATATTCCAGCAAATGCTAGTGGAGTCATTATCGCAGTAGTAAATAGAGCAGCTTGAGTTTTAGATATACCAAGTTCACTTTCAAATATAGGACCAATTGGCTGGGTTGCATAAAGAATACATAGTGTAAGTCCTGTGCAAAAATAGTATATTAAAATCTCAGCTCGCATAATCATCTATTCTAAACTTAAATCCCAAAAAAACTCAATCCAATCATCAGCTTCTTTGATAGTAAAATTAGGTAACATCAAAGCTTTTGGCTTATAAAATATAGTAGCTACAGCAATTTCTAAATTTGGATATAATCTACTGATCTCTTTTTTGATAGCTACCATAGATTCGCCACTATCGATAATATCATCTGTAATTAATACTCTTTTGAATTTGCTTAGATCCGGGATATTGTAGATTTTGACAGTATCTAGCTTTGTAGTATTTTCATAATGTATAGAGTTTAGACTAAAACAATCTCTAATATTAAGCGCATTTGCTAAAAAGTGAGCTAGAGTTAATCCACCTCTAGCAATACCTAAAATAACCTCTGGATTAAATTCATCTCTAACTCTTTTAGCTAAAATTTTGGCATCATGTTCAAATGAGCTAAAATCATAATATGTCATATTTTTAGCCTCCAATTATTGATTTAAATAGATTAGGTGCTGAACTAGCAATAAAGGCAAATAGACTAATAATAGCTAGTGTACTTACGCCTAAATTTAGATCTTCCCATTTTCTTAGTGCTAATTTAATAATAAAATATGATATAAATCCTACGCTCAATCCTATTGTAATAGAGTATGTAAGCGGCATTAATATCACAGTTAAAAATGTTGAAACGCAAATAGCTGGATCTTTGTAGTTGATTTTGCCAAGTTCACTAAACATTAAAATACCTACCATTACAAGTACTGGATAGATAGCATTAGCTGGAATAGAGCCAAATAGTGGTAAGAAAAATAGGGTAAATATAAAAAACACTCCTATAAATACAGCCGTAAGTCCTGTTCTGCCACCAGCTTCTACACCGCTTGCGCTCTCTACACATGTTATAATTGTACTTGTACCTATAATGGCTCCACCCATGCCAGCTATTGCATCGCTTTCTAAATTTTTGGCTAATTTTTTTTCGCCATCAGCGTGTGTAAATAGATTGGCTCTATTTCCAACTCCAGTAAGGGTGCCAATACTATCAAATAGGTGAGTAACAAATAGTGTTAAAACTGCTGGAAGTAAAGAAATTTTAAGAGCTGAGAGGATATCTAACTCCCCAAAAATTGGAGCGATGCTAACAGGTATCGAGATTATCTCTTTTGGTGTTTCATAAATTCCAAATATCCACGCTCCAATTGATGTTACAGCAATTGCCAAAACAAATCCGCCACGCAGTTTTAAAGTCCAAAATAGTATCATAAATATAATCCCTATAACACCAATTAAAACTTTAGGATCGCTAATATTGCCAATAGCAACTTTAGTAGCTGGACTAGCAACTATTAAACCCATTTTAGATAGACCAATAAAACATATAAATGCACCAATACCAGCACTTATAGCACACCTAAGATCTAGTGGGATATTTTTGATAATCCAAAGGCGAAAGTTTGTAAAACTCAAAATGGTAAATATCGCCGAGCTGATAAATATAGCCCCAAGTGCAGTTCGCCATGGAATTTGCATACCAATTACCATGCTATATGTAAAGTAAACATTTAATCCCATTCCCGTGCTTAGTGCTACTGGTGTGTTAGCCCATAAGCCATTAAAAATAGTTGCTAGAATCGTGATAAGGGCTGTTGCTACCAATAAAGCTTCCTTTGGCATACCAGCATCGCTTAAGATAAGCGCATTAATTGGAACTATGTAAAGTATAGCCAAAAATGTAGTAAGAGCTGCATTTAGCTCGGTTTTTACAGTTGTATTGTTTTGTTTGAGCTTAAATATATCCATATTTCTTTCTAATTGTATATTATAAGTTCATTATATAGGCTATCTCTTTGAACTGGTATAAATCCACTTGTTTGAATTAGCTCTATAAAATCTTTTTGACTTTTACCATTTTTACTTGCTGCTCCAGCACTGCTTTGAATACTCTCTTTTTCTATCGTTCCATCTAGATCATCAGCACCAAATTCTTGTGCTACAAGAGCTAAATTTAAAGTAGAAGTAGCCCAGTATGCCTTAATATGATTTATATTATCAAGCAAGATTCTGCTAATTGCCATTGTCTTTAGTATCTCAACTGAGCCTAAAAATGGGATATTTTTAAGATAGTTATTATCTCTTTGATAGACTAATGGGATAAAAGCATTAAATCCGCCGCCGTTATTTAGAGCTAGGGAGCGATCTTGTAGCGAGCGAATTCTAAGAATATGATCGATTCTATGCTCTTTGTTCTCTATATGACCAAATAGCATTGTAGCGTTGCTTTGGCGACCTTTTTGGTGCCAAAGGGAGTGAATTTTAAGCCAGTTATCACTGCTTACTTTGCCTTTGCAAATCTCAGCTCTAACGCCCTCATCAAATATTTCAGCTCCTCCACCAGGCATACTATCTACACCATACTCAATCATCTTTTCTATCACCTCTTCATAGCTTAAGCCATGTTTTCTATGTAGGTAATCAACCTCTGCTGCAGTAAGTGCTTTTATGTGTAAATTTGGATATTTATTTTTTATCATTTTAAATATCTCTAGATACCATTGCCATGATACATTTGGATTGTGAGCAGAGACTATATGTATCTCTTTGGCTCCGTTTAATACGCTTTTATCTACTGCTTCAATAATCTGCTCATAGCTCATTGTATAACTCTTATCAGCACTTTGTCTATGAGATGAAAAGGCGCAAAATTTACATACATCAGCACATAAATTAGTCGGATTTATATGGCGATTTATATTAAAATATACCTTTTTACCATTTTTAGCTTCTCTGATTTTATTGGCATATTTGCCTAGAGTAAATAGATCTAAATCATAAAGCTTGATAGCATCATCAAATTCCAATCTTTGATTGTTTTTTAACTTGTCTATTAAATTCATAATCCTACCTAAAAAATAAAACTTAAATTATATGCAAAAGAGACTTAAAAAGATTTTATTTGCGTTAAATTTAGTCTAATATTACATTTATATTCTTACCCTCTTTAGTATTAATGGCTTTAATGGCTTTTGGGTCTAGTTTAGCTGGAGTTAGGTAGCCATTTTCTACCATTAGCTCGATAGTTGAGCGAAATATTGGCAATGCGCTCCATGAAGCATAGTAGTATGGATATGGCTTCATTGGTTCACGTACTAAAACGCCAATTGTATATTCCTTGCCTTTGGCATCACGGACAAAGCCAAAGAAATTTGCATTATAGCGCTTATCGCTATAACCACCACTTGTAGCGATATGTGCAGTACCAGTTTTGCCGCCAATTATTAGGCCTGGGATTTGTGTTCTTTTAGCGGTTCCATTAGGACTTTCTACAACTTTGATTAGGATATCTTTCATCTTTTGAGCTTGAGCTTTTGAGAGAATTTGGGTAAACTCTTGTTCTTTGTATTTATAGGTTTTAGAATCCTTTTCTAGATGACTAGCTATGCGTGGTGTAACCATAACACCATCATTTGTGATTGCATTATAAGCGCTTAGAAGCTGTATAAATGTAGCTTGGACGCCATAACCATAGCTTAGCGTGGATTTATATACCTTATTTTTTAGTTTAGAGATTGATGGTATATTGCCAACTTGTTCATAGCTTAGATCTATTCCGCTCTTTTGAGAAAATCCAAATTCTAAAAGACCATTATAAAGTTCAAATTCGCTTAATCTATCTACAATTTGAATCATACCAACATTTGAAGATTCTACGATTACATCTTGGGCGCTTAGGGTATCATTTTTATGACTGTCAGTGATTGTTCGTTTACCTAGTTTATATTTACCACCATAGACATTTATTATCTCAAGTGGATCGATTTTGCCAGCTTTTAAAAGTAGGGCAAAGATAAATGGTTTCATAACTGAACCCATCTCATAAGCGTATTCGCTTGCTGTTGAATTTAGTGATTGGTAATCTTTTTTAGTGATACTTGATGGATTGTATCTAGAGGTAGAAACTAATGAAATTATAGCTCCACTTTTAGCCTCCATAACGCCTATTATAACTTCTTTAGCAATTAGTTCATTCATCTTTGCTACAGCCATTTTTTCTAATATTTTTTGTAGTTTTAATGGAATATTTAGCACGACATTATAGCCATCAATACGGCGAGATAGCTCAGCGTCTTTACTTAAAATTATTGTATTTGCTAGATCTCTTGGTCCTTTTGTTAGCTCATCTTGAGTAGAGGATAACAAGTTATCATATACTTTTTCAATTCCTTTTACTCCTTCAACTTTTGTAATACCATCTATTTCAATCTTTTTAATGTAGCCAATAGCTGGCGTTAAAGCGTCACTTGCCATATATATTCGTCTTTCGCCGCTTTCTATAATGCTCATTCCTTGAGTAGAGACTATACCGGTTTTTGGATCTTGATATGCGATAAATACTTTATTTCTATATAGCTTTCTAGCTAACTCTTTTAGATATGCAGCACCCTTGGCATCAATCTCATATGATAGAGTTACTAAGCCTTTTTTTGCTAGGATTTTTCTAATTTTTTTAGGGTCATCACCACTATATAAAGTATATAGTTTGATAAATAACTCTTTTTTATTTGGATCAATATTTCTAGTATCTACCATCGCTTTAAAGAGTTTTTGACTGCTTGCTAGGCTAAAACCATCCTGGCTTAATATAGAGCCACGCATAGCACTGGTATAGTCGCTACTTTGGAGTTTTGGAAGGCGACGCTCGATACTAGATCGGTAAAATATAACTGTTAAGAATATAAAGATACCAAGAATAATTAGCAAAAATACTACATATACTTTGCTTTGGCTACTATTTTGACTCATTATAGCTGTGTTCTTGCTATCTCTTTATAAGCGCTTATAGCTTTATTTCTTACTTCTAGCATTAGTTTCATGCTAGTTTCTGCTTTGCCGATTGCAATCGCTGCTTGGTGTAGATCTTTTACTTCTCCAGTTGCTAGATCAGCTACTGCTTTATCAGCTTTTTGTTGGACGTCATTTAGTTCGCCTAGAGTTTTGGTTAAAATATCAGAGAAACTTTGATCTAGTAAATTATCATTTTTACTACTTTTTTGCTCTAATGGATTTAAATTTGATATATTATTAATGTTCATTCAATTATCCTTTCATCATATCAATAGCACTTGTCGCTATCGCTTTGGCACTTTGAAATGCTGATACATTTGCTTGGTATGCTCTTGTTGCTTCTATTAAATCCGCCATCTCAATGACTGGATTTATGTTTGGTAGCATTACATAACCTTTTTCATTTGCATCTGGGTGAGTTGGATCAAATTTCATTTTAAAATCTTTATCATCACGTACGATTTTATCGACTACCACAGTTGAGATCGCAGGTTTTGGAAATCTTGGCGCATCTGGATCGTCTAAAGGATTCTCATTTTCTAAAAAGTCATTTTTAGCATTTAGTTGTTTATTTAGCTCTTTATCAAATTCAATTGCCTTAAATACAACCTCTTTACGGCGGTATGGGCCGCCTTCGGCAGTTCTAGTAGTATTTGCATTAGCTATATTTGAGCTAATTACATTCATTCTAAAGCGTTGCGCACTAAGTCCATATCCACTAATATCAAAATCACTTAAGTATGCCATTATTTATCCTTTATATTTTTCCACTTGCATCTATTACGCTTTTAAAGATATCGCCATGTTTTTTGCTAGCTGAATCTAGTGCTTGAATCATTAAAACATTTTTACTCATTTCGCTAGTTTCGATATCTAGATCGACAGTATTAGCGTCATTTCTAGCCATATGACCATCTCTTAGATAGATAGTTGGAATCTTAACTGATGGAAAATCGATTGCGGCAAAATGTTTATCATTTGTTCTAGCGAGTTCTAATTTTGGCTCACTAGCACCTAGTTTATATACCTCTCTTTTTTTTTCTATTAAAGCGGTTTCAAAATCGATATCTTTAGCTTTATAAAAAGGAGTATCGATATTTGCAATATTGCTAGCTATTAATTGGTTTCTAGCAACCCTACTACCAAGAGCCGAATCTACTAATTGTTTTGATTTGCTAGTACTAAAACCTGCGTACATCATATATCCTTTTTAAATTTATTGCAATACATAAGCAATATTTATTCCAAATTTAACTCTAAATCTTTAAAATTTTCAAATCCGCTTGATTGATTTGATTTTATCTTAAGCAGAGTCAAAAATTCATCCCTAGCTAAATCCTGGGCTCCCATAAATTTAAGATGAGGATTCATTACTTGTGCATCTATGATAAAATCATATTTTGCTAATGCCTTAGCTAGTGTGATTAGAGCGACTTTGGAGGCATTTTTGCCTTTACTAATCATACTTTCACCGCAAAAAATCTTACCAAAAATCAGCCCATAAAGCCCGCCAATAAGCTCATCATTATAATAGACCTCCACACTGTGTGCATAGCCTAATTCGTGCATCTTAATATAGCTATCTACGACATTTTGATCTATCCAAGTTGGCTCTTTAAGCTCTCTCTGGGTTTTACAAAAATTGATAAAATTTCTAAAATTATAATCAAATTTAACTCTATAATCCCTTAAAAATGGTTTTAAACTCTTTTGAATTTTAATATTTTGTGGATAAAATATTGCCCTTGGGTCAGGGCTATGCCAAAATATCACCCCATCACACGGCCATGGAAAAATACCATGCATATACGCATCAAGTAAAATTTCACTACTTAGGTCACCACCATATGCTAGTGGAGCGTCTTTTGGAGCAGTTAATGGATTTGGAAAAATAGAGTTCATTATCTATTTTGCTTAGATAAATTTAAACTCAAACTCACTGCCATTAAAATCAATATTGGTAGTGCCACCATTTTTTAAAGCACCAAAAAGCAGCTCTTTGGATAGCTTAAGATTGATTTTATCTTTAATAGTTCGTTTAAGATTTCTAGCACCAAATTCACTACTATATCCAAGTTTAATAATCTCATTAATCGCATTTTTGCTAATAGATATAGAGATTTTTTTGGCTGATAGCTCTAGCTCTTTTATCTCTTTTTGGACTATTTTTTCTAAGACTTCGTGGCTTAGAGTGTTGAAATTTATAATCTTATCAATTCTATTTCTAAACTCCGCAGCAAAAAATCCCTTCACAGCTCTATCTGTTTTATCGCTATCATCTTTATTAAAGCCCATAATCGGTGCTTCTTTGGTGCCTAAATTTGAGCTCATTATGATAATTGTATTTTTAAAATCACTCTTATTTCCACTTGCGTCACTTAGAGTTGCGCTATCAAAAATCTGTAAAAATATATTTAATAGCTCTGGATGAGCCTTCTCAATCTCATCAAACAAAATTACGCTATAAGGGTGCTTTTTAACCATATTTGTAAGCATTCCGCCATTTTCAAACCCTATATATCCAGGAGGTGCGCCAATGAGCTTAGCTACGGCGTGTTTCTCCATATATTCGCTCATATCAAATCTCTCAAAATGGATATTTAAAGCATTTGCTAGCTCTTTTGCTAACTCAGTTTTACCCACACCGCTACTTCCAGTAAATAAAAATACACCAATTGGCCTATTTGGCTCATTTAATCCTGCGTATGATGTGATTAAAGCGTCATTTAAGCTCTTTATAGCTAGGTCTTGGCCAAATATTTTTTGGTTTAATATAGTGGATAGATTTTTTAAAATTTGAGTGTTATCAGAGCTTGTTTGGATATTTGAGATATTGGCTATTTTAGAGACAATTTCATTGATTTTGGCTTTTGTTACGCTTTTTTTATTCTCGATATTTGCCGATGCGCCAGCCTCATCAATGATATCTATAGCGCTATCAGGCAGGAATTTGTCAGTTAGATATCGCTTAGCCATCTCTATACTTTGGCTTAAAATTTCATCGCTATATTTGACATTATGAAATTTCTCATAAGTTGGCCTTAAGCCTTTTAATATCTCTAAGGTCTCTTCTTTGCTTGGTTCGGCGACATCTATTTTATTAAATCTACGAAGTAAAGCTCTATCTTTATTGAAATTTCTAAACTCATTATAAGTAGTTGCGCCAATACACCTTATATCACCATTTGCTAAGTGAGGTTTTAAGATATTTGCCGCATCTTGGCCATTATCATTGCTCCCTGTGTTTAGGATAGTGTGAATTTCATCTATGAAAATTATATGATTTTTATTATCTTTTAAGCGATTTATAATCTCTTTTAATCTCTCTTCAAACTCACCCCTATACTTCGCCCCAGCTAAAATAGCAAAGATATCTAAGCTAAAAATCACGCTATCTTTTAATCTATCAGGAACCTTTCCATCTACTATTCTTTGGGCTATTCCTTGGACTATTGCGGTTTTACCAACTCCAGCTTCACCTACAAAAATCGGATTATTTTTCTTATGGCGGCATAGAATTTGAAGAGCTTTGTCAATCTCTTTATCTCTATTTATCACAGGGTCTATTTGATGATTTTTGACTAATTCATTTAAATTTGTAGCTACAGATAGTAGCTCATTATCATCTAAATTTAATCCGTGAAATTCAAGTAGTTGATAGGCTTGTGAGTTTTTATCGCTCAAAATTTCATCCAAAAAATCTTCAATCCCAAAATTTTCCTCAGCAGTAATGCTAGAGAATAATTCACTAAGCTTATGAGTAAGAATTGGTGGCTTTTTTTCGCTAGATTTTGGAGACTCTTTGAGTATATTTATTAGATCATTTCTTAAAGCTATAACATCATTAATACCGATATTTTCTAGAATTTTTATAAATTCCTTATCAAATGTTAGAGTATATAAAATATGTTCAGTACTAATATACTCATGCGATTCGCTTAAAGCTAAGTCATTAGCTTGTTTTATTGACATTGCTAGATTTTGTTCTATCATTAATCCTCTTTTATAACGCATTTTAATGGAAATCCATTTGCCTTAGCTAGGCTTAGGGTTTGGTTTTGCTTGGTTTGGGCGATCTCTTTTGTGTAAATTCCACAAACAGCGCTACCATTTTTATGAATTTTCATCATCAATTCTATAGCTTGCTTTAGCTCTTTATTGAAAATTTCACAAAGCACCATCACTACAAAATCCATTGTAGTTACATCATCGTTTAATAAAATCACCTTAAAAAGAGTTGGTTTAAACTCTTTTAATTTGGTTTTGGTATTAAGGCTTCTTTTAGTTTGCATTTAAGATCTTATCTATATCTTGGCTAATTGTGTTGGTGCTTACTTCACCTAGGTAGAATTTATTTTGCGTTGTTGTACTGCCTAGATTATCGCTTAGATTTTGGTATTTACCATCTTTTAATACTACTTTAAATGGAATTGAAAGGGCTCTATTATAGCTTATATCATTTAGAGCTTGATCTATAATCTTGCTATTTTCTTTTGAATTTGCTATGAAGTAATAGGCGTTATATTTTTTACTAAAATTCTCTAAAACATACTCATCACTTACATCTTCAAAGTGAATTAACCCAATTATCATAAATTTATCTGCGTTTTTAAGCTGAAAATCCATCAAATGTGGAGCCTCTTTTTGGCATGGGGCGCAGTAAGTTCCAAATATATCAAGCATTAGAATTTTATCGCTATCTTTGAGTTTAAAGCCATTTTCAGTGCGAATTATCGTAGCTTTAGTGCCAATTATACTGGTTAATTCTATCTCATCGCCTGTTTTATAATAATTTGATTGTTCTATTTGAGTTTGAGTTGTCTTATCTTGATTACACCCATTAAGTGCGAAAAGTGCCATTAAAAATAGGGCTATAAATTTAATATTTTTCATATTTTATCCTTTATAAATATCTTTTTAGAGCGGCTCTAGCTTCTAAATTTGCTTGTTTTTCTTTGAGAGCTTCTCTTTTATCGTGTAAATTTTTGCCTTTGGCTAGGGCGATATTTGCTTTGACTATATTTTTGTGATTTAGATATAGACTCAAAACTACGATTGTTAACCCATCGGTGCTAACTTTGCCAAGGAGTTTATCTATCTGTTTGCGGTGCATAAGGAGCTTTCTAGGCGATCTCTCATCAGGGCGAAAGTGTGAGTGAGCGGTTTGTAGATGGCTTATGTGTGCGTTTAACAAAAAGAGCTCACCTTTAATGATTCTCACAAAGCTATCTTTTAAATTTGCTCTACCAGCACGAAGTGCCTTGACTTCGCTACCTTGTAAGACTATACCGGCTTCAAAGCTTTCTATAATTGTATAATCATGAAGTGCTTTTTTGTTTTTTGCTAGTTCTTTTCCCATTTTGATACTTTTTATAGTTTGTAAGCTTAAAATCATAGCTAAATATTATGAATTTAGTCTAAATAAGAGTGCCTTTATAGCACTCTTATTGTTATTTTTTATAATTTTTGACAAACTCAGCTATACGCTCAATACCACGCTTTAAACTATCTAAATCGCATGCAAAACTAACTCTAAAATATCCATCCATACCAAATCCTACGCCAGGCACAGTAGCTACTAGGGCTTTTTCTAATAGCTCTTGGCAAAATTTCATTGAGTCAGGCTCTACATTTTTACAGTTTATAAATAGATAAAATGCTCCATCTGGACATACTACACTTAAATTTTCTATATCATTTATAGCTTTTACAGCATAATCTCTACGCTCTATAAATTTGCTTTTCATATATGCTATATCGTTATCAGCTTTGCCTAGAAGTGCTGGGATAGCACCGGCTTGGACGATGCTAGAGATATTACTAGTGCTTTGGCTTTGAAGTTTTCTAACAGCTTTATTTAACTCATCAATATTACTAGCCATATAGCCAAATCTCCACCCTGGCATCGCTCCGCATTTGCTTAAACCATTTATTGTAATTGTTCTTTTAAACATATCATTGCTAATTGCTGCAGCTGCTATAAACTCACCACTATATGTAAGTTTTTCATAAATTTCATCGCTAACTACTAAGATATCGCTACCTTCTAATACTTTGCCAATCTCTTCAAGTTCAGCTTTGCTATATACGCCACCGCACGGGTTGCTTGGGCTATTTAGCACTATTGCTCTTGTTTTTGGAGTGATTGCTGATTTGATTTGGCTAGCTGTTAATTTAAATTTATTATCTTCACTTGTTTCAATTATAACTGGAGTACCACCACAATATTTTACTATTTCAGGATAGCTTACCCAGTATGGAGATGGAATTATAACTTCATCTCCATGATTGATAATGCATGAAAATAGATTAAATAAAGAGTGTTTGGCACCTACATTTGTAATAATTTGATTTGGTTTGTAGTTTAGATTATTATCTCTTTTTAGCTTTGTAGCAATAGCTTCTAAGACTTCAGGCGTACCAGGCACAGGCGTGTATTTACCACAACCATTGTCTAATGCTGATTTTACTGCATTTTTGATAACTTCTGGTGTATCAAAATCTGGCTCACCAGCACTAAAGCTAATAACATTAAGCCCAGCAGCTTTCATCTCTTTGGCTTTTGAGCTAATTGCGATTGTAAGACTCTCGCTTAGAACTGAAATTCTTTTAGATAATAACATTTTTACTCCTTTATTGATTTAATATACTCTTGATATTTTTTGTCTAATACTATTTTATCACTTCCTTGGCATCCAAGATTTTCTATGCGATCTATTAGATAGATTAGCAATTCTTTTGTGATATCTGGTAGCTTATTGTGTTCAAATGGACGATTATCACTGCTAATGCATTTAGCCGGAATTCCTACAGCCGTAGAGTGTGGTGGTACATCTTTTACTACAACTGAATTTGCACCAATTTTTGAGCCAGTTCCTATGGTGATATTGCCTAAAATTTTAGCTCCAGCACCGACAACTACGCCATTTTCTAATGTGGGATGGCGTTTGCCTTTATCTAAACTTACCCCACCTAAGGTAACTCCTTGATAAATCAAGCAATCATCGCCAACTATAGTTGTCTCACCAATTACTATTCCAGTAGCATGATCAATAAATACTCTTCTTCCAATAACTGCTGCTGGGTGTAGATCAACTCTGGTTAAAAAATTACTAATTCCAGCAAGTATTCTGGCTAATTTATGCCACTTTTTATTCCATAAAATATGGATAATTCTATGATTGGCTACTGCCCATACTCCAGGATAATTAAAGATAAGATCTATGCAGCTACGATATGCTGGATCTTGTACTTTAGGCTGAGATAAATCCTCTTTAATAATTTGAAAAATACCCATCATTAGCCTATGGTTTTTAGATATCCATTATCGTTTAAGAATAGATATAGTTCGCCTAGAATATGCTTTTTTTGTTTTTCATCTACTAGTGTTGAATTTTCTATTCGTTCATTTAAAGTATCTCTAATAGCATGTATATCATAGTCTAAATCCTCTAATATATCCATAACGGATTGAGATTCTAAAATATTTTTTATTTCATAATTGCCCTCTTCATTGATGATTATTGTAGCTTCAGTAGGGTGGGTAAATAGATTGTGTTTCATTCCAAGAACCTCTTGATATGCACCAACAAGGAAAAATCCTAAAAAATAATCCTCTTTTTCTAAATCAACATCATGCAAGAATAGCGGATTTTTGGTCGCATCAAAGCTAATTTCGCCATCGCTATCACAAGTAATATCCCAAATAGATGCTGATAGGGTAGGGCGTTCATCTAATCTATCAAGTGGCATTACAGGGAAGTTTTGTCCAAGTCCCCAAAAATCAGGCAAGCTTTGAAACATTGAAAAATTAACCAAATATCTCTCTTGCACCTCTTCTTGAATTTTTAAAAGCTCTGCATAATTTTGTTTATTTCCTAAAAGTGAGATCGCTTTTTTCATAATTAAATGGACTAAAATTTCACTATTTGATCTATCTTGTAAATCTACATACCCCAAATCAAATAGAGTAAGAACACTCTCCATATGATCGATTGCATCGTGGAGATACTCTATGGCATTGCTTGGCTTTATACTTCTATATAGATCATATAATTCACTAATTAGTGGAGGATTGTTCTCTTTTAATATTAGTTTTTCTTCTGTATATTCTTGACTAAATAGCTCAAGTACAGGAGCTACTAATACAGCATGAGATGCAGCTATATATCTACCGCTTTCTATAAATATATCAGGTTCAATCTCATTTTTTTGATTAGCAATGCTTTTTAGTAAAAACACAACATCATTTGCATACTCTTTAAGTGTGTAATTCCTGCTTGGATTATCTTTAAATTGTGAATACTCAATAGCCAAACCGCCGCCTAAATTTATAGCTTTTAGAGATTTTGCTCCCATTTTACGAAGCTCTGCGTAAATATTTCCTGCTTCTATAAGAGCTTTTTTGAGCGGATGAATTTCATTTATTTGACTTCCAATATGAAAATGAATCATAGTAAATTGCTCAATTAGGTTATTTTCTTTTAGTAAATTTACTGCTTCAATTAGCTCTGTAGATGTAAGTCCAAACTTAGAGTTTATCCCGCCACTTTTTGCCCATACGCCTGTACCACTACTATGAAGTCTGATTCTAAGGCCGATATTTGGCTTTGGTTTAAATCTCTCTTTGGCAGTTGAGATAATTGATTTTAATTCATTTAATCCCTCTATTGTAAGAGTGATATTGTGTCCCATCTCAGCAGCGATAAAGCCAATATCAATTAGCTCATTATCTTTAAATCCATTGACAGTAATTGGTGCTCCATAGTTATTATAAGCCATCGCTAGTAGCAACTCAGCCTTTGAGCCAGCCTCTAAGCCATACCCATAGCTTTCTCCAATTTTAACTAGATTTTCTACAAATCCTGGATATTGATTTACCTTTAATGGATATACAGCATTAAAGTTGCCACTATAGCCAAATTCTTTTTTAGCTCTTTCAAAGCTAGAGTATACCTGTACAATTTGTTTTTTAATAAGGTGTGGAAATCTTAGTAAAAGTGGTCCACGATAACCATCATTTCTAATATCTTTTACGATATCAATAAGTGCTGGTTTTAAGTCGCTATTTAAGCAGACTTTGCCACTATCAGTGATAAAATTTGAATCTCCCCACAGGCTTAGTCCATAGTCGTGTGTCATATTTCACCCTCCAAATTTGCTATAGATATTCGTTTTTCATCTTTTGTTTGTAGATTTTTGTACCAAATTTGACCTTGGCTAAACTCATCATCGCCAAGACATAAAAATATCTCAAATCCCTTTTTATCAGCTATATTTAGATGTTTATTTGGGCTTTTGGCTTCGTATGAAATTTCGGTTATATATCTTTTTCTTAGAGTTTGAGCGATTTTGTAAATTTCATCAATTAAATTTGGATTTAAAGCACAGATATAGATACCTTGACGGGTATTTTGCGACTCTTTTTGCTTTAAAATCTCCATAATTCTCTCAATACCCATAGCCCAGCCAACTGCTGGAGTAGGTTTGCCATCTAGATATTCACAGAGTTTATCATATCTACCGCCACCTGCGACTGCGCTTTGAGAGCCAATATCATCGCTAATAAACTCAAAGGCAGTTTTGCAGTAGTAATCAAGCCCGCGTACGAGTTTTGGATCGATTTGAAATTCAACTCCATTTGCTTTTAAAATCTCTTGAAGTTTATTAAAATCATCGTTACAAATTTGATTTAAATTTTGAGTAATAAGCGGAGCATCTTTTAAGATATTTTGACAACTCTGGCTTTTGCAATCAAGTATCCTAATAGGGTTAGTATCAAGTCTTCTTAAGCAATCATCACATAAATTTTCTTTATTATTTTCAACAAATTTAACTAATTTTTCTTTATATGCTGGCATACATTGACTATCGCCTAGTGAGTTGATTTTTAGTGTGGTTTTAATTTTAAGCCTATTGAAAATCTCATTTAACATTAAAATTACAGATGCATCCTCATATACACTTGATTCCCCAAAACACTCTACGCCAAATTGATGAAATTCTCTTAGACGTCCACGCTGAGGACGCTCATATCTAAACATACTACCGTGATAAAAATATCTTTTAACTCCACCAGCTCTATCAAATTTATTCTCTATAAATGCTCTTACAACTCCAGCAGTTCCTTCAGGGCGAAGACAGACATCATTGCCACTTTTATCTGTGAATTGATACATCTCTTTACCGACTATATCGCTACTTTGGCCAACACTTCGCTTAAATAGTGCGGTCTCTTCTAGTTTTGGTGTTTCGCAAAACTCATAGCCATAGTTTTTAACCACAGCTTCACAGGTATCAATTATAAATTTATATAGTTTTCCATCGTTTTCAAGTAGGTCTTTCATACCACGAAGAGCATTAATCATATAAATTTCCTTATTTTATTATGTATAATTTCTGGGCTTAGTGAGGCATCGATCTCTAAGACTTCAAATTTTAAATCGGTGAGTATTATACTCATAAATTCTTGAACTCTCATTAAATACTCAATTCCACGACTTTCAATATCATCATTTTGACCTCTACTAAAAAGCCTTTGACGGATTAAATTCTCATTTGCTTTTAAAAATACAAATTTATCTCCAAAATCCGAACAAAGCGCAAATTTATTTAGTTCAATTAAGGTTTTTATATCTAGATTATCATCATTTGCCATAGCATATGCAAGACCAGATACAAAGCTTCTATCGCTTAAAATCAAATTTCCATAATTGGGTTTTAAAACTTTTTCATAATGCTCGGCACGATCTGCTAAAAATAGAAAAATTTCTGCTTTTTGTGATATTTTACTCGCACTACTCATTAAATAATTTCTAATCATCAATCCAAGCTCTGTGCCACCTGGCTCTTTAGTTATTATAGCATCTTTGTAAATCTCTTTTAGCAGATTTATTTGAGTAGATTTACCAGCTCCATCGACACCTTCAAAATTAATTAGCATATTCTTCCTTTATTTTTTTATATACTTTAGATGGGACAAGTGAACTAATATCACCATCGTGGCGTAAAACTGAGCGGACAATAGAACTAGAAATAAAGGCATTTTTAAGACTTGGCATAAAATAAATCGTCTCAAATTCGCTCCACAACGAAGCATTTGCATAACCAATTTGTAATTCATATTCAAAATCACTCACAGCTCTTAGACCTCGCACAACAGTATTAATATTTTGTGATTTAGCAAAATCGATTAAGAGATTATTAAATCCTGTAACCTCAACACTAGATAGTTCCTTAGTCGCTAAGCGGGCAAGTTCGATTCGTTGATCGTAGTTAAAATACGGCTTTTTAGACTCATTTAGTGCTACTGCTACAATAACTCTATCAAAGACATTACAAGCTCGTCTAATAACATCTAGATGACCATTAGTGATAGGATCAAAGGTTCCTGGATATATGCATGATTTCATTTTTACCTCTATTTTATGATGACTTGGTTTTTGCCTACTACTTGGGCTTTTAGGGTTTGATTATTTTGGTTTTTAACACTGATTATTTGTCCGATATTGCCGTCATTGAGTGCGGTTACTAATATTTCTACTTTTAAAGATCCATCTTCTATAATAGCAGTAATCTTATCACCTTTTTTGACATCGCTTAGGGTTTTAAATTGGCGATTAGTTAGAATTTTGCCACGCTTGATTTTGCTTTTAGTTATAAGTTGGTGATTGGATGGATTTATGATAGCTTGCTTATCATAATCCTTGAGACTTACAAATTTTTGTTTATAATCACTTAAATTTAGTATATGATCTCGCCCAATGTCTTTAGTAGCAACTAATACTGGGAGCTTAAAATCGATTTTGAATTTATAAAATATACTTTTACTGGTAGAATTTGGTGTAGTATAGACTGCTCTAAATGTTCCACTATCATCACGTAAGCCAAGCAAGATAATATTTTTTAATTTTAACTCATTAAAATTTACTGGTAGTTCATTGTGATTATCTATATTAATAGAATTTATCTTAGCTGATGGAAATTTATCATAAATAGCCTTATGAAGTTCATCAATTAAAGAGCTACTAAAAAGAGGAATAGAAAAAATAAGAAGTAAAAAAATGGAGCGGGAAACGAGATTCGAACTCGCGACCCCAACCTTGGCAAGGTTGTGCTCTACCCCTGAGCTATTCCCGCATTTTGTAAAATTGAGACGGAATATTATCATATTTTTACCTATTTGTCAAGAGATTTTATAAATTTTTATCTCTTGATTATCGAAAATTTCACTTTGACCGATATCAGAGATATATATAAAATTTGATAAAGATATTGGTTTTATCATGGAAGGGCTATAAATATTATTATTTGTAGCCCTAAATTCGCCATTATTTGCTTGGCCTATTACTATATTTGCTCTACTAGCTTTGAGTTTTAAGTTGCCTTTGAATTTGGCAATTTGCGACTCTAGCATATAGTTACTCCATCCAGCTACTCTCTTGATATATGGTATAACGGCGATATATGTTGCTAATAAACACGACATTGGATTGCCAGGTAATACAAAGATAAGTTTATTATCTTTTTTATAGCATTTTGTTGGTTTAGCTGGGCGTGCATCAATTGAGCTAAATAGTGGATTGAAATCGAGCGAATTTAATACTTCACTCATATAGTCAGCCTCTCCTTTGCTAGCGCCACCGCTTGTGATGATGATATCATAATCTAAAGAGTTATTAATAGCTTCTTTTATAGATGAAAATTCATCTTTTAAAATCCCTTTATATTCACTTTTAAATCCATTTTGACTTAATGCTGATATAATCCCAAAGGCATTTGCATTATATATGGATAATTCATCGCACTCTCCCCACGGTTCATTTATCTCATCTCCACTGCTAAAAATAGCGATTCTAGGCTCTCTAAGCACCTTAATATAGCTAACTCCTTGAGCGGCTAATAGCATTATATTAGCCGGCGTTAGCATAGCACCCTTGGCTAATAAAAGCTCGCCAGATTTTATCTCTTCGCCTTTTATTTTTCTAGCGTTATTTTTAGGGGTATCTTGTGGGACTATTAAATTTCCATTTTCATCAAAAGACTCATTTTCTATCATTACGACACTATCAGAGCCTTTAGGGAATGCTGCTCCGGTCATAATCTTATAACACTCATTTTTGTTAATTTCATAGCTATTTTTATCTCCAGCTAAGATAATACCTTTTATCTTAAGTGGATTTGCGATATCAGCATAAGCAAAGGCATATCCATCTAGAGCAGAGTTATCAAAAGCCGGTAAGGACTTAGTAGCGATAATATCCTCAAAGAGCACTCGCCCAACGGCTAAATTAAGCGGTAAAATTTCGCTACTATTTAGTGACTTTAAATTTCTAGCAAATTCAAATATCTCATCAACTCTCATATCTTACTCTCTTAATCTTTTTATATCAGCTCCGATTGCTGTGAGTTTGGATTCTAAATTCTCATAACCTCTATCTAGGTGGTAAATTCGGTGAATTCTTGTAGTTCCTTTTGCTCTTAAGGCTGCTATGATGAGTGCTGAGCTAGCTCTTAAATCAGTCGCCATCACATCAGCGCCATTTAAACTGCCTCCGGTTATGGTGGCTATATGGCCATTTAGTTTTATATCAGCGCCCATGCGAGATAACTCACTAGCATGCATAAAACGATTTTCAAAAAGTCTCTCATCAATGCTAGATACACCATCAGCGATAGATGCTAGAGCCATAAACTGCGCTTGCATATCGGTAGGGAAGCCGGGGAATTCGGTTGTGATGATATTACATGGTTTTAAATTGCCATCGCTAATTACTCTTATTGAATTTTGGCTAAGCTTACACTCAACTCCCATATCACAAAGTTTTGAAGTGATCGCCACTAGGTGATCGGGATTTATATTTTCTATTGTAACATCCCCACCAGCAATCGCCACAGCGCACATGTAAGTTCCAGCTTCTATTCTATCAGGTATTACTATGATTTCATCTAAATTTATAAGATCTCTATTTGTTCCGTGTATCGTTAGCTCACTTGTTGCAATGCCTTCGATTTTTACGCCATTTTGGTTTAAAATTTCACATAGTTGGACGACTTCGGGCTCTTTGGCTGCGTTAAATATCTTAGTAACTCCATTTGCTAAGGCCGCAGCCATTATGATGTTTTCAGTGCCTGTAACTGTGATCTTATCAAAAACGATATTAGCTCCATTTAATCCATCTTTGGCATCGGCTATCACATAGCCATCTTTTATCTCAATTTTAGCACCCATTTTCTCTAAAGCACTTAGATGAAGATCAATTGGCCTAGCCCCAATAGCACATCCGCCAGGAAGCGAGACTTCGCAATGACCAAATCTAGCAAGTAGCGGCCCTAGGACTAAAATTGAAGCACGCATAGTGCGGACAATATCGTATGTCGCTTTTGTGGAGTTTATATCTGTAGTATCTATTTGTAGGGTTGAGTTTTTAAATTCAGCCTTAGCGCCTAAATTTTGTAGTAGTTTTATCAATGTTTTTATATCAGCAACTTGAGGTGTATTTTGGATTGTTACTCTATTTTTGGCTAAAATTGTCATAGCGATTATCGGCAAAGCGGCATTTTTGGCGCCACTAATTGCGATTTTGCCTTTTAAATTTGTTGATCTTTTGATTTGTAGATAATCCATATATATCACCTTGTGTAAAAAATAGTGATGGATTATACCAAAAATATGCTTATATAGTTATTTGGAATTTAAATTATATCAATAAAAGCTATGGCAAAGGCCATAGCTTATGAGCGAGATTTTTTGACTTCATCTGCGATTAAGAAGGCAAGCTCTAAGGCTTGATCGGCATTTAGTCTTGGATCGCATTGAGTCTCATAACGACTAGCAAGAGCCTCTTGAGTTACCTTAAATGCACCACCAGTGCACTCTGTAACATCTTGGCCTGTCATCTCTAAATGGACGCCCCCAGGTATGGTGCCACAAGCGTGATGGATATCAAAGAAGCTCTTAACCTCTCTTAAAACATTATCAAATTCACGAGTCTTATATCCATTTGACGCTTTTACCGTGTTGCCATGCATAGGATCAATACTCCATAAGATATTTAGGCCTTCAGATTTAATATCTTTTAAGATATTTGGCAAGCGACTCTCTATCTTATCAGCTCCCATTCTGATGATGATATTTAGGCGGCCATTTTCGTTATTTGGGTTTAGTTTGTTGGCTAATTTTATCACATCATCAGCTGTGGCATTTGGACCGATTTTGCATCCGATTGGATTTTTAACTCCGCTTAAGAAATGGACATGAGCATCATCAACTCCTCTAGTTCTCTCACCTATCCAAAGCATGTGAGCAGAGCAGTCATACCAATCTCCGCTTAAACTATCAACCCTTGTAAGAGCCTCTTCATATGGGAGTAAAAGTGCTTCGTGGGAAGTGTATAATTTGGTTTCGCTTAGTGTTGGGGTATTAGAGGTTGTAACCCCACAAGCCTCCATAAATTTAAGAGCATTTGTAAGCTCGGAAGCTAGTTTTTCGAATTTTTCATCTAATTCACTTCGCTTTACAAACCCTAAATTCCATCTATGAACTTCATTTAAATTAGCCAATCCGCCTCGTGAAAATGCCCTTAGAAGATTTAGTGTAGATGCGCTTTGATAGTAGGCATCTATCATTCTTTTGGGATCTGGGACTCTAGCTGATTCATTAAATTCAAATCCATTTATGATATCGCCTCTATAGCTAGGGAGCTTAACCCCATTTATCTCTTCATAATCACTACTTCTAGGTTTGGCAAATTGACCCGCTACACGACCGACCTTGACTACAGGACAGCCACCAGCGAAGGTAAGGACAATCGCCATTTGTAATATAATCTTAAACATATCACGGATATTTACTGCATTAAAGTTAGCAAAGCTCTCAGCGCAATCTCCACCTTGAAGTAAAAAGCCATGGCCTTGAGTGACCTTAGCTAGCTCATCTTTGAGATTTCTAACCTCACCTGCAAATACAAGTGGTGGGAGTTTGCTAAGCTTATCTTCGCACTCTCTAAGCTTGGTAATATCGGGATACACCGGTTGTTGTAAAATATTATAATCTCTCCAACTATCTTTATTCCATTTACTCATTTTTAACCTTTTGAATTTCTATAAAATGCGTGATTATAGCCAAATAAATCTTAAATTCTAGCAAATTTAGGATTTTACTAGATAAATTTGGGTAGAATTACTAACATAAATTTTAAGGAAAAATATGAAAAAAATTATATTGATATTTGCTCTTATATTTTTTGTTGGTTGTATGCAAAATACCACAAATGTAGGCCACTCAGAAGTTGATAGAACGCAGCTAATGCTGATATCTAGCGATGAGATAAATGAAGCATCTGCTAAAGCTTATGGCGAGGTGATACAAAAAGCAAAAGCGTCAAATACTCTAAATAAAGACCCAAAACTTACAAATAGAGTTAAAAATATCTCAAATAGATTAATTGCTAAAACTTCATATTTTAGGCAAGATAGCACAAAGTGGAATTGGGAGATAAATGTAATTACGAGTGATACTATCAATGCGTGGTGTATGGCTGGTGGCAAGATAGCTGTATATACAGGGATTATAGAGAAGTTGAATTTAAATGATGATGAGATAGCATTTATCCTAGCTCACGAGATTGCTCATGCCTTAAGAGAGCATGTAAGAGAGCAACAAAGCCAAGAGATGATAAAGAGTGGATTAATCAGTGTAGCTTCGGTTTTTGGGGTGGATAATACTATTTTAGGAGTTGCGAATTTGGCTGCTAATGTGGGGATATCTCTGCCTTTTAGTCGTTCGCATGAAAATGAGAGCGATGAAATAGGGCTAGAGCTTGCGTATATGGCGGGATTTAACCCAGATGGTGCAGCGTCATTATGGACGAAGATGCAAGAGCATTCAGGTGATGGTGGATTGGAGTTTTTAAGCACTCACCCAAGTCATGAAAATAGGATAAAAAATTTACAAACCCTAGCAGCCAAGCTAAAAGCTAGCAGTTGATTTAGCCAAAAATTTAGCCTATTATTTGGGCTATGCTTTGGGCTTGTTTTAGAGTCATATCTCTTTTTATTTGGTAGTTTATAGCACCATTTTGACTGATTATAACAATGGTTGAGCCTAGCTCAAAATTGCCTATATGTTCGCCTTTTTTTAAGCTTAAATTATTGTAATTATAAAAAGCGGGAGATAAATTTGAATTGGTGCTAACTCTTGGTTCAAAATCAAATTTCATCTTTCCTACATTTAAAGCGCCTACAAATACCATCCAGATTAATTTATCATTAGCTAATCTTGCTTTTAATACAACTCTTTCATTTCTAGCGTATAGATTATCATGTTTTAAAAGGGCGCTTCTAGCTACGCTAAAAAGCGTTCCAGGGGTGTAGTTTAGACTTATAATTTCCATATCGCAAGGTGCGTGATAGTGATGGTAATCTCGTGGTGATAGATAGATATTTAGATAGTCAAACTCACCATCTAACTCGCCTTTTTCAAGAGATTTACCTAGTAACTCATCTACGCTATAGCTTTTGGATTTGATGCTATAAGCTTTTAGATTATCACCTTTTTGACACTCAAAGCACAATCCATCGCTTGGTGAAACAAATCCATCGCCAAGTGCTCTTGGAGAGTTTAACTCTCTTGTAAATAGGGCGTTTAAGCTATCATAGCTACTAATGGGATTAAACTCACTCATATCTATTTGAAATTTTTTAACATACCAGTTATTTATAGCATTTTGAAGTAATTTTGGAAATTTATAGTGTGCTATCAGGCCAAAGTAGTTTGAAAATTTATTATAATCCATATTAATCTCCCAAAAGCTTTAAATATACTATTTCACTATTTGATCCAACTCTAAAAGGTGGCCCCCAAAGCCCAGCGCCACTGCTAACATATAATTGCATATTATTATTGATATTATATAATCCATAGACATATTTTTGATTTAGCCATACTAGGAGCGAAAATGGAAAAATCTGCCCACCATGCGTATGTCCACAAATAACCAGATCTACATCGCGTTTTAAATATTTGAGTGAACGAGGCTGATGAGTAAGCAAAATTGTAGGTAAATTTGGATTAATGCCATTAAATACATTGACAAAATCAGGAATAAACTCACCCATTTTAAAGCCTGTAATATCATAAACACCAGCTAAATTTACTCCACCAATATTAAGATTTTCATTTTCTAAAACCTTAATTCCAAGCTCTTTAAATTTATCCAATAACCCACTAAGGCCATGATAATATTCGTGATTTCCAACAACCATAAAAGTACCAAATTTGCTCTGAACACCTTTGAGTGGTTCAAGAAAGTCTTTTAACTCATCGCTTTTTAAATCAACCAAATCGCCTACGATTAGCAAAGCATCTGGACGGAGTAAATTTATCCTATCAACAAGGCTGGCCATAAAATCTTTTTGATAAAATTGTCCGATATGCACATCAGTAATTATGGCTAAATTGAGCGGAGTTTTAAGATTTTTAATCTTTATTTCTTTGGTAGTAATAATAGTGTTAAAATTAGCATTATAAGCACCTACTATAATATACATAAAAAAGCCAAAAATTACACAGATATCTATTATAAATTTGGCAATTTTTTGAGAATTTTTACTAAGTTTACTAATAAAAAGTAGTGCAATATGAAATGGTAAAATGGTACAAAAAAGCATAAAGCTCACGCCAATACAGATGATAGAAATCTGATAGATTAGCGATGGTAGTGGAGAGCTTTTAATAGATATAAAATAGGCTACTTCAAATAAAAATATTAACCCAAAAACTACTCGTAAACTCCATTTAAATTTGACCAATATCAAGTTTTGTTTAAGACGTTTATAAGTATATAAATTTATTCCCAAAAAAATCAGCGTAGATAGTGGAATAAAAATATATGGACTCATATTTTGCCTTAAATTTAGTTTTGGATTATACTATTTATCTGATGATAAAGTGATAAAATTTCATCACGTTTAGTTATAAAACTATTTTTATTAGCAATCAAATGAGCGCTACTAGTCATTATTTCTTCGGCTACTTTTAGGCCATTTTGTCTCATTGTAGTGCCAGTTTCAACAATATCCACAATAGCATCGCTAAGTCCAACAAGTGGAGCTAGCTCAATAGAACCATAAAGTTTAATAATCTTAACTGCAATCGCTTTTTGGTCAAAATAATTTTTGGTAATATTTGGCATTTTTGTAGCAATTTTTAGCTCTGGTTTGCTATAGTCTAGTCTTTGGTTTTCTTTAATACCAATGCAAACCTTGCATCGCCCAAGTCCAAGATCAAGCAATCTAAGCACATCGCATCTATGCTCTTCTAATACATCAAGTCCGACTACACCGATATCTGCAGCACCTTCGGTGATATAAGTTGGGATATCTTGATTTCGCACCATTAGAAATTTAAATTCGCCCTTTGTCATAATGAGTTTTCTATCTTCAAATTTAAACTCACTTCCAAAAATTTTGCTAAAAATTTCTAAAGTCTGCTCAGCAATTCTACCCTTTGGTAATGCTACACTTAGCATAAAATCTCCTTATTTTCATTTATCGCTCTTTGCATACCACGAAATATTAGCATTCTATCATAGATAGCTTGAGAGAAAAACTTAGACAAAAACTCCCCATCTCCGCCAGTAAAATATATCGTTTTTTGGCTTGAAAAATCGCTAATTAAACTTACAATTGGTTTGATTATTCCATAGCTGATAGCATCTTGTGTGCGTTGTGGTAGGCAATCTAGATCTATATTTGTATTTAGTGGCAAATTTAGTCGTGGTGAGATATTTTGCAAACTTTTAAGTGTTGTAGATATCCCAGGAATTATAAAACCACCAATATGACAACCATTTGCCATTAAATCAAGAGTTATAGCACTTCCAGCATCTACAATTAGGCCATTATTTATAGCATAGCATACAGCAGCCCTATCAATGCCTAAACCAATATATGTGCTATTTAACTTAATATATGATGAAATATCGATAAATAAATGGTTTAAAAGTTTTTGTTCAGCTTTATCATTTACATTAATGTAGTAAATTTTTTCTGTTGGCTCATAAGCCATAAATTCATCAATGGTTAAATTCCAAACTCTTCTACCATCAAAAAATGAGGCATTTGTATTTCCAATATCACATAAAATCATAAAATTTCCAATCTGAATTTGATTTTAGAACCTTTGAACAGATCGGCGAGCTGTAAAAAAGTCCAAATTTAACTATGTTTGTATCAAATTTCCTCTTAACAAGTTCGCTAATTTCTCTTAGCTCCTCAAGTTCTTTACTCACAAATCTACTTTTTGAATCCCTAAAAAAGATAAGATTATAAAATCCGCTTTTATCTATTCCTAAAAATAGCTGATAATTACGCTTTTTACTAAATTCTTTAATATCAAGAGTGCGTAAATTTTTAAGTAAAATTTTACGCTGGTTAAAAATATTACAAATTCTATTATCCATTATTTTAATTTTAGTATCTCATTATCATAGTAGAAAGCGTCCGCACCTGTGAAGCTTTTTTTGCTAATTTCTGAGTCTAGCTCAATTACTTGAGTATTTTGTAAATTTAGATCTGTTATAAACATATATCCGGTTTTTTCAAAGATATATAGCTTATCATCTTGTGGAATTGCACCTGCAAATATGGCAAATTTAAAGTTTTGACTGCCAATTTTATTTAGCTCCAAATCTAAAATCTCTACCACTCCATCTTTTAAGAAAATATAAATTTTACCAGAGTAAATTAAAACATCTTTTATTTGGCCATCATAATATTTAACACCATTAGGGTCAATTGCCATAAATTTTGTAGCGCTCGCTGCAAACATTTTATCGCCTAGCAAATCAAGAAATATAATATTATTAAAAAACGGCTCACTACTAACAACTGCATCACGTAAAATTCTTCCATTAGCTCTATCAACAATCATAATTTTACCATCAAGTGTTGGATATACTATAATTGAGTTTAGAAATATTGGATTTGCCATCTTTGCATCGATTGCATAGGTTATACCGATATTATACTCCAAAAGAATTGTATCACTAATCATATCAATAAGGTATATAGTATTATCAGCACTTAGAGCAGCTAGATGATTATCATTTATAGAGGCTGAGACTATGCGAGTGTTAAATTTATTTGTGTAATACTCATCTTTATCAACTAATACTTTAAATGAGCCATCAATATTAGCAACTAAAAGCTTATCTTGATACTCTCCTAAAAAGTTATCATCTTTAAGCAAATTTAGCTCTATAATCTTTCCACTTTTTAGCAGCACACTACCATTTTTTAATACAGCACCATATTTGCTAGTTTGTTGAATGGCTGAGCTTAATGAGCCAGTAAATTCTATATTTCTAGATACACTCTCAGGTTTATAATACTCTCTTTTAGTATAACAACCAACAAGTATAAAAAGTATTAAAGATGATAGAATATAAGCTTTGTAATTCATACTATTTTCCTTGATAATGCTCTAAATTTTTAGCAATTTGTTGAAGTGGTGAATTAAGAGGAATTTTTGCAAATTCAGCCTTTGCAGCATCGGTTTTACCATCTTTTAATAGTTCATAACCATCGATTAAAGCATTATAATTTGATAAAATTTTAGCCGATTCTTGGCCTTTTAAATTTACTAAAATTTCTTTTAAAAGCGGATCGATCTCTAAATTGATCGCCTCATCTATAATTGTAGTTGAGTTTAAATCAGCTGTTTTAATTACAAAAAGAGCATATAAAGATGGGTTTTTAGATATTAAAATTTGTTTTGCATTACTATCATCTGGGTGATTTATTAAGGTATTATAGGCTTTATTAACTTCTGCTTTACTAGCTTCTTGTAAAGCATTTGATATGCTATAACCAACAAGCGCAATAACTATAACAATTCCTGCAGCGATAAAGCTCTTTTTATTGCGTTTAAAAAATCTCTCACTTTTTATAGCGCTTTCTAATAGTTGTTCTTGAGAGCTAATCTCATTTTTAATATAGTCAATATTCTCTTTAACTGCCAAAGTAATATCCTTTAAAAATAAAAAATTTGCTAATTTTATCATAAATTATCTTAAATCTAACAAATAAAAAGGTAATTATTAAAAAGTTCCTAATATTGATAATTTCTATCTAAGAAAACTTATGATATAATCGCTCAAAAATTTTAAATTTGGGGTGAAACTGTGCAAATTGACGATAAAATGCTTGAAAAATTAGAGAAATTAAGCGCACTAAAGATTCCGGATGATAAGCGTGAAGAGTTTAAGGGTCAACTTAGCAAGATTGTCGATTTTGTTGATGTTTTAAATGAGTTAAATTTAGATGGCATAGAAGCTGCAGTAAGTACTGTAAGCGGTGGAACTCCACTTAGAGATGATGAACCACGCAAGAGTGATGTAATAGATATAATTTTACAAAATGCTCCACAAAAACAGGGCAAAAGTTTTGAAGTTCCAAAAATTATCGAGTAGAATATGGCTATAAGATCTTTGCTTGATTTGGTAATAGATAAGAAAGCTAGTGATTTACACCTAGTAGCTAGAAGTATGCCAAAGATTAGAATTGATGGAGAGCTAGTTTCTACAGGAAATGTAGTTCTAACACCAAATGATATAGAAGAAATTTGCCTACCACTTATAGATGAAGAGCAAAAAGCTGAATTAAAAAAATTTAAAGAGCTTGATTTTTCTATTGATCTTGGCAATAGTAGATTTAGAGTAAATTATTATTATACTATGAATGGTGAGCTTTCGGCTGCATTTCGTACTATACCGCTAGAGATACCAACACTCGATGATATTTGCGCACCCGATATATTATTTGATTTAGCTAAGAAACAAAAGGGGCTAATTCTAATAACTGGAGCTACAGGAAGTGGCAAAAGTACTACGCTAGCAGCAATTTTAAATGAGATAAATCAGAGTCAAAATAAACACATCATTACTATTGAAGATCCAGTAGAATTTATTCATACTAGCAAAAACTCACTATTTTCGCATAGAAATGTTGGAAGCGATACAAGCTCATTTTCACGAGCGTTAAAATATGCTCTTAGAGAGGATCCAGATGTGATTTTAGTTGGAGAGATGCGTGATAAAGAGACTATGGAAATGACTATTGAAGCGGCTCAAACAGGGCATTTGGTCTTTGCAACACTACATACAAACTCAGCTGTAAGCTCTATAAATAGAATAATAGATAGTTTTGCTACAAGTGATCAAGCATATATCAAAAGCTCTTTAGCCTCATCATTAATAGCTGTAATTTCTCAAAATTTACTTCCAAAAATTGGTGGAGGTAGGGTTGCGCTTTTTGAGATTATGCTAAACAATATCGCAATTTCAAATTTAATAAGAGAGGGGAAAATTCATCAAATCCTCTCTCAAATGCAACTTGGTAGCTCGCAAAGTGGTATGAGAATTATGGCAAATGAGATACAAAAAGCACTAGATGAAAATATAATAACAAAAGATATTGCGATGCAATTTAATGCGACAAATTTAAATTAATGGAGAAAAATTGATGGATTTTATTACTTGGTTTGATATTATTATTATCGCTGTAGTGATTATTTTAGGAATTAAGGGTATTATAAATGGCCTTATTAAGGAAGTTTTTGGCCTTATAGGTATTATTGGTGGTGTGATTATCGCTAGTAGAAATGCAAATTTAGTTGGAGATTTAATAAGTCTTTATATATATCAACTCAGTGATTCGGCAGAATTTTTCTTTGGATTTTTGTTTGCTTTATTAGTATTTTGGTTTGTATGTTTGATGCTTGGTAATCTACTATCAAAGATGTTAAAAATGAGCGGATTGGGATTTGTGGATAGATTATTGGGATTTTTTGTTGGAGCAGCAAAGATATTTTTAGTTCTTGCTATTTTAGTTGCGATTGTATCAAAAATTTCAGTATTAAATCAAAAAATATCTCCATTTTTTGAAGGTAGTAAGGTTTATCCAATATTATTAAGTGCTGGTCAATTTATTATGGCAATGGATGTTAGTAAAGTTAAAGAGAGTGTAGAGAGTGGTCAGATTGTCGTTCCTGAGCTTTTAGATAGCGCTGAGGGGGTAGAAGAAAATTTAACTAAGGTGGAGCAATGATAGAAAATATTGAATATGATGCGTTGCTAGAGAGATTTAAGAGAGTATTACGAGATAATGGTTTAAAATATACCAAACAGCGTGAAGTACTTTTACAAACATTATATAATAATAGTGAGCATTTTACCCCAGAGCAGTTATATTTGTATATCAAAGAACGTCATCCAGGGCTAAATGTCGGTATTGCTACAGTTTATAGAAGTCTAAATTTACTTGAAGAATCAGGTATGGTAACATCAATTAGTTTTGGTGTGCAGGGTAAGAAATTTGAACTAGCCAATAAGCCTCATCACGACCATATGATCTGTAGGCAGTGTGGTGTGATAGTTGAGTTTGAAGACCAGATTATAGAAAAGCGCCAGCTAGCAATTGCTAAAGAGCATGGCTTTAAGCTTACTGGCCATATTATGCAACTATATGGTGTTTGTAGTGAATGTAATAAACAAAAGATAAAAGGAATTTAATTGATTTTTGATACTGAATTAGAATTAACTCGTCTAGCTAAGGCTGATGAGTTACGACAAATGGGAGTTAGCCCTTATCCGCATTTCTTAAAAAGAGAGATGAATATTTCTGAGTTTAAGAGCAAATTTGGATATATAAAAGAACTTCCTGAAGGTGAGAGAAAAGCCCAAGAAGAGGTAGTTATATCTGGTAGAATAAAACTAAAAAGAGTAGCTGGGAAATCAACATTTGCCAATATAGAAGATGAGAGCGATAATATCCAAATTTATTACTCATTAGCTAGTATAGGCGAGGAGGATTATACTAAATTCAAAAAAAATCTTGAAGTTGGTGATATAATCCTTATTAAAGGCTATGCTTTTATCACCCAAACAGGCGAATTTAGCCTACATGCAAGCCATATCACTCTTGCTACTAAGGCTATATCTCCATTACCTGAGAAATTTCATGGATTAACTGATATAGAGACAAGATATCGCCAAAGATACCTAGATATGATTATGGATAGGGATGTAAGGAGTGATTTTCTTAAGCGTTCAATTATTATTAGCACTATTAGAAGGTTTTTTGAAGAGCGTGGATTTTTAGAAGTTGAGACGCCTATGATGCATCCGATAGCAGGCGGGGCTAATGCCAAACCATTTATCACCCATCATAACGCATTAGGCGTAGATAGATATCTTAAAATCGCCCCAGAGCTTTATCTCAAAAGGCTTATCGTAGGTGGTATGGAAGCGGTATTTGAGATGAATCGTTGCTTTAGAAATGAAGGAATGGATTTAACTCACAATCCTGAATTTACTAGTATTGAGTTTTATTGGGCTTGGCATGATTATTTTGAGGTTATGGATCTGACTGAAGAGTTATTTGCGACACTACTTGATAAATTAAATTTGGATAAAATAATCGAATTTGATGGTCAAAATATCGATTTTTCTAAGCCATTTAAAAGGATTAAATATCTTGATGCACTTGTAGAAATTGGTGGATTAGATAGAGAAATTATAAGCGATAAAGAGAAGATATTGGCTAAATTAAAAGAGGATAAATTTGAAGCAAATAATAAGTTAGATCTTGGTCATTTACAAGCTGAACTTTTTGATAATTATGTTGAAAGTAAACTAATTAATCCTACATTTATAACAGATTTTCCTATTTCAATTTCACCACTTTCAAGAAGAAGTGATGAAAATCCTGAAATCGCAGAGAGATTTGAGCTATTTATCGCTGGTCGAGAATTAGCAAATGCATTTAATGAGCTTAATGATCCAGTTGATCAATATGAGAGATTTAAGGCTCAAATACAGAGCAAAGATGCTGGCAATGATGAAGCTCATGAGATGGATGAGGATTATTGTAGGGCTCTTGGATATGGTATGGCACCAACTGTTGGTTGGGGTCTTGGTGTTGATAGGTTGGTAATGCTACTATTAAATAAAAAATCAATTCGCGATGTTATATTATTTCCAGCGATGAAACCAAAAAATTAAGGAGTAAATATGAATTTAGAAAGTTATGATAAAGAGATTTACGCTCTTTTAAATAAAGAGCTTGAGCGTCAGTGCGATCATTTGGAGATGATTGCTAGTGAGAATTTTACATATCCTGAAGTTATGGAAGTTATGGGTTCTATTTTGACTAATAAATATGCCGAAGGGTATCCTGGTAAGAGATATTATGGTGGTTGTGAATTTGTAGATGAAATTGAGCAGATTGCAATTGATAGATGTAAAAAACTCTTTGGTTGTGAATTTGCTAATGTTCAGCCAAATAGCGGTAGCCAAGCAAATCAAGGTGTTTATGGAGCATTTTTAAAGCCAGGTGATAAGATTTTAGGTATGGATTTAAGCCATGGTGGTCACTTAACTCACGGTGCTAAGGTTTCAAGCTCTGGTAAGTATTATGAGAGTTTTTTTTATGGTGTTGAGCTAGATGGTAGAATCAACTATGATAAGGTAGCTGATATTGCAAATATTGTTAAACCAAAGATGATAGTTTGCGGTGCGAGTGCCTATACTAGAGAGATAGATTTTAAGCGATTTAGAGAGATTGCTGATAGCGTAGGTGCGTATTTATTTGCTGATGTGGCGCACATAGCGGGGTTAGTTGTAGCTGGCGAGCATGCTCATCCATTTCCGCATTGCCATGTAGTAAGCTCCACAACACATAAAACTCTAAGAGGCCCAAGAGGCGGTATCATCATGACAAACGATGAGGAATTTGCTAAAAAGATCAATAGCTCTATATTCCCAGGAATTCAAGGTGGGCCATTAATGCATGTTATAGCTGGTAAGGCTGTAGGCTTTAAGCATAATTTAAGTGATGAGTGGAAAGTATATGCCAAACAAGTCAAAGCAAATGCTAAAAAACTTGGTGAAGTTTTAATTAGCCGTGGATATGATCTAGTAAGTGGCGGTACTGATAATCACCTTGTACTTGTTAGTTTCTTAAATAAAGATTTTAGCGGTAAAGATGCAGATATAGCTTTAGGTAATGCAGGAATTACGGTAAATAAAAATACAGTCCCAGGCGAAATTAGAAGTCCATTTATAACAAGCGGTATTAGAGTGGGTAGCCCAGCGCTTACTGCTAGAGGTATGAAAGAGACTGAATTTGAGTTAATTGCAAATCGCATTGCTGATGTATTAGATGATATAAATAATCTTGATAAACAACGCAAAATCGCAGCCGAATTAAAAGATTTAGCTCATCAATTTATCATCTATAATAAAGCGACATTCTAATGCAGCGTATGGATTTATCGCTTATTAAGATGATTACAGATCACTACTATATCAAGCGTGATCTAACTGTAAAAAAGATTGAGCATAAGGGTAGGTATTTTTTTGATAAATTTGAAAGAGTAGATGAACCGCTTAGCCTAGCAATACAAAGAGAACATGCTGAGCGTAAAATAATTGTAGCACACTCTTTGATCAATAGGTTAAATAAGGTTGAAAATATTGTTTTTGACTATAATGGCAGAATGCCTGAACGCTTTTGGCATAGGGCTCAGCTACTACTAAGAGAAGAAGGGTTTATAAATTTCACAGCTTATGAGACCAAAACCCCTGGTCATTTACATCTATACGTCCATAAAGGTCATACAACCTTTATGGAAGGGTGTCAAATAGCTAATAAACTATCAGTGATGCTATCACAAAAGTTACCTCAAGAGTGGAGAATGTTTCCTACTATGGATATGCCATTAGAGTATAATATTCTAGCCTTGCCATATGAGCTCTATCAAAAAGAACGTGGTGCTAGCTGGTCAAAACATATGTAAAGGATAAATTATGGAAGAAAATAATAATTTACAAGATATCTTGCTAGATAAAAACGAAGAGGAAAAGTCTGGTGGTATACGCAAAATTTTAATTGGTGTGGCGTTGCTAGTTATTATTTTTGTTGTAGTATTGATTGTTGTGAAGTTTTTAAATTCAAATGAGACTAAAAAGGGTAACGATATATCTGATAGTCTGTTACTACCTGCTGAGTTGCCTGCTAATACATCAGATAATAGTGGCTCAAATGACCTTTTTGAACAAGTGCCAATTGTTAGTGATAATTCAAATTCTAAAGAGAGTTTTGAAAATATAGTAAATGAGTATAAAAATGCTCAAGCTGCTATGGATACTACACCTAGTATGATTGTGCCAGTGCTACCTCCAAAAGTTGAAGAGCCATTTGGTGCAACTGCTCCAGCTGTTAAAGATAACAAAAAAGAACCAGTTAAAAATGTAGAACCTAAAAAAGAGCCAGCTAAAAATGTAGAACCAGTTAAAAAGGTAGAACCTAAAAAAGAGCCAGCTACTACAAACGGCCTAGCTAAGGGAACATATATTCAAGTTGCATCTGTATCTAAACTCGATAGAAATAGTGCTTTGATTAAAAGAATTACAGCTAATGGCTATAAATACACAACTCATGAAGTTGTTGTAAATGGTAACAAAGTAGTAAAAATTCTAATTGGTCCATTTGGTTCTAACATTGAATCAAATATTCAAAAAATACGCCAAGATGTCTCAAGTGGCGCCTTTGTTTATAGGGTTAAATAATAATGAAATATTTTGCTCTTTTTGGTAATCCTGTATCGCATTCTATCTCGCCAAGGCTTCATAATAGTGCGCTTTGCGGATTAGGTATAAATGGAATATATGGTAGGATTTTACTAGAGCAAGGTGGTGATATAATTGATAAATTTAAAAAATATAACCTTCAAGGGGCAAATATCACCGTTCCATTTAAAGAGTCAGTAATCAACCTTTGCGATGAGCTTGATAGTATCGCAAAGGAGATTGGCTCGATTAATACATTAGTTCGCATAGGTGATAAGATTAAAGGTTATAATACCGATGCACCTGGATTTATGATGGCAATTGCTGAATTTGGCAAAATTAATAAGGCGCTAATATTAGGTGCTGGTGGAACTGCTAAAGCACTTGCATATATTTTAGATCTTAGCGGAGTGGACGTTGAGATTTTAAACCGAAGCGATAAAAGCGAACAGTTTAATAACTATAAATTCCATACTCATACAAATTTTACTCCAAGTAGTTACGATTTGGTAGTAAATACCACTTCAGCAGGGCTTTGTGGTGATGAATTGCCATGTGATAAACATTTGCTAAGTGATATTTTTTCTAATTCAAAATTTGCCTTTGATGTTATTTATAATAAAAATACTCAATTTTTACGCCTTGCTAATGAGTTGAATGTACAAAACAAAGATGGTAGGGATATGTTGCTTTATCAAGCGGTTTTGGCATTTAATATATTTTTTGATAATAAATTTAATCAAGATAAGATTACACAGTTAATGCGTGGAGTGTTTGAGCTTTAAAGTTCTTTTCTATCTTTTATTGCTTTAGTTAATGAGAGCATATCGACATTTTCTAGACTTACTCCAGTTGGGATACCTTGAGCGATTTTTGTAAAGCTAATTCCTAATTCCTTTAATTGATCTTCGATATAAAGCATAATACCATCACTATTTATACTTGGGCTAAAAGCAAAAATTAACTCTTTTGAGTTAAATTTACTAATCATATCTTTTAAATTTTCTACACTATTTATATCATTAAAGACAAAATATAATCCGTCAAATGAATTTGAATCTTCTATAGTTAGAATATCTTTAGGACTCTCAACTACGCATATTATGGAACTATTTCGATTGATATCGCTGCAGATATCACAAATTTCATTTTGGCTAATACCGCTACAGATTATACAATGTTTTAGATTCTGAATGGAATTTTCTATTGTATGGGCTAAATTTAGCCCAAAAAATGGATCTTGTAATGCTACATAATAAGCGTATTTTATCGCTGATTTTTTACCTACACCAGGAATTTTACCAAAGGCTTCTACAAGTCTATCAAACTGCTCAAGCTTTTTCATTATCTAATTTTCCAAATTTAATCAAAAATTCATGATATCCATCAGCATAATTATAATCTAAGCTAAATTTATGCATAGAGCATATGTGTTCTATGATATATAGTCCAAGCCCCATTCCACTAGCTTTTGAGCTATTATCTCTTATAAAGGCTTGTTTATAATGTTCAATAGAGCGATCTAATGGCTTACCATGATTTTTTATAGAAATAGTCTTATTGTCGCATGTTATAAGCACTTTTTTATCATCAGAATATTTTAATGCATTGTCTATTAAGTTTTTAATAGCAAGAGAGAATAGTTGAAAATCTACTTTTAAAAGCGGATCGGAATTTAAATTAACTTTAACATTACTATTAAAATCATCTAAGAGCATCATATCTTTAGCTTGATCTAATATGAGGCTAAAACGATATTTAGCATAATCTAAGCTATAGCTTTTACTTAAAAGTTGTTCTATTTTAGCAAATTCATTTATTAGGATATTGAGTCGCTCAAAAATTGCTATTAAGCGCTCTTTTTGAGTGTCGTCTTCGATCATTTCACTAACGATTCTACCTTTGCCAATTGGTGTTTTTAACTCATGCATAATGGTGCGTAAAAATAATTGTCTAGACATAATGAGATCTTTAATTTTGCATGCTGCGTTATTAAATTCATATGCAACCTCGCTTATCTCATCGTTACCTTTAGAAAAATTGACTACGCAAACTCCATCCATATTACCAGCTGCAAATTTACGTATATCACTACGTAGTTTTTTTAATGGTACAAGACTTCTAAAAATCGATACATAAAGCGAGATAAATAGCGCCATAACAATTATGAAACTTGCTAATATGCTATCATTTCCACTATGTAAAGTAGATTCTAAAATTATAGTTACGCTTTGATTTTTAATGCGTAGATAAAGATTATTTTTGTAGCTAATGGTATCAACTATGCCAATTAATGTATCGCTTCTACTAACTAGTGTGCCGTGGTCAAAAATTGCCTTTTGCAAATTTGCATTTTTAACATAAGCTAGATCAAAATTTTTAAAATATCTCTCCCAGTCTTCTGGCATGTTAGATTTTTGATATAGTGAGAGCAACCAGCTAATTGAATTGTAATGATTTTCGCTGATTTTTTCTAGAATTCGTTCATGCTGGAGTTTAAAAAACATAAAAAATAGAGTACAAATCACGATAAATCCAATAGCGAAAATTATCGTGATTTTGGTAGTTAGAGAGTATCTCATCCGACTAATTTATACCCTATGCCACGTACTGAAAAGATATGCTTAGGAGATTTAGAGTTATCACCGATTTTGGTTCTTAAGCGACCGATTATAACATCTAAGCTTTTAGAATCTTTATCTTTTAGGCTTTTGCAATGATATACTAACTGCTCTCTTGATACTGAAAAGCTATGTTGTTTGATTAGGTATTCTAAAATTTCATATTCGGCTGGTGTTAGCGTAAGTGGCGCTCCATTATATGATATCTCATGCCTTTTATCATCTACTTTAAATAGCGTATCTGTGACCTCTTCTTGGGTTTCATTGCTCTTTTTATAACGGCGGATTAAGCTTGTAATTCTAGCGTGCATCTCTTTTGGGTCATATGGCTTTGGCAAGTAGTCATCAGCGCCAATTTGAAGGCCAACAACTCTATCATTTACATCGCTTCTAGCTGAACTAATGATGATAGGGATATCATATTTTTCTCTAATCTCTTTACAAACCTCTAACCCATCCATACCTGGCAGCGTCAAATCCAATATCAAAAGATCATAATTTTTGATACCGGCACTAAGGCCTAAATATGGATCTTCGTAATTTGTAACTTTGATATTAAATTTTATTAAATATTCAGATAAAATTTGAGCAAATTCCGGATCATCTTCTATCATTAATACATTTATCATATTTGGCTCCTAGTATAAAATTTGGCACTATTATACCAAAAATTAATAATAAATTTGCTTTTTATGTATAAATTTAGTAACTTTTGGATAAAATCGCCAGTTAAAATTATAAACAAGGAAGATATTTTGGAATTTGATTATTATGAGATATTAGAGATTTCAAGGGATGCTGATAGCGATACGATTAAAAAAGCCTATAGAAAACAAGCGCTAAGATACCATCCAGATAGAAATCAAGGCGATAAAGAGACTGAGGAGAAATTCAAACAGATTAATGAAGCTTATGAGGTTTTAAGCAACGCTGAAAAAAGAGAAATATATGATAGATATGGCAAAGATGGGCTAAAAGGCATGGCCGGTGGTGGCTTTGGCGGTGGATTTGATTTTGATGATTTGGGTGATATATTTAGCTCATTTTTTGGCGGCGGATTTGGTACTAAAAGTAGATCTAAAAATCAGTATAAATATGCTTTAGATATAGAAGTTGGTATTGGGTTAGAGTTTAATGAAGCGGTTTTTGGTTGTGAAAAAGAGATAAAATATAAGTATAAAATTCCATGTAAAAGCTGTAACGCAACAGGCTCAAAAGATGGCAAAAAGCAGACTTGTAGCAAATGCGGCGGAAATGGTAAGATAGGAATTCAACAAGGCTTTATGCAATTTGTCCAAACTTGCCCAGAATGCTCAGGCACAGGCCAAACTATCAAAGACAGATGCCCTGAGTGTAATGCTAGTGGCTATAATGAAATAAGCGATAGCGTTAAAATCAATATCCCTGAAGGGGTGGATAATGGTACTAGAATTAGGGTTAGCCAAAAGGGAAATAGATATGAAAATTTAACCGGAGATTTATATGTCCGTATAGCTGTTAAAGATGATGAGCATTTCCATAGAAATGGAGATGATGTATATGTGGAGATTCCAGTATTTTTCACTCAAGCTATTTTAGGTGATAGTATCAAAATACCGACGCTTAGAGGAGAGGCGACTTTGGATTTACCAGTAGGAGCTAAGGATAAACAGCAATTTATTATCGCTAAAGAAGGAGTTAGAAACGCTAGAACCAAGCAATTAGGCGATTTAATCGTTCAAATTTCAATTCAGGCGCCTAAAAAGCTAAACGATGAGCAAATAGAGCTTTTGAAAAAACTTCAAAATAGTTTTAGTATCAAAAGTGGCGAAATGGCTACTGATAAGGGAATTTGGGATAAGATTAAAAGCTGGTTTTCATAAAATTTTATGGCTAAATTTATAACTATAAAATCGCTTATTTGAATTTGCGATTTTATAGTTATTTAATATATTGTCAATTTTTATATTGATATAAAATTTGAAGAAATTATGCTAGAAAATATTGGTGAAAATGGCAATATTATATATGGCGATCTATCAAAACAGTTAAATTTCAAATGTGATTTTAAAGGTAAAAATAATATTGTATTTTTTGCTGGAAGAAGCAAAAAATATTAATATAACTTTTCACTCAGATAATAATTTGGTTTTTATTGGCAATTGTGTTAGGGTAAATGGCTCAATCTCTCTTACAAAGGATTGCTGTTGTTATATAGACGATGATAGTAGTTTTGGCGGAGTTAGTCTGCGTATTTATGAAGCTACAAATATTATTATCGGTAGGGATTGTATGTTTTCATGGAGTATATGGGCTGGTACTTGTGATTATCATCCTATAATGGATATTAATAGCAATAATAGATTAAATTTTTCAAAAAGTATTTATATTGGCGATCATGTTTGGTGCGGACAAGAAGCTGGTATTTCAAAAGGCGTATTTATAGCATCTGGATCAGTAATTGGTGCTAAAAGTATGGTTGTTAAGCAGTGCTATTCAAATACTATAAATGCAGGAAATCCAGCAAAACAGATAAAAATGATATATTTTGGCTAAGAGATGATATATTTGAACAAAAATGGAGTAAAAAAGAGACACTAAAAAATTTAAATATATCAAATTAAAATTTTAAATATATTTATGATAAAGATAAGTTTATCTCACCAAAAGCTATTGAAAATATGCTAAATAGCCTAATTAATGCAAAAGATAAATTGGAATTTTTATATGATGTAATCTATAATAATAAGAGTAAAAATAGATTTGCTTATTTTGAAAATTATCCTTATGATATCTCTTTAACACAGTATAAAAAAAGATTTAATAATATTAAATTTAAAGAGCAATTTTTAAATTGCAATATATCTGAGCCATCTAATATAGTAAAAAAGCCAAGCTCGAAGCTTACCTATGGTAGTGCAAAATTACAAATATTAAATGGACTTGAATATAGACTAGGCTATACTATGGTAGAGAGTTTTAAAAGTACAATAGGTATTTTTAAATTACCATTTAGATTGATAGATGTATTATTAAAATATAAAAAGGAACAAAAAAAATATAAAGAAAATATAAAACATAATCCAAATTTAAAAGTGTCAGAGCTTAAATCATATAGTGATTATGAAGATGCCTTAAGATTAAAAAATCATTTAAGCTATAATTTAGGTAAAGCTTTAATAGGAGCTAATAAAAATTGGTATAAAGGTGGATATGTTAAATTTATATTTGAAGTTATTAAGATAAAAAAAGATTATAGTAAAAGAGTGTGAGTAAATTTAATACCCCATAACGGGGCATTAAATTATAGACCTTCAAATGGGTTTGTAACTACATTTTTTCTATCTACAATGTATGGTATAAGAGCAACATGTCTAGCTCTTTTTATCGCTTTTTCTACCATTTCTTGATGTTTTTTGCTTGTACCTGTTAGGCGTCTTGGCATAATTTTGAATCTTTCAGATAGGCATTGTTTTAAAAGTGCCGTATCTTTATAATCTATAAAATCAATTTTTGCCTCTGTGAATTTGCAATATTTTTTACTATATTTTCTTTTTTCTGCCATTGTTTATCCTTTAAAATGGAATTTCATCTTCGCTGCTATCATTAAAATTTGATTTGCTTGGTTTGCTATCATATTTTATATCAGCATCGAGATCTATCTCTGGGACTTTTTCTTGATAAGGCTCTTCTACTTGCTGTTTTTGGTTGTAATTGCTATTTTGTTGATATCTGTTATTTTGGTTAAATTCTCTCCCATATCCACTATTATCTTCTCTTTGGTATGAGTTTGATCTGTTATTAGGATATCCACTATTGTAGTTTGGCTCACTATCTTTGTTAAATCCACCTTGATTTTGTTGTCCGCCTAGCATCTCCATATTTTCTACTACTACTGAGTGTTTAGAGCGATTTTGTCCATTTTGGTCTTGCCAAGTATCAAATTTTAGCCTTCCTTCTATTAAGACTTTGCTACCTTTATTTAGATATTGATTTGCTATTTCGGCTTGGCGACCAAAAAAAGTTATGTCAATAAAGCAAGTTTCATCTCTCTTTTCACCATTAACGCTAAATTTGCGATTAACAGCTATACCAGCGCTACCTACGGCGGTGCCACTTTGGATATATCTAAGCTCTATATCTCTAGTTAAATTTCCTACCAAAACTACTTTATTAAACATAATCTAGCCTTTATAAATTACTCTTGAGGAGCTACTTTTTCTTCTATTTTTGACTCTTTTTTAGGTTGGGTTAATTTTTGACCTTTGCTTAGTTTGTCCCAAGCTGCGATCTCTTTTTTGTTTTCATATTTTACAGGTAAGAATCTAATAACTTCTTCGGTTATTCTTAAATTTCTTACTAATTCAGCGATTAGTTGAGTTGGTGCTTTGAAGTAGATTACAAAGTATGTTCCACGCTCATATTTGTCAATTTTATAAGCTAATTTGCGTGTCCCCATTTCAACTACACTAGCAATTTCGCCACCATTTTTTGTAATGATCTCTTTAATGAAATCAGCCTTAACTTTAACTTCATCTTCTGTAAGTGTTGGTTTTAAGATGAATAAAAGCTCATAATGTCTCATATATTCTCCTTATGGATTTCGCTCTTTTTCTACAAAAGAGCAAGGAAATTCGCACAAAATGCGGTTGGCATTCTACTAAAAATATGCTTAAAATTTGCTGTTTTGACTTAAAATTTCTTGTAAATTTAAAAGGGCTGAGAGTAGGTAGCACTCTTTGTCTATGTTGTTTTTGCACTTTAGATCAAATTCAATCTCATTTAAAAATTTAAATATTTTAGTGTATTGATCAATTTTTATAGATATTGCTTGGGATTCGAGTTTATTTAAAATTTGTGGTGGAGGCGTGTATCCTAAGACAATTTTTGGATCAAATTTGCCATTAGTTTTTATATAACTATGTATCAGATAAAGTCTATAAAATGCCCTAAATAGCATATTTAAAAGCGAAATTTCATTAAATGAGCTATCATTTATAAACTCAAAATAATCGCTATTAATACTCTTTTTGCTAATGATTTTATCAAAAAGCGCATCAAATCCAATACCGTTTAAGGCATAAACTCGCTCTTTTATCTCTTCAAGATTAAATTTATTTGCGATATTAGCCAGTTTATTTAGCTCACTAGCACTAAGATATAGATTCTCATTTTGTAAGTTATAAATGTATAAAAGAGATTGACTATCTATATTTAGGCCTAAGATTTTGGCGTGATTAGATAGGATTTGATTGACTTCTGAAGCAGTGCTAGGCGGGAAGAATCTAACAAAATTTGATCCAAAATGCTTTTTTAAATCGCTTATGGATTTTTCATCGCCTTCGTGTAGTTCAAAGATAAATATGTTATTTGGATTATTTTGGCATTGGGTTATTAGCTCTTTTGTATCTTTGGCGGGGATTTTTTTGTCATTTTTGATATGTAATAAATTTGAATTTGCAAATAGCGAAGGCTCGCTAAGATGCGAAATAGCAAGATTAAAATCATAATCATCATAGTATAAGCTAAGCATATTATCTTTATTAAATTTATTTAAAATTTCTTTAGCGTAAAACTCAACTTGATAACTCTCAGCCCCATAAAGCAAGAAAAAATTTGGGATATTAGCAGAATTTAAAAGCGTTATAAAATCTCTTTTATACATCTAAAATCTCTACTATTTTGCCGATTATTTTGGCTGTTGGGATATCGACATCTGTGATTTGAACCATAACTGGGGTTAGAATTTCACAAAAATCACTTAAAAATATTCTAGCGCCTTTTAACTCATCATCTAATCTAGCTATTGATTGATTGGCGCTCTCTTCTATAAAGCATTTAAATGTTTGGCCTATATTTTTAGCTGCCCAGCGAGCAAATTTGCGATCCATAAAATCCCAAGCGACCTTATCGGCTTCTCTTTCTAAGATATTTAAATTAGCGCAAAGCTCATCTATGCCTAGCATCAGGTAGTTGCTGATTTTAGGGTCATTTTGAGCTTTTAAAATTCTATGAAGCAAGAGATCTGAGTATCTGCGAATAGGGCTAGTAAAATGCGTATAAAACTCAAATCCAAGCCCAAAATGCCCCCTTGAGCTACTAGAATACTCGGCTCTTTTTTGTGCTTTTATGATGAGTTTATCGACATCTTCTCTGATATTTAGCTCACTTGCTTTGGCTTGAATTTGCGCTATCATAAAGACCAAATCGCCGTGATTTTCGGCTTCTATGCCAAGGGCGGCAAGATCATCTAAGAGTGCGTTGATTTTTTTTATATCTGCTGGTTCGTGATTGCGAAATATCCCTTTGCTTAATCTTTTTGCTGCGGCTTTGTTGGCTAGGAGCATACACTCTTCTATCAAAGAGTGTGATGGAGTTGAGCCTTCAAATTTAGTTGATTTAATCTCATTATTTTCATCAAGGCTCATTCTAAGCTCTAATGTATGAAAATCAAAGCCATTTTTAAGCCGTTTTTCTTTTAATCTTTGTGTGAGATCAAAAAGTGGTATTAGCCACTCTTTTATTTCGTCTTGACAATCAAACTCGCCTCTAAGCAAGCTATCAACTTCATCATAATTAAATCTTCTTTTAGAGTGGATCACACAGCTTATTAAATCCTCTTTAATGGCTTCTAAATTTGAATTTAAAGTAATTTTAAAAAGATAAGCGAGTCTATCGCAATTTGGCTTTAAAGAGCAGATATTTTCGCTAAGCTCACGAGGTAGCATCGGCACAGCAATGTGTGGAAAATATATAGAAAAGCCTCTAAGTCTAGCCTCTTTATCAATACCGCTATATGGGCTTACATATTCGCTGACATCGGCGATAGCTATGTAAATTTCATTTTTATGCTTATCAAAATATATCGCATCATCAAAATCCTTAGCATCAACAGGATCAATGGTACAAAATGGCAAATGAGTTAGATCAACTCTATTAGGATACATACTTTTATCTACCTCATTGCCAAAGCTAATGGCTTCATTTATGGCTATTTTTGGGAAAATTTCACGCTTATTATATAGTGCCATTGAGATTTTTTGATCTACATTAGCATCGCTTAATACGCCTAAGACTTCTACAATATCATTATCTAAATTATTGATCTTTAAAACAGTGCCTAATGGAAGCTCTTTTAGGGATTTTTGACTAGCTTTTAGGGCTATTGTGATGGAGTTTGGGATAGTTACGCCCATTATAACGGAGCCAATTTTTTTGGTATATACTACACTTGTTTCATTCGCCATAAGCAATACGGCCACCACGGCTGCTTTTTGGCGTGGTTTTTTAAATTTAGTTAGTTTAGCAAGAACGATATCGCCAAAGTGAGCCCCACCTAAATCACGATTTTCTATCATTAAATCTTGCTTAAATTTGCTATCGTATGGATATAAAAATCCAGTCCCATTACTAGATATATCTAGTTTTCCACAGACAAAGCCGTCATTGAGATAATATCGATTTTTATATTTTGTAACGGCTTTTATCTGTTCTAATACTCTTAAAATTTCAAGTTCGCTTGACTTGATATATTTACTCTCTAATCCAGTAGTTAAAGAGTTTAAAAATGCTTTCAATGTTGTACTTTTTCAATGGCACTGAAAAATAGTTGAGCATCTAAATTATAGAGTTTTAAAAGCTCAATAGTACTATTTATCTGGTCTGGTAAGAGTGTGCCAAATACATTTATGCTATTACTTATCACGCTTAAGATATAGCAGTGCTTTTTAAGATTTTCTGGGGCATCAATTGGGTTTAAAGAGTATTTTATAACTTCTGCAATCTCAGGTTCTAGATTCCAGTTTTTAAAGATTTGAGCTGTAACCATCTGACTTGAGATACCTACCATATCTATCTCAAGTTTAGATAGTTCGTTTGTTGTAGAGATGTTTTGTAATTTATCTTTAAATTTGGTAGATTTTTTAGAATCAATTAACTCTTTAGCAATTATAATCTTGCCTATATCCATCATAAAACTAGCTGGTGAAATAATGTTTAAAAGTTCACGATTTATCTTGCTACACCAGTGAAATGCTAAAGCGTTTTGCAATATTGCCAAATCCATAAATTTAGCACTAGATATTCCATATGGTTCTAGATTTATCTTAAAGCTTTTACTAATTGTGCCAGCTAGAGCAAAACCTCTAATAGTTGCCATTCCAAATAGTGCTACAGCTCTATTTATATCAGCAATTTCCCTGCTAAACCCATATAATGGACTATTTGCTGAGCGTAAAATATTTGCTGTTAACATTGGATCTTGGTGGATTACGCTAATTAACTCAGCAATATCACTATCTTCGCTGCTGCAAATTTGCTGAATTTTCATAATTGTCTCATCAAGTGGTGGTAGAGATTTTATACTCTTATAGATTGCATCGTTCATTATATTTCTCGTGTTTTTGATTGATTTGAGTAATTTTACTACATTGAAGTTAAATTTTTGATAATTTTTTGAAAATTTTATCAAATTTAAATTTTAATAATGTATAATTGCCCTTTATTTTTTACTAAAAGGAAGAAGATTATGGCAATAACAGTTTATTACGATAAAGATTGTGATTTAAGCCTAATTAGATCTAAAAAAGTCGCAATGATAGGCTTTGGTTCTCAAGGTCACGCCCATGCTGAAAATTTAAGAGATAGTGGCGTAGAGGTTATCATAGGATTAAATCCAAATGGCAAAAGTTGGGCAAAGGCCGAGGCTAAGGGCTTTAAAGTTATGAGCGTAAGTGAAGCGACAAAAGCAGCTGATGTTGTGATGATACTGACTCCTGATGAATTACAAGCTGATATATTTAAAGCTGAGATTGAGCCAAATTTAAAAAGCGGTAGCGCAATCGCTTTTGGCCATGGATTTAATATCCATTATGGTCAAATCGTCCCACCAAAGGGAATTGATTGTATCATGATAGCACCAAAAGCCCCAGGCCACACTGTGAGAAATGAATTTGTAAATGGCGGCGGTATCCCAGATCTAATAGCAGTAGCGCAAGACGCATCAGGCAAGGCTAAGGATATAGCATTAAGCTATGCTAGCGCTATTGGTGGTGGTAGAACTGGTATTATAGAAACTACTTTTAAAGCCGAGACTGAAACCGATCTATTTGGAGAGCAAGCTGTATTGTGTGGCGGACTTTGTGCGCTTATAAATGCTGGATTTGAGACCTTAGTAGAGGCTGGATATGAGCCTGAAATGGCATATTTTGAGTGCTTACATGAGATGAAATTAATCGTAGATCTAATCTACCAAGGTGGTATGGCTGATATGAGATATTCTATCTCTAATACTGCTGAATTTGGGGATTATGTAAGCGGCAGACGAGTAGTAGATGAGAGATCAAAAGCAGCTATGAAAGAGATCTTAAAAGAGATCCAAGATGGTACATTCGCTAAAAACTTTATCTTAGAAAGAAAAGCTGGTTATACTAAGATGAATGCTGAACGCAAATTAAGCGATGAAAGCTTACTAAATAAAACCGGCGAAAAATTAAGAGCTATGATGCCTTGGATCAATAAAGGTAGACTAGTAAATAAAGATAAAAATTAATTGGAACAAGATAAAAAAAATAGCGCCCAAAGAAGTAGGGCGCTTTTATATGTTGGTATTTTGCTCTGTATTTTAGTAGTTGCTATGGCTATTTATACAATTGCTAGTAACTATAAAAATCCTTCTAAAGCTCATAATCAAACACGTATAATAGAGAATATAGATAGATATTTTGAGAGTAGAAGACAGGATTTTACCATATTTGATGTACCTAGAAATTTAGAGCTAAATATCACTGATGAAGTTAAAATACAAATGTTGCCAACTCCAAATTTTACTAAGTTAGATGGCGATGAATTTGATGGTGAGTTTGTTGAGATTAAAAGAGTTGATGAAGTAATTAACAATGATACTAATTCAACAATAAATAATAGTAAAGATCTAAATTCTACTCTAAATTTAAAAGCAAATCCAAGTCAAAAATTAGCCATAAATTCTAGTGAAAATACGAACATAAAACCAAAGCTAACTAATAAACCAAAATTGGCAATAATTATAGATGATATATCTACTTTTCATCAAACTAAAAAGATTAAATCACTAAATTTAAATATCACGCCATCAATTTTTCCACCGAATGACAACTATCCAAATAGCGCAAGAGTAGCTAATGAATTTGAGTTTTATATGATTCATTTACCACTTGAAGCTATGAATTATCAAGCGCAAGAGAAAAATACTCTAAAAGTAGGCGATAGCAGCGATAAAATAGAGTCTGAAATTAGCAAAATTAGATCAAATTTTCCAAAGGTAATATATATAAATAACCACACAGGAAGCAAATTTACAAGCGATTATGACTCTTTAAAAAAGCTCTTCATAGCGTTTAAAAAACACAATATGATATTTATAGATAGCTACACGACTAAAGATTCTAAGGCTAAGATTTTAAGCAGTGAGTTTGGGAATAAATATTTAAGAAGAGATGTTTTTATAGATAATACCAAAGATGAAAAAGCTATAATAAATAAGCTAAAAGAGGCTATAAAAATAGCTCAAAAAAGTGGCTTTGCTATAGCGATTGGGCATCCATATGAGCAGACTTTTAATGCTTTAAAAGGCTTTAAAAGTGAGTTAGAGAGCCAAGTTGATATAATATTTTTAAGAGATTTGTATGAAATTTATAACTGACTTTAATCTAAACTCAAATTTCAAAAACCCACCACAAAAGCTATATTATAAAGGAAATTTAGAGTTATTAAATTCGCCAAAAGTAGCAATTGTCGGATCACGAAAATGCTCATCTTATACCAAAAATATGACCCTAAATCTCGCTTCAACGCTCAAAAAATATGGAGTTTGCGTAGTTAGCGGTGCGGCAATTGGCGTAGATATCCATGCTCACACTGGTGCGTATCCGCATACAATTGCGGTTTTTGGCAATGGACTAGATCAAATTTATCCATTACAAAATGCCAAAATGATAAAAGATATCTATCAAAACTCATTAGCATTAAGCTCATATGAACCAGGCATCGTAGCAAAGGGGTGGCAATTTTTGGAGCGAAATTTAATCACAGTAGCCCTAAGCGACGCAGTTGTAGTAGCTCAAGCTGATATTAAAAGTGGCTCTATGAGTAGTGCTAGGGCGGCTATTAAATTTGGAATTCCGCTCTATGTATTGCCTCAAAGACTTGGTGAGAGTAGTGGGACTAATGAGTTATTAGCAAGTGGCAAAGCGCAGATTATTACTGATTTTGATAAATTTGCTATGAAATTTGGGCTGAAAAATTATGATCAAAATAGCGATGAGATCATTGAATTTATCAAACAAAATTCAAATTTTGATGAGTGTTATTCTAAATTTGGAGATATTATCTATGATTATGAGCTAGATGGCAAAATCGCTATTGATGGAATTTATGTGAGAATTTTATGATAGTTGGGGTTGATATAGGACTTAAAAGAATTGGCGTAGCTATAAGCCCAGATGGCAAAATTGCTATCCCAACCATACCAATCTTGCGTAAAAATCGCAATCAAGCCGCAAGAGATCTTGATAATATGCTAAGAGATAATGGAGCCAAAATCTTAGTTGTAGGCTTGCCAAAGGGTGGTAGCTGCCAAGATGAGATGGAGCGTAGGATTACTCACTTTATCTCTCTTTTAAATTTCGATGGAGAAGTGCATTATCAAGATGAATCTTATAGTAGCGTTGAAGCTAGCGAGCTAGTAAGAGATAGGCGAGATGGCAAATTCGATAGCGTAGCGGCGATGATAATTTTGGAGAGATTTTTAAAAAGATGAATTTTAAAGATTATCTAAAATCTAGTTTAAATAAGGCTGATTTTCAAAGGGTTTGGGATAGCTTTTTTGAGCCTAAAAGTGTTGGGTTTTATCTAAATTTATTGAAATTTGATAAGGATTATATTATCTCAAATTTAGATGATTTGGGGGTTGAATTTAGGGAGATTTTGCCAAATTTTTATCTATGTAAGGCTGAATTTAAAGAGATTTTGACTCACTCTGAGTTATTTAACAAAGGAGCGATATATATCCAAAATCCAAGTAGCTATCTAGCAGTTTTAGCTCTAAATCCAGCTAAAAATGATATCGTTTTAGATATGTGTGCTAGTCCAGGTGGAAAGAGCATTGCGCTAGCAAATATGATGGGATATGGGGCAGATTTGGCGGTGATGGAGAGCGATAGCAAGAGATTTTATACCTTAAAAGCAAATTTAAATAAATATGGTTGTGAGTGGGTGAGAACCTACAATAAAGACGCAAGGAGCATTTCAAGGAGCTGTGTGGGCAGATTTGATAAGATTTTGCTTGATGCGCCATGCTCTAGCTACTCTTATTTTGGTGATGGATTTGTAGAAAAATCAGCCAAAGAGATAAAATCTCTCTCAAAGCTGCAAAAACAGCTTTTAAACTCAGCATTAAGTGCTTTAAAGCCGGGTGGGTGCGTGGTTTATAGCACTTGTACATTCTTTGAGTGTGAGAATGAAGAGGTGATTAAAAATGCCTTGGGATCTAAATTTGATATTAGTATCCAGCCTATTAGCTTTGGTTTAAAAAGCGAGATTGTGAGTGAATTTGGGCTTAGGATTTTGCCAGATTGCGATATGGACGCATTTTTCTTAGCTAAAATTGTGAAAAATAATTAAATTTTTTAATATAACCAAAGTAGCGATTTTGGCTAATTTTTAGCAACAAAATTGTATAATTGGCAGAATTTTTATAAAATTTTTGGAGATAGAGTGGATTATATTTTAAAGATTGATTGTAATGATGAAAAAGGGCTTATATTAAGAGTTAGCGAGATTGTATTTAAGCATGGATTAAACTATGTTAGCACTAGTGAGTTTGTAGATCATGAAAATAGTAGATTCTATATGCGTGCGGTGGTTGTAGGACAGGTAAATACAATTGAGTTTCAAAACACTCTAAGTGCCTATTTGCCAAGTGATAGTGTAATATTTTTTGAATCCATAAAGAAAAAAGATATAGTAATCCTAGCAACAAAAGAGAATCACTGCTTAGGTGATCTGCTTATTAAACATAGTAGCAAGGATCTAAACGCAAATATCTTAGCTATCATAGCCAATCACGATACCTTGCGTCCATTGAGTGATAAATTTGATATCCCATTTACCTGTATTAGTGCTGATGGACTAGATAGGGTTGAGCATGAAAAATTGGTCTTAAAAGAGTTAGAAAAATATAAATTTGATTATATGGTTTTGGCAAAATATATGAGAATTTTAAGCCCTGATTTTGTCAAGCGATATCCAAAAAAGATTATCAATATTCATCACTCATTTTTACCAGCTTTTATAGGGGCAAATCCGTATAAACAAGCTTATGAGCGTGGTGTGAAGATTATCGGAGCTACGGCGCATTTTGTTACTGATGATTTAGATGAAGGGCCAATCATCACGCAAGATGTAATAAGAGTAAATCATGAGATGAATTGGAAAGATATGCAAAAAGCTGGTAGAGATGTCGAAAAAGTGGTGCTTAGCAATGCTTTGGAGTTAGTTTTTGATGAGAGAGTTTTTGTTTATGATAATAAAACGGTGATATTTTAATGTTTAATATCGTACTTGTAAATCCTAAAATTCACACAAATACCGGAAGTATCGGTAGAATGTGTGTTAATTGTGGAGCTAAATTACACTTAGTTAAGCCTTTGGGATTTGAGATTGATGATAAGCATTTAAGGCGTGCGGGGCTAGATTATTGGGCGAGCTTAAATCCCGTGATTTGGGAGAGTTTGGATAGTTTTTTAGAAGCAAATTTGGAATTTAAAGATAGATTTTTCTTTGCGACTACTAAGTGTAATAAGCTATATTTTGAAGCTGAGTTTAAGCCGGGGGATTATCTATTTTTTGGTGGTGAGAATTGTGGATTGCCACTTGATTTAATGCGATTAAATAGGGATAATTGTATCACTATACCTATGACTAGTCAAGGTAGGAGCTTGAATTTAGCCACTAGCGTTGGGATTATCACCTATGAGGCTATCCGCCAAAATATAGATAAATTCGATTTTAGGGATATGGTATGCGAATTTTAATCTCTATTATTCTGTTTTTTGGGTTGCTTTTTTCATCAGAATTAAAGATCGCTACATATAATGTCGAAAATCTCTTTGATGATAGGATTAGTGGTAGTGAATATAGCGATTTTAAATCTAATAGATGGAACGAGGCAAAATATCAGCAAAAACTACAAAAAATCGCTAGAGTTTTAAAACATTTAGATGCCGATGTGGTGGCATTAAATGAGATTGAAAATCAAAATGTAATGAAGGCGCTAGCTGATTTGAGCGGATATAGATATTATAAATTTGCTACTACAAAGGGTGCGCCAGTTGGGCTTGGGCTGCTTAGTAGATATAAGATTAGTGATAGTAGAGTCTATCTTGTGCCAAATGTCAAAACTAGGCCGATTTTGATGAGTAGGGTGGAGTTTGATGGTTATGATATTGAGTTTTTTGTAGCTCACTTTCCAGCGGCTAAAAATCCACTTAAAAGCAGAATTGCTGCCGCTGATACAATGAAAAGAGCTATTAAAAATAGCCAAAATGGGGTGATTTTAGGCGATTTAAATAGCAATTATGGATATAAATTTTTGCTTAATGATCTTGATGGATGGACGAATTTATGGGAGTTTATCCCTACTAGTCAAAGAAGTAGCTATAAAAATGGTAAAAGTGCAATTGATCATATAATATTAAGTAGGGATTTGATGAGTGGGAATTTGGGTTATAAAGATGGGAGTTTTGGTATTTTCAAAGCAAATTTTATAGATGATAGTTATTCTGATCACTACCCTATATATGCTACGATAACTACGCAAAATAACTCTAAAGAGTTGCCAACTCTATCGATTAATGAGCTTAAATCATCTAATCAAAGAGCCAAGATATCAGGCGTGGTGATATATAAGGATAAAAATGGATATATATTAGCTGATGAGAGTCGGCGTGGAATTTATATCTATGAGAAAAATCCATCTCTTGGTATTGGTATGAGAGTTGATGCGGTGGCAAATAAGATTGAAGATTATAAGGGCAATATGCAAATTAGTAGTATCTCTTATGTAAGCTTAGATAGTGATTTTAATGGCGATGAGAGTAGCTATATGATGGATATAAATGATATAGATATAGCTACAAGTGGCGATGTGATTGGGGATATTGTCTTAGATATTAAGGGTGGATTTGCTAATATTTCTAATACTAAATTTAAAATTTACTCACCAAATAGGGCGATAAAAGATGGTAAAATCTCTATTAAAAAGGCTATTGTGTGGAGTTATAAGGGACAAAAGGAGTTGATAATTGAGTGAATTTTTGACTTTTATGGGTTGGGTTGTTGTTGTGTTTATTATTTTTGTCCTTGTTGTTGGGTTTAATCGTCAAATGATGGAGAAAAATAGAATTAGAGATGAGATAACAGCTGCTAGAAAAGCCGCTAAGGATAAAAAGCAAAAAATAGATATAGATGGAGATAGCAATGAAAATGTTAATTGAGATTGGAGTAGAAGAGCTTCCTGCGATACCTTTTTTAAAAGAGCTTAATAATATTGAGCCAAAATTTAAATCTGCGTTAGATGAGTATAATATTAAGTGTGATTTTAAGTTTGATTATACCCCTAGAAGAGTTGTATTGCATGGTGATATGGATGAATTCGCTGGTGACAAGGTGGTTGAGAGTATCGGCGCACCAAAGCATGTGGCATTAAGTAGTGATCACAATTGGTCTGCAGCGGCGATAGGATTTGCCAAAAAGTGTGGCATAAGCTTAGATGAGCTGAAATTTGAAAATATCAACGGAAAAGAGGTTTTGTATCATAAGAGCGTGATTAAGGGAGATTTGAGTAAAAATCTGCTTGCTAAGGTTATAAATAAGTTTATATCATCTTTAAATTTCGGTAAATCTATGAGATGGGGAGATGGTAAGTATGAGTTTATCCGTCCGATTAGGTCTATTGTAGCGGTTTTGGATGATGAATTAGTGGATATGGAGATTTATGGTGTGAAGTCGCAAATGGCCTTTTATCCGCATAGAAATTACGGCTATGAGATGGTAAAATTCGCTACTATAGATGAGTATTATAGTGCTTTAGAGCGTAATGGGATTATCCTTAGTGCTGATAAAAGGCGAGAAAAAATTCTAAATGAATTTAAGCAAATTGAGCAAAATAGCGGTTTGAAAATCGAGCTAGATGAGGATTTATTAGATGAAGTTGTGGCTATTACCGAGATGCCTACTGCGCTTATGGGTGGCTTTGAAAAAGAGTTTTTAGAAGTGCCTAGTGAGGTTATAGTAACTTCAATGAAAGAGAATCAACGATACTTCCCATTAAGAGATCAAAATGGCAAATTAAGCAATCATTTTGTGGTAGTTAGCAATGCTATTAGTAGTGATTCGAATTTGATAATCAAAGGTAATGAAAAGGTGCTAAGAGCTAGGCTAAGTGATGCGAAGTTCTTTTGGGAGAGCGATCTAGCTAGTGAGTTTAGCTCAGCGAAATTAAAAAATATCACCTATTTAGCCGCTCTTGGCTCAATGTATGATAAAGAGATTAGAGAGCGCCAGATCGCTAGGGAGTTAGCTAAAATCTATGAAAAAGAGCTAAAAGATGAATTTGGTGGTGAGTTTATAGATGAGCTTGATAGAGCTGTTATGCTTAGCAAGGCTGATCTTGCTACCTCAATGGTATATGAATTTACAGATTTACAAGGGATTATGGGGAGTTATTACGCTAAGCATAGAAAAGAAAATCACTTTGTAGTAGAAGCGATCAAAGAGCAATACCTGCCTAATAAAGAGGGTAGCGAGTGTCCGAAAAGCTACTTTTCTAGCGTGGTGGCACTATCATCTAAGCTTGATACGCTAATGGGGTTATTTAGTATAAATAAAATCCCAACAGGCAATAAAGACCCATACGCTCTAAGGCGAGCTGCAGCTGGGGTTATACGGATTGTTTTGAATTTAAATATAGAGTTTGATATCAAAAAAATTCTATCTCTAATAGCTCAAAATTATGCTAAATTCGATTTGGGTAGTTTAGAGCTATTTATAACTGATAGATTATACACTATGTATAATGCCAATCCATCTGTGATAAAAGCGTGTCTAGATAGTGGTGTAAGGGATATCAAAAGGCTAAATCTAGCTATAATTGCCTTAGATGAGATAAGCAAAGATAGCGAATTTAAAGAGAATTTCTCCACATTTAAGCGCCTAGCAAATATAATCAAAGATAGCAAGATTGATAGTGTAGATGAGAGCTTAATGGAGCATGAGAGCGAAAGAGCATTGTATAATAAATTTAACTCATTAAAATTAGATATCAATGATACAAAGGGATATTTGCTATCGTTATTTGATCTAAAACCTTATATTGATAGCTATTTTGATAATGTAATGATAAATAGCGATGATCCAAAGATCAAATCTAATCGCATATCCATAATCGGGCAAATTTATCAAGCATTTTTAAAAGTCGCTGATATAAAAGAGATAACTATATAATCATTAGAGTGCTTTAAAGGCACTCTTGGATTGGAAAATTGGATTAAGAAGGGTTAAAAGATACCAGCGAAGAGCAGTTTGGAGTCTAGGTGATACTCGATTGCTATCTTATTTCCGCCTCTATAATTTTTCAAATAACTGGCTATTTTGTTTGAAATTTCATCAAATTTAACTCTATTTATAGACTCTTTACCGCTTATTATAAGCTTTAAATTATCGCTATTTGAGTCTATTTTGACATCGTGTAAGATATCATTATATCCAAGCATAATATCTCTTTTATTATGCTCATCAGCTCCCATAAAATCAACATCTATACTATATGTAGATAGAGGTATATTTAGTCCAGTAGGCTCACTATTTTTTTGTGCATAACTACCAAGCGATAATAAGCATGGCAAAAGTAGATGTAAAATTCTCATACAAACTCCAAAAATTTATCCTAGATTTTATCATAAAATGCATTATTTAAATATAAATTTCAAAGTTAAATTAAGGAATTTTAGGTATCATTGCGAAAATTTTTTAAGGAGATATAGTGAGTTTTGATGAATTAGAGTTAGAAGCTATTATACAAGAGGTTTTAGAAGAGTGTGGAGAGTTTGAGAATTTAGATGATGAGGAGCTTTATGAGCTTATTGAAAAGATCAAAGAATTAACAGATGGCGATACAGAAGAGGCTTATGAACAGCTAAATGGATATTCGCCAATTAGTAGAAAAAGATTCTTATCTCTATACTCTGTTTGATTATGCGAGTAGTTTTAGCTCTTTTAATATTTGCTGTTTTTAGCTGGGCTGAGGATGCCTTTAATGGTAGTGTGGAGATTTTTAGCATTGATTCTAATTACGCTGGTGAGCTAAAAATCAATGATAAAACCACAGCTTGGCTAGATCATCCTACGCAAGATGGAGTAAAGATAGCTATTATCCCTATTGGATACTATGCTAAAAATGATATCAATATCACAAATAGTCTAAATAACCAAAGCAATTTAACAATATTAAAAGTTAAGCAAAAAAACTATAAAAAAGAGAGTATCACAGTAGCCCCCGCAAAGGCTAATCCACCAAAAAGTGTGATGAATCGCATAGAAAAAGAGAGAAAAGAGGCAATTGAGATATATAAGACTTTTAGCCCAAATTTGCTAGTTAATAGCGAATTTATATCGCCTATGGGTAGCTTTATCACTAGTGAATATGGAAATGCTAGGGTATTTAATGGTAGTATTAAAAGCTATCATGGTGGCGTTGATTATAGGGCGGCGATAGGGCAAAAGGTGGTAAGTGCTAATGATGGGATAGTAAGAATCGCTAAAGATAGATACTATGCTGGAAATAGTGTTGTAATTGATCATGGTGGTGGTATTTATACACAATATTATCACTTAGATAGGATAGATGTCAAAGTTGGCCAAAAGGTTATTAAAGGTGAGAAAATCGGCTTAAGCGGTGCGAGCGGTAGGGTGAGTGGGCCACATTTGCACTTTGGGATTATAGTGCGAAATACTCAAGTTGATCCATTGATTTTTATAGAAAAATTCAACTCAATTTTTTAAATTCACATTTTTTAAACAAAAGCTATATATAATTTCACTATATTTTATATAGAAAGGATTTAAAATGAAAAAGATTTTAAGTATAGCTTTAGCAGCTATGGTAAGTAGTAGTGTGGCATTTGGTGCTGATAGTGCGACTAGTTTAAGCAAAGAGATGTTTGAGTTTAAAAAGCAAGCTAGTAAGGAGTACTATAAAATTCAAAAAGGTTGCGAGCAAATTCATGATAAGATAGCTAAAGCAACTCAAAATATGGATTCTAAACAAAAAGAGGAATTCTATAAAGAATTTAGATATCAAATGCGTCAAAATATGGCCAAACTAGGCAAAGATGAGCAGTTTTATAATGGAATTTGTGGTCCGCATATAAGAGGTTCAAAAGCAAATAATCGCTCTGATCGCCCAGGTAAATTTGCGCCTAATTGTCCAAATGGCATAAATCCAGATTGTCCAATGAGATGAGTAGCAAAATACTTCTAATAGAAGATGAGCCTATGCTTTGTGAGATGGTTAGTGATTATCTTATGGAGCAGGGCTTTGAAGTTGTAAGTAGTGATAGCTATGAAGATGGCTTGAGTTTAGCATATGAGGGTAAATTTGATATTTTTATCTTTGATGTTAAGATTATAGGCGGTAATGGCTTTGATCTACTTAATGAGCTTAGAGGCTCTGGGATTAATACTCCTTGTATCTATATTACCTCATTAAATGATATAAATGATCTAGTTAAGGGCTTTAAGAGTGGTTGTGATGATTATATCAAAAAACCTTTTGAGTTAGCTGAATTACATCTAAGAGTAGATAATATCCTAAAACGCAAATTTAGCCACTCAAGTAGTGATAACTATGTAGAAATCTCTCCAAATATAAAGTTTGATATAATACAAAAGAGATTAATCAAAGATAATGCTATAGTCCAAATAGCCAAAAAAGAGGCTGATTTGTTGGTTTTATTTTTAAAAAATCGTGGCAAAATTTTAAGCAGAGATGAGATATATATGAATTTATGGGATTATGGCCAGGTACCAAGTGAGCTAAGTCTAAGAGTATATATCAGAAATTTGCGTAAAATAATTGGCGAAGAAAAGATAATCTCACATCCAAAAATAGGCTATGAATATGTATAGCAAAAAGTATATTTTGCCAATATTTTTGCTATATACTCTTTCTAGTATGATATTTTTAATCGGATTTGCCACTATGTATTATAAAGAGGCGAAATTTGATATAATCAAACGAGATATGATCCGCTTAGAGGCCTTTGCTAAAGAGCTTGAGTATATACTTCGCTTAAATAATAATATAGATAATATAATGAAATTAAAATCCTTTTATCCAATTAATTTTTACAATATCAAAACAGGTAAATATATCTATAAAAGCTTTGATACACCGAAATTTAAAGGCAAATTTTATGAAGGTTTAGACGCTTTGTATATGAGAGAGAATATCCACGCTAAAAGGCGAACAATAGAGCTGTTTGTAGAGCTAAAAAGCGAAGATACTATTAAGGATATAAATCAGCTTTTTTGGCGTGTGTGGCTTATAGCTGGGGCGGTTTTTGTTTTGGTTGGGCTTATTGCTTTTGTTTTGGTTAAGCTTGCGTATTTACCACTTTTGGCGCAGATAAAAGCGCTTAATAACTTTATCACAGATACTACGCATGAGATTAATACCCCTTTGAGCGTGATACTTATGAGTAGTGAGATGTTTGATAAAAATCCGCCAAAATATTTAGAAAATATCAAAATAGCAGCCAAAACTCTAAGTGGAATTTATAATGATTTGGCCTTGAATTTAAAGAATAATCCAAATGTTATTAGTAAATTTAATATCCAAACTCTGCTTGAGAGTCGCATTAAGCTATTTGAGCTTTCAGCTAATTCAAAGGGGCTTAAATTTGAGATTAATTCTAACTCTTTTGAGCTATATAGCGATATACAAAAAGTTGGTAAAATATTAGATAATCTCATATCAAATGCGATAAAATATAGTAACAAAAATTCCAAAATTATTATCAATTTAGACCAAAATAGCTTTGAGATAATCAATTTTGGAGCTACTATCTCTAAAGAGAATATAGACAAAATCTATGATAAATTCAGCCGTTTTGATACGCAAAATGGCGGCTTTGGGATTGGGCTTAGCTTGGTTAAGCGATATTGTGATGAGCTTGGTCTTAGTATCGAGTGTGAAAGTGGCGATAATCAAACTAAATTTAGAGTAATTTTAAGAGATTTTAAAGATAGATAATTGGCATGGAGAGTCTCTCCATGCGATTTTAATATAAAATTAAATGTGCTTTTTGTGAGCCATGAACGCCAAAAACGGTTATAAGCTCTATATCAGCTGTCCTAGATGGCCCAGCGATAAATAAAATATTGCTTGGTAATTTACCGTTTTGATCGACTTTTAGGGCGTTTAGAGCGCTTACTAGTGAGTTTTTGATTCTATCTTTTTTAAGTAAAACTATACAAAGATTTGGAGCTAGACTTAGCATTCTAGGTTGAGCTTGGCTAGATTTTAGCAATGCGACGCCATGAGAGCTGACGCCGTATTCGGCATGAACTATAGAGAACTCACTATGAAATACATCGCTTCTTAGCTCTTCTATAGGCTTATCGAAGCAGATTTTTTGATCAGCTTTAATCTTATCTAAATTTAAATTCAACCCACTTCCATAGATCATTTTTTTGTATCCATAGCTAGCTACAATCTCATTTATCGTATCTTCTAGAGCTGATGGCTCGCATTCATGGACGATATATTTGTTATCGCTCATTTTTTGCTTCATTTCAGCAAGAGCATTATCAGTAGTTTGGATATGCTCTACTGGATCTATGCTAGGAGTGGATTCATGGCTTGTTATTTTGTAGCTATCTTTTAAGCGAGAAAGGATCATCTCTTTGGATTTAGCTGAAATTTCATCTATTCTATTCATAGCGAACTCCTTCCATATTTTCAAGCTCTTTATATAGATCTTTTTTAATCTGTGGTAGCTCTTTATATTGGCTCCAGCTTTTTATAACCGGGATTGAGTTTTGGAACTTATGTAAAACTGAGTTAAATAGATGAGTTTTACTAAGGCTAAATCTCCATAAAGCGCCATTTGTAGCGATCTTAGCAAACTGCTTCATCGCAAATGCTTCGGCTCTATTTTTATGGCTATTTTGCGTGCTAAGTGGTGGATTTTTGCCTTGGCCAACTTTATTTGCTCTTAGCTTTCTAATTAGATCAGCTAGTGGGATTCTAACAGGGCAAACCTCACTACATCTACCGCAAAGCGAACAAAATGTAAGTATATCACCGGTTGCTTCCATACCAAAGATATTTGGACTAATAACCTCGCCAATAGGCCCAGGATAGACAGTTTGGTAGCTATGGCCGCCGATTTTGTCATATACAGGGCAGAAATTCATACACGCCCCACATCTAATACATCTAAGAGCCTCATAGTAGTCATGATGAGCTAGCATATCACTTCTGTGATGATCAAATAGTATCAAATAAACCTCTTTTGGCCCATCAAATTCATCATTTCTTGGGGCTGTGATTATGTTGTTATATGTAGGGATGAATTGTCCCGTGGCTGATGGTGTGAGTAGATGAACCATAGTAGCAGCATCTTCAAAGCTCTCCATAACCTTCTCAATTCCACAAAGCGCAACATGAATTTTAGGTGCGGTAGTACACATTCTACCATTGCCTTCATTCTCAATTAGCCAAAATGCCCCCTCTTTAGACATAGCAAAATTCACTCCACTAAGCCCCATCTCCAAGCCTTCAAACTGATCTCTTAAATGTTTTCTAGCTATTTGATTTAGCTTTTCTGGTTCGCTTTCTAAATTTGAGCCTAATTTTTCTTGAAAAATTTTGCCTATTTCATTGCGATTTTTATGGATTGCTGGGACGACTATATGGACTGGTGCTTCATCATTTAATTGTATTATTAGCTCACCAAGGTCAGTCTCAATAGCATTTAATCCCTTATTAGCTAGATAGTGATTTAATCCTATCTCTTCACTAGCCATGGATTTGCCTTTTAATATCTTTTTGATATTGTTTTGGCGCATTAACTCATATATTATCTCACAAGCATCAGTAGCTGAGCTAGCCCAATGGACTTTAATGCCGTTTTTTGTGGCGTTTTTTTCGAATTCAATTAATCTATCGCTAAGAGACATTAGGGCGTTATTTTTAGCTTTTTTAGCCTTATCTCTTAATCCTTGCCAATTATTAAATTTCGCATTTATCACATTTAGGCGGTTTTTTTGTAAGGTGTGCATAGCGTTTGTGAGATTTTGTCTTAATTGAGTATCGCCAAGTTTGATTTTTACGATTTGTTCGTGTGGCATTTTTTTACTCATAGGGATACTCCTTCTAAGCGTTTAATCAAAAAATCATATAGATGAAGACATTTGATATCTACGCCATTTCGTTTCATTGTGCCTGCAATGTTTAATAAGCAACCACCATCGCCACTTATCAAGTAGCTAGCGCCTGTATTTTTGATATCTTCTATTTTAGCTAGTGCCATTGCGTTTGAGATATCGCTCTCTTTGATTGAGAATGTCCCACCAAAACCGCAGCACTCCTCTTCATGTTCAAGCTCGATTAGCTCTACATTTGATAGTTTGCGGATTAAATTTTTGCTAGATTCTACGCTTTTAGCTACTCTTAAAGCGTGGCAATTAGAGTGCCATGCGACTTTGATTTTATCGCCTTTATCTTGGTAATCTACTTTTAGAATTTCATCTAAGTATTGACTTAGATCATATACCCTAGCGGCGAATTTTTGAACCTTGTCAAATTCGCTACTTCCTTCAAAAAGCTCTAAATAATCATGCCCCATCATACCAGCGCAAGAGCCACTAGGGACGATAATCGGGATATCTTCATCAAATAAATTTATATTATGCATAGCTACAGCTCTACTCTCATCAAAATATCCGCTATTAAAAGATGGTTGAGAGCAACAGGTTTGATTTTTTTTGAAAATCACCTCCACGCCCCCACGGCGTAGAAGTTTAATAGCATTTAAAACGCTATCTTGCATAGCAGCACTACCAAGGCAAGTAGCGAAAAAATATACTTTTCTCATAGATGTTAACCCTTAAATACGATATCTGGGATAATTCCTTGCATAAAGAATGCGATGATTAAAGTCCAAATACCAATTAAGATAATGAAAGCAACTGAGTATTTAAGTGTGAATTTAAATAACTCACTCTCACGACCTACTAAACCAACAGCAGCGCACGCTATAGCGATACTTTGTGGGCTTATCATCTTACCTACGACACCACCAACTGAGTTGGCTGCCAAAAATAGTGCTTCACCAACACCAAGCTCTCTAGCGCTAACTTGTTGAAGTGGGCCAAATAGAAGATTTGAGCTTGTATCTGAACCTGTTAAGAATACGCCTATCCAGCCAATCACAGGGCTAAAGAAGGCAAAAGCATCGCCAGTTTGAGCAAAGGCAAGACCTAGAGTTGTACTCATAGCGGCGTTTTTAGCGATAAAGGCAAATGATACAACAAGACCGATTGTGATACAAGGAATTGCCATCTCTTTTAGCGTATCCCAGAAGCAATCTGCGGCGTCATTTGCTTTGATTTTTAAAAACCAAATTGATAAGAAAGCAGCTAGTAATATAGCGGTGCCAGCTTGAAGGCCTACAAAGCTGATATTTAAATTTAACCCAATAGCCTTACCAGTAGCATCAACTATGCTTGTGCCTACATTGTTAGCAGCTAAGGTTACAACTGTGTAATCAAATACCCCACCTTTAGCAAATAGCGCTTTAAACCATGGTTGAGTCCATAGAATTATACAAGCGATTAATAGGATAAATGGTAGCCAAGCTTTGAATATTTGGCCATTACTAAGCTTGGTTTTGCTTGTAAAGTCTGTTTGGTCATCAAGTCTAAATATATTAGATGGTTTCCAAATTTTCAAAAATGCAGTAGTACAAATAAGAGATACAACAGCAGAAACAATATCAGGAAGCTCGGCACCAAGGTAGTTTGAGCTGATAAATTGTGTAGCAGTAAAGCTAATTGCAGCTACTAAAATTGCAGGAAATGTCTCTTTAACACCTTTAAATCCATCCATTAAAAATACAATGAAAAATGGAACAGTAAGGCTAAGTGGAACTAGCATTCTACCAACCATCGCTGAGACTTCATATTGTTCTACACCAACTAAATTCGCCATAGCAATAATAGGAATACCCACAGCACCAAAGGCAACAGGAGCAGTATTAGCTATCAGACACAATCCAGCAGCATATAAAGGCTTAAGTCCAAGACCAACTAAAAGAGCAGCAGTGATAGCAACTGGACCACCAAAACCGATAGCACCTTCTAAGAATGAGCCAAAACAAAATCCAATTAAGATAACTTGAATTCTGTGGTCTGGAGTGATGCTAATAACGCTTTGTTTGATAACTTCAAATGAGCCTGATTTGACTGAAAGTTTGTATAAGAATATCGCAGCGATGATAATCCAAGCGATAGGCCACATACCTTGTGCGAAGCCTTGAACGAAGCTAGCACCGATGAGAGAAAAAGGCATATCATATACAAATAACGCCAAAACAGAAGCCAAAATAACTGTTAAAAAAGCAGCCATATAGCCTTTTAGCTTAAAAACTAAAAGCGAAACCAAAAAACATAAAATTGGCAAAAACGCCACCAACGCACTTAGCCATATATTGCCAAGTGGATCATATACCTGTGTCCATTGCATATAGACTCCTATCGATAAAAATTTTTTGAAATTTCATTTTAGCGTAAATTATTATTAAATTTAAGATAAATTATAAAAATTGTTTAAAAAATCGTTTGGGTGTGTATAATCGTAACATTATAATTAATTTTATTTATAAATTTCAGTTTGATAGAGTATCTCCGCCCAGAGTAGGGCAGAGTAAATTTATAGAGCTTTGGATATAATTTTAGCGAGTTTAGAGCTAAATTCGCTTGGATTTTCTATGCTCATACCTTCGCTGATTTTAGCCATATTTAGGATCAGTATAGCAACATCGTTTATCATCAATTCGTTATTAGCTAATTTGGTGATGATTTCGTGATTTGGATTGATCTCTAAGATTGGCTTGATTTTTGGTGCTTCTTGACCCATCTGTTTTAATAGAGTTTGCATAGCATAATCTGGGTCGTTTTTGTCATAGATTAGGCACGCTACGGAGTCGCTTAGGCGATTTGATATTTTGACATCTTTGACTTCATCTTTTAAGATCTCTTTGATTTTGCTTATTAGGGCGTTTGTCTCATCACTAGTTGAAATTTCACTGCTAGTTATCTCGCTATCTATATCAGAGCTATTTATACTCTTAAATGGTGTGGAGTCATACTCATTTACCATAGGCAAGACTATTGTATCTATCTCTTCATCACAGATTAGGACATTTATCCCTTTGGATTTAAACCCTTCTAAAAGTGGTGAGTTTCGTAGCATACTCTCATTTTGGCCGCTGATATAATATATCGATTTTTGATCTTCTTTCATTGCGGCTTTATACTCTTTTAGCGTGATTGGCTTGTCGTTTAGAGTGGATTTAAATAGGCATAAATTTAAGATATTATCTTTATTAGCATTAAATCCATATAGGCCCTCTTTGATAACATTACCAAAAAGAGAGTAGAGCTTGGAGTATTTTTCTTTATCGTTATTTAGTAGTTTTTCTAATTCGCTTAGGATTTTTTTGACGCTTTGGTCTTTGACTGCGGTTAGAATTTTATTCTCTTGTAAAATTTCACGGCTTACATTTAATGGGATATCTTCTACATCCATAACCCCACGCACAAATCTAAGATATGGCGGTAGAAGCTCTTTAGCGTCATCAGTGATAAATACACGCTTAACATAGAGTTTTACACCACTTTGATAATCTACTCTAAATAGATCAAATGGTTGAGTTGATGGGATATAAAATAGGGTAGAATACTCTATTTTGCCCTCTGCTTTTGTATGGATATGGAGTAGTGGATCGCTACTATCGTGGCTTATTTGCTTATAAAAGTCATTGTAATCGCTATCTTTTAAAGTAGATTTACTCATTCTCCATAGGGCGCTTGCTTTATTGATTTGAGAGTTTTTGCTCTCATAATGCCCCTCTTTGTTCTCATCTTGTGGGGCTACCCACTCATCTCTATCCATATAGATAGGATATGGAATGTGATTTGAGTATTTTGTAATGATATTTTCTATTCTAAAACTATCTGTAAACTCATCATCATTAAGGTATAGAGTGATCTGTGTGCCGTAGCTATCTAGCGTGGATTTTGAAATTTCATATCCATTTGTATCGCTACTCCATTTATAAGCTTCGCTACTTAGGGCTTTGCGACTGATAACTTCTATTTTGTTTGCCACCATAAATGCTGAGTAAAATCCAACCCCAAATTGACCTATTAATGAGCTATCTTTTTTCGCATCTCCGCTCATAGATTCTATAAAGCCTTTTGTTCCGCTTCTTGCGATGGTGCCTAGATTGTTGATTAGATCATCTTCATCCATGCCTATTCCATTATCTGTGATTACTAATGTTTTGGCCTCTTTATCTAGTTTGATATCAATTCTAGGGGTGTATTGAAGTGATTTATAATCATCATTAGTTAAGCATAGATAATTTAGCTTATCTAGTGCGTCGCTTGCGTTTGAGATTAACTCTCTTAAGAATATCTCTTTATTAGAGTAGAGTGAGTGGATCATTAAATTTAAAAGATCGCTCACTTGTGTTTGAAATTGATGTTTTTGCATATTTTCTCCTTTGTCTTGATATTATAACTAACTAAATTTAATCATCATTCAAAAATCACAAATGGTAAGGTTAGTGTATTTTTGATTATACTAAATGGGGTTTTTAAGACATCAGTCACTACTTGTGTTGTAATAATTGGCTCATCAATTGTTCCGCTAATTTTTATAATTGTAGATATGCTTTTATCTTTGCCTAATAGTATGTGGTTGACTAATGGAATTTTATCAATGATTGAGCTAGCATCTTTTAATAATTTTAATTCCAAAGTTATATCAATGAGATTTGTGGCTAGATTTATCGTTCCATTGCCAACTATATCAGCGGTTGCACCTTCGATATCAATAGCATGAATTGTTAGATTATCATCGATTCGTCCAATCCTTATAATTCCATCTTTAACACTAAAGCCTTTATTATTAAAATCAGGTACCTTAAAAATAAGCAAGCTCGGAATAGAGTCTAAAAATGCTAGAAGTTGATTGTAAATTTTATAATCTTTTAGATATGTATCTTTTAATTCTAGGTCAGCTTTGAAATTTTTGCTATTTTTTCCCATAACTTTTAATCCAAAAACCCCCTCGCTAAATGTATTTAAATCTAAAATATCATTGACAGCTGTAGCTGATATACCATTTCCTTTTATCTTTAATATACCTTTACCTTCGGTAATAGATATATATCCTCCATCAAATTCCCCATCAAATTTAATAGTATCACTAGTTTTATTTCCGCTAAAATGATCAAACGATACACTTTTATTAACATCGGCTATATTTAATATAGTATCATTGGCTATAAAGTTTAGATTTTTATCAAAATCACCTTTGGCAGCATTAGAATTTATAGTAATTTTGGCTGAATTTAAAAATATATTTACCTCATCATTAATTATGCTAGCCTCTACTATGCCACTATCACTTTTTACATTAATAATATTGCTAACATTAATGGTAAAGTTATCATCGGTGTAATTTCCATCCTTTTTAGCTAGCATTGGAATATTAAATTTAGCATCATTAACTCTTGCATTGATATCTATAAAATTATTAGTTGTGATGTTAATTGCAGCTTTAGTGATATTTAAATTATTTATAAGCGTAGAGTAGGGCTTAAGCGGTTCTATGCTAGGTATATTTAGAGTAATTGGATTGGTAATATTTAGTTCATATCCTAAAGTTTTGGAGTTAATTTTTGGGGCTTTGCTAAATTCGAGTGTGATATTATCATCTAGATTTTTAATATCAAGTAGATTTGGAATAGCAATAGAGTTAAATTTAGTATCAAACCATGCTTGTTGTGTATTTGCATCAATAAAAGCACTAAAATTTGCATCAAAAATACTATTTTTTACATGGCTATTTTCTATGGTGAGTTTATCGTTTTTTAAAATTATTTTAGCATGATTGGTATTAAATTTTGCCCCAGAGATATCAATATCGCCATCAAGTATAAACTCCCCATTGGCTTGTACAATTATATTGCTTAGGTCTATGATTAAGCGAAGCTTTGCGTTCATATTGCCACTATTTTGCGTGATTGGGATATTTATATTGTAGGCTTTTAGTATATTATTTATATCATTACTATATAATGTTTTAGTATAAATATCTAGTATTAAATTTGGTTTATTAATTAACTCATTTATGCTTAAATTTATTATAGCGCTAGAACCTTGATATTTTGGATCTTTTATATCAAATTTAAGTCCAGAATTCTCAAATATCACATCTACGCTACTAGCAGTGGCTGCTGGGAGATTTGGGTGAAATTTTACTACTGGTGATACTGCTGTAGCTTTACCATAGAGCTTTGAGATTAGCGGATCATTGGAGTTTAAATCAAATTTACCACGTAAAATCTCAACCCTATAATCTTTAGCTTTTATATACCCATAAATCCAGTTTTTAATCTCATTATCAAGCCCAGTAATATTAGCTAAAGCGTTCATAAACTGCTCAATAGTACTAGCACTCACATCGCTAAGTTCATAGGTTAAAATATCATTTTCTATGTTTAGTCCTAGATTTCCGCTAAGCTCATAGGAGTTAAATTTTCCACTAAATTTATGTCTATCATTATAGAAATTTAGCTCTAAATATCCATTAATTGTAGTGTTAAAATCTTTTAATTTAATCTCATTTACGGCAACATTTAGATTGTGATTTTGTCTAGCAAAATTTGCATTTACATATAAATCTTTATTATTTAGATTAAATTTATTATCAGCATAGATAAAGTATGATTTATACTCACCATTTGTAATATTTGTAAGTTCAATTGTCTCAAAAAGCATATCAATCCAGCTTAGATAATGTAAAAGTTCTAAGGATGGTTTAGTGTTATTTTTTTCATTAGTCAATGGTAAAATATCGATATTTTTTACTCTTAGTGTAATTTTGTTATCTAATTTTATATATAATTGCGAAATTTTAAATTGGCTAAAATTTAAACTTTCTATCTTTATACCAATTTTTAACCATATAAAAAGGGCAACAAAAATGGAAATAAATAGCATTAAAAACAGAGCTAAAAAGCGGTTTTTGTTTATCATTTGTGAAATTGTACTCATATTTTTCCTATCGATTTTTGCTTCACTATCTCAAACGATGAATACCAGCAAGGCGGTATATTTACCAAAGGGAAGTGTAGGCGAAATTATATCTTATTTAGCTAAGCTAAATTTTAAGGTTGATGAATTTGATAAATATATTTTAGTTTTGATGGGATTTCCACAATCTGGATGGATTGAAATTGGGCAGACTAGCCTTAGCAAATTTGATTTTTTGTATAAGCTTACAACTGCTAAAGCTGCAATGAGAGATATTACACTTATTCCTGGTGAAACTACAGCATATTTTTTCTATGAAATTTCTAAAAATTTAGGGCTAAATTATAATGAATTAATGAAAAGCTACTTAGAAAATGCACCTATAAAAGAGGGGTTTTTAATCCCTGAGACATATAAAGTTCCAGTTGGAATTGGGGAGGCGCATTTAGTTTATTATCTAATTAACACATCTAAAAAACAGCATGAGAGTCTAAGTAGAAAGATTTTTGGCGAATGGGATGAGAGACGATGGTATGAGTTTATCACTGTAGCTTCTATAGTGCAAAAAGAGGCTGCTAACAAAGACGAGATGGCTTTAGTAGCTTCTGTTATATACAATAGGTTAAAAATTGGTATGAAACTCCAAATGGATGGAACGCTAAATTATGATCTATACTCTCATGAAAAGATCACCCCACAAAGAATAGCCAAAGACAACACTAGGTATAACACATATAAATACGCAGGCCTACCACCAAATGCCGTTTGTAATGTCAGCTTTGATGCGATAAAAGCAGCAATTTTTCCTAAAAAGACAAACTATCTATATTTTGTAAGAGATAAAAGCACAGGTGCTCATATATTTAGCTCTACTTATGAAGCGCATACAAAAGCAATTGATCGCTCTAATAAGGCTAAATAATGCCACTTTCAAAGCTAAATAAAGAGCAGTATAGAGCAGCCACAGCGTCTATGGGGCATAATCTCATCATAGCAAGTGCTGGAACAGGCAAAACAAGCACAATTGTAGCTAGGATAGCTCATCTTCTAAACTCAGGGATAAAGGCTAATAAAATTTTGTTATTAACATTTACCAATAAAGCCGCTAGTGAGATGATAGAGAGATTGGGGCGTTACTTTGATAGTGATATAGTATCTCAAATCACAGCTGGGACATTTCACTCTGTATCAAATTCACTTCTAAAATCCCTTGATAAAGGGGTGATTTTAAAGCAACCTAGCGAATTAAAAACACTATTAAAGAGTATCACAGATAGAAGGCAATTTCATAGAATTAGCGATATTAAGGGATATAGCGGGGCGTATTTGTATGATATATACTCTTTATTTTGTAATAGTTGCGTAGGTGGTGAGAGCTTTGTAGATTGGTTTAGTGTTAATTATCCAGATCAGGTGGAATTTGCTGAAATTTATGATGATATTTTGCGTGAGTTTGAAGAGACTAAGAGCAATTTTAACTATGCTGATTTCAATGATCTATTAATTAAGATGAGAAATGAGCTTAAAAAGGGTGCTAGAATTTATTTTGATGAAATTTTGGTTGATGAGTATCAAGATACAAATTCACTTCAAGGCTCACTCATAGATGCTTTTAATACCAAAAGTCTATTTTGCGTGGGGGATTTTGACCAGAGTATTTATGCCTTTAATGGGGCAAATATAGGGATAATTGGTAGCTTTAAAGATAGATATTTGGATGCTAATATATTTTCATTAAATACAAATTACCGCTCAAGTGCTAAAATCCTAGCCTTGGCAAATAAAGTCATAGCTAATAATCCTAGATTATATCCAAAATCGCTTGAAGTAAGCCGTGAGGGGGAGTTTAAATCGCCTATTTTGCTTGTTTATGATGAGCTTTTTATCCAGTATAATGCAGTAGCAGAGTTAATCTCAAATAGCAGATATAATAAAAATGATATCGCTATAATCTTTCGTAATAACTCAAGTGCTGATGGACTAGAGATAGCCTTAAAAGAGTATGGCATAAGCTGTAAAAGAAAAGGCGGAGTGAGCTTTTTTGAGTCTCGTGAGATTAAGGCGCTTATAGATTTGATATCGATTTTGGTAAATCCTAAAGATATTATGTCATTTATACATATTTTAGAGTATGCTAAAGGAGTTGGCAACGCTCACGCTAAGGAGATTTTTGAAATTTTAATCTCATCTGGAGATGGTAGCATCATAAAAGGCCTTATAAATCCAGATAAAAATAGTGCTAAATTAGCCCCCAAAAGGCATAATCATCAGCTTGGATTATTTGATGATTTTAGCGAATTTATGCCATCAAATAGATTTTGTGAGCTTGGATTTGATGATGAGTTTATGAAATCTCCTGTTTTAAACTACTCAAATTTAAATCAAAATGGTGCGATATTTTTGTATGAGCTTAGGAATTTGATAGTGAATTTAGATAAAAATAGCTCACCATATCAAATTATAGATAAGGTGATAAAATCTCAAATTTATAGTATTATAGTTGATATCTTAGCAACCAAAAGAGCAACCCTAAAAAATGGCAATATAGATAACGAGCTTAAAAGCAGCGTAACAGAGCGGATAATATCTAAGGCTAAGGTGCTTTTAGAGATTAGTAAAAGACACAATAATATTGATAATTTTTATAACTTTTTAACCCTTGGCAAAAGCGAAATGAGCGAGGGCGAAGGGGTGAATTTGCTCACAATCCATGCTAGTAAGGGGCTTGAGTTTAGCCTTGTTTTTGTAGTGGATCTAGCTCAAGGTAGATTTCCAAATTCAAGATTAATGAGTGATATAGAAGAAGAAAGAAGGCTATTTTATGTCGCTGTAACAAGGGCAAAGGATGAATTGGTGCTAAGCTATGCCAAATATGACAAGATAAGAAAAGTCGAGTATCAGCCAAGCTGTTTTTTAGCCGAGGCTGGTATGGTAAAGCCTTTAATTTAAATTTTAAATTTTTCTTAAAATAAATTTCTACTATTAATATTATAAGAGAAATTATAGAAATTTTGCTTATAATCAAGCTAAATTTTAATTAAAGGATAAAAATGATTGACAATACTATAAATGATACTAGTCGTATCAAAGACGCTAGATATCTATCTAAGGTTATCAAAGCAGATGAAGCAGCGGCTCTCATTCCGCATAAGGCTCAAATAGGATTTAGTGGATTTGTCGGCGCTGGAAGCCCTTTATATATCCCAATCGCAATTGCCAATAGAGCTCAAAAGCTACATGAAGCTGGTCAAGAATATAAGATTAGTATATATTCTGGTGCTAGCACTGATGTGGATTTAGATGGTATTTTGGCTAAGGCTAATTGTGTTGAGTTTAGAACTCCATTTAATACAGACCCAAACATGAGAGGCCGTATTAATGCTGGTGAAACTAGATATTTAGATGTCCATCTATCATCTCTTGCGTGGCAAGTAGAGTGTGGATATTTTGGTGATATGGATTTTGCTGTGATTGAAATTTCAGGTATCACAGAAGATGGTAAATTAATCCCTACCACCTCAGTAGGCAATAACCAAGCTTGGTTAAATGCTGCTAAAAAGGTAATTTTGGAGTTAAATATTCATCAACCAAAAGAGCTAGAGGGATTTCATGATATATATGTCCAAGCCAAACCACCATTTCGTGAGCCAATTCCACTTAAAACTGCTAGAGATCGCATAGGAAGTCCATATATGAGCGTGGATTTTGATAAGGTTGTAGGTGTGGTATTAAGCTCTACTGAAGATAGGCTAAATAGATTTACTCCACTTGATGAGGTTTCAATAGCCATTGGTGATAATGTGGCTAAATTTTTCGCTGCCGAAGAGGCTGCTGGTAGATTACCAAAGGGTAAATTACTACCACTTCAAAGTGGTATCGGTAATGTGGCTAACGCTGTTTTAGCCGCTCTTAGCAAGGCTGGATATAAAGGACTTGAGTGCTACTCAGAAGTTATCCAAGATGGTATGCTAGATCTTGTTAAAGATGGCACCGTTGATCTAGCTTCAGCTTCAGCTCTATCGCTTAGTCCAACTGCTGTGGAGGAATTTAGAAAAAATGTTGATTTCTATAAAGAGCATATAATTCTTCGCCCACAAGAGATATCAAATAGCCCAGAATTAGTAAGACGCCTTGGGGTTGTAGCTATGAATGGTATGTTAGAAGCCGATATCTATGGCAATATAAACTCAACTAATGTTATGGGTACGCAGATGATGAATGGAATCGGCGGTAGCGGGGATTTTGCTAGAAATGGCTATCTATCTCTGTTTTTAACCCCTTCAGTAGCAAAGGGTGGGGCGATATCAGCTATTGTGCCTTTTGTGAGCCATGTAGATCACACTGAGCATGATACTATGGTGGTAGTAACCGAGTATGGATATGCTGATTTAAGGGGTTGTAGTCCAAGAGAAAGGGCACAAAAAATGATAGCTATAGCTCATCCAGATTATAGAGATATGCTACAAGACTACTTCGATAGAGCGTGCGCTCAGCCAAAACCAGGCCACACGCCACATATATTAAGCGAAGCTCTAAGTTGGCATGATAGATTTAACAAAACAGGTAGTATGAAAAAATAAATTTATATTTGTCGCTGCTAAGCTCAAAGCAGCGACGCTAGATAAATTTAGTCAAATTTAATATTTTTGCTCTTTGGGCATTTGCTTTTATTTTGTGATTATACAATTTTTGACACTTCGTTTGCCTTTATATAAGCGTTTATCAGCTTGGTCAGTGAGTTTGTCTGGGTCAGTTCCACTATCAGAAATCCCAAATGTCACAGTAAAGTGAATTGAGCGATCGGTAGAGACTTTAACTGGTGTTTTATTTATGATAAATCTGATATTTTGAATTTGAGTAATAAAGTTTGCTCTACTAGTATTTGTAGCTACAATGACAAATTCTTCGCCACCCCAGCGACAGACTATATCAGATTTATTAGCGTTATCTGTGAATATTTTAGCTAAAGTTTTTAGAACCTCATCGCCGATGTTATGACCAAATTTATCATTTATACTTTTAAAATTATCAATATCACACATAGCAATTGTAATTGTTTTATTATTTTTTTTAGTTAAAATAGAGTGTAAGGCTCGTTTATTAATTAGACCAGTTAGATGATCTGTTTGTGAAGCAGTTCGTAATTCATTTTTGTGCTTGTGAAGATCTTTGATATTTATCTGATTTACAGTATTGTAAATTTTAAAAATTATCATAAATAAAAACAATAAAAAAGCAAGATTGCTAAGATAAAATATTTGTGAAAAGTCGCCTGGCTCTTTTGGAAAATATACATTTGAGATCATATAGACAACTATAAAACCAATAAAATCAAATCCAGCTAATAGATAGTTTATGATACGTTTTCTAAAAATATTTAGATATGTAGTCGAAGCAATTGCAATAATAATAAGGTAAAATCCATAATCCCATCCAAGTATAGCAGTAGCAAGCATCGATGAGATTACTATATGAAGATGTGCTAAGAAAAATGCTCTATCATAATTATTATCATCTATGGCCTTAAGTGAGATAAAATAGATAAAAATTCCAAGAAATGATATAACTGATAGTTCACTCATACCAATTAGATAAAATACTATAGAATATAGAAGTGTTACAACTAAAAATAGGGTTATTATAAATTTAAAATTAAAGGTTAGGTTATCTTTGATTAGGTTCATATTTTTCCGATACAACTTGGTTTTTGCCTTGATTTTTACCACGATAGAGTAGGTTATCAGCTATGCTAATTGCTTGGTTTATCTCTATTGGGTCTTCTATATATAGTAGTCCAAATGTTGTGCTGATAGGAACCTTATCAGGATTAGCGCTATGGATAGCAATTCTGGCTGATTCTGCGATTTGGATACACTTTTTGAAGTTTTGTGCTGGAATAATAGCTAAAAACTCTTCACCACCCCAACGGCAAATTTTACCAAATTTAGATATTTTAATATTTAAAATCTCAGCAACTTTTGATAAAACAATATCTCCAAAGATATGTCCATAAGTATCATTTACATTTTTAAAGTTGTCTATATCACATAAAATGATAGCTAAAGAACGAATTTGATGATTTGAGAGCATTTTAAAATGCTTAGAGATAATTTCATTCATTGGTGCTCTATTATAAAGACCAGTTAGATAGTCAATCTCAGCAATGTTTTTATAGCTGATATTTTGCTTTTGTGTAGCAATTATATCAAGAGTCGAGATGGTGTTAGTGTTATCTTGTAATACAAAAAATTTCACCGCAATCATACAAAAACAAAAGATAAAACTAATATGTTTAATAGTCTCAGAGCCATAGTTTACATCAAGTCCGCTAAAGGTAAAATATAAAATAATAAATAGCGTAAGCTGCAATAGTGGAAGCGTAATTTTTAAGATTAAATTCTTAAGAGGCGAGGCGTAGTTAATAGCTATAAGTTCAAGTAAAAATAGCTCAAATCCATAACCCCACCCTAAAACCAAAATAGATGATACCATGATATACGTAGCACTAAGCTGTATCCATAATTTTATAATTTTTTCAAATTTAGGTTCGTTAAAATCTATATAAAGCGCCATTGATACAAAGAAACATATGGCAAAATTTATAAATAAAAAAAATATTCCTGAGTATGCAAACATTGAGCCATATACGGCTAAGATGATAATGTATAATAATAGTAGCTTATGATAGATCTTAGGATATGATCTTAGCTCTTTGGCAATGACACTCATAGCAGGGTAGATTTAAATCCAAATTTATTAGCAGCGACTCGTAAATCATCAATAGTATCTATGCCGATGCTTTGGCTATTTATCTCTAGCATTGCAATTTTTTTAGCACTTGAGATAGCACGAAGCTGTTCGAGCTTTTCTATATTTTCTAGTTCTTTAGTTGTAAGTGCGCAAAACTGTGCTAATGTGCTAACGCTATAACCATAGATTCCAATATGCGCTTTATACAGATCACAGCGACTTCTTGGATATGGAATTAATGAGCGTGAAAAGTATATAGCATAATCATTTATATCTGTGATTACCTTGACTAAATTTGGATTTTGAGCCTCTTCTGAGCTAGCAAATTTTAAGCAACTCGTCATAAATGCACCATCATTTATTCTTTGAGAGGTAAAATCTTTAAATTTGCTTAGATTTTTCTCCTCAAAGAATGGCTCATCTGCTTGTAAATTTATTACAATCTCATCATCTTTTAATCCAAGCTTTTTGACCGCCTCATTAATTCTATCAGTGCCACTATCATGAGCTTTACTAGTCATTATCGCTTTTATTCCAAATTTTTGTGCAATTTGCAGGATATCTTCATCATCACAAGCCACGACAACATCATCGCATTTATTTGCTAACTGAGCAGTTTTAACAAACATAGGAACCCCGCCGATATCAGCAAGGATCTTATTGACAAATCTAGTAGAGGCTAGTCGTGCAGGTATTACTATCATTGTTTTATCCACTCTATAATATTTGATTTTATCTGATTTTTTTTGACTATATCAGTATGGATAGCCTCTTCTTTAAATAGTTTGATTATACTTTTTGGAAGCTTTACATGATATTTGCTAGCTAGTAATTGCATATCAGCAAGTTCATCGGTGCTGGTTCTATTTTTTAGCGCTTTGATCATACTTGGAGTAAATTTAACCCATTGAGCAGTTGAAGTTATCACGGTTATATTTTCATCATTAACTAAATTTAGACAAGTCGCAGTATGCGGGTCAATTAATATACCTGATTTTGCCATTTTAGAGATATTTTCTATACACTCATCATCAGTGCAAAATGCCGCATCAAAGTCAGCTTTTAGTACATTTAACTCATCGTTTGTTAGTTCGTATTTTTTGTTTGTTGCTAGGCTATCCATCAGCTCTTTGGTTCTAACTGCACCAAATTTATCAAATAACAATCTCTCAACATTTGAACTAACTAAAATATCCATTGCTGGGCTGATTGTTGAAATTAACTCTTTATTATTTAAATCATAAATACCAGTAGTAAAAAGTTGAGTTAAGATATTATTTTGATTTGAAGCAATTTTTATTCTGCCAATATTTGCACCCATTTTTTTAGCATAGTAAGCGCCAAGTGCATTACCAAAATTACCACTTGGAACAATTATATCAATTGGTTCTTTATTATTGTTTATACTTATGCAGACATAGATATGGTAGATAATTTGAAATAAAATTCTACCAAAATTGACCGAATTTGCAGCACTAAGATTGTAGCCTAATTCAGCTAAAACTGCTTTAAATTCATTATCATTTAATAATTCTTTAAGTGCTTGCTGAGCATCATCAAAGTTGCCCTCAATTCCGATTACTTTTAAATTTGGTGCTTTTTGATTTACCATTTGAAGTCTTTGAACCTCGCTGGTACCATTTTTTGGATATAGGCAGACAACTTTTATATCTTTAGCATTTTCAAATGAGCTTAGTGTAGCTGGGCCAGTATCGCCGCTAGTAGCACACATTATTAGCTGTTTTTGACCATGAGAAATAGAGCTTAAAAGCTCTCCAAAAGGCTGAAGTGCCATATCTTTAAAGGCTCTTGTAGGCCCATGCCAAAGCTCGTTAATATATAGATCTTTATGAACTCTTTTAATCTCAACAGCGCTTTTATCAAACTTCTCATATCTACTAAGTGCTTTTTTGAATTTATTCAAACTAATATTAAAGTTAAATTTTTTAATAATCTCTAGCGCAAAATCTTCATAATTTAATCTAGCTAATTTTTTAAACTCTTTTTTACTAATTAGTGGTAAATTTATTGGTGCATATAATCCGCCATATTTGGCTGCTGGATTTAGCAATGCAGTATCTAAATTTACTGATTCGTTTAATTCATCACCACTTTGAAGTCTAGTGCCTACTAGCATTGGGGCAGTTAGTGCTTGGAGAGTTTCTAGGTGTTTTGAATTTATCTCGCTTAACTTTTCAATGGAGAGATATTCGCATATTTTTGGGTCTAATTCACCTAAAATAGCCTTGATTTTTTTAAATTTACCGACAACAACTAGCATTGCTTGATTAGCAGCTAGTTCTTTATTTGCCCACGATTTTGCATTTATTGGGTTTAGATTGTGAATTTGGCTTACGCATTTATGATTTGCTAGCTCCTTGGCTAAATTTGTTACTTCGAATTGATTTAAAATTATGCTTAAAAGTTTCATTTGATTATACTCCCTATACCTTCATCTGTGAAAATTTCTAATAATAATGAGTGTGGAATTTTGCCATCTATTATGTGGGCTGCACCTACGCCATTTTGAATACACTCTAAGCAAGCATCAACTTTTGGAATCATTCCACCGCTGATTGTACCATCTTTTTTAAGTGTTTCAATACTATCTTTATCTAGTTTGCCGATTAAATTTGATTCTTTATCTAACACGCCTCTAATATCGCTTAAAAATATAACCTTACTAGCTTTTAATTTACTAGCAATTGCGCTAGCACACAAATCAGCGTTGATATTGTATGATTCGTAATTTTCACCAATAGCAATTGGTGCAATAACTGGTATCAACCCATCATTTAAAAGAGAATTAATAAGCCTATCATCTACACTAGTGATGTCACCTACAAAGCCGTATTTGCCATTCTCCATTACCTTAGCTCTTAGCATATTATCATCTTTTCCGCTAACGCCTATGGCTCTTGCGCCATGCTTATTTAGCATACTAGTGATCTCTTTATTTACTAGGCCGCTAAGTGCCATCTCTACAACTTCCATAGTGTTAGCATCTGTAACCCTAAGCCCATCAATAAATTCGCTCTTAATATCAAGCCGATCTAAAAATGAGTTAATAGTTTTGCCACCACCATGAACCAAAACAACCTTAATACCAACAATCTGTAAAAGTACAATATCCCTAGCGAAGTTATTTTTTAACTTCTCATCTATTTGAGCTGCTCCGCCATATTTGATAACAAAAATTTTATCTCTAAATTTTTGGATATATGGCAAAGCACTAAGGATGACTTCAGCCGTTCTACTGCTTTTTAACATATCTTTCCTTCTTGATTTGTTTGATATATTTTATCTGAATTTTGGTAGCTTTTGATAAATAATTTGATTTTATTTGCAAAATTTGGAGAAATCGTTGTTTTTAAGTCTAAAATTGAAACACTTAATCCAAAATCTTTTATTTTTACATAGTCTTTTTGTGTTACTAAAAGGGAGTTAGCATTATATTTTTTTAGTATATTTTCACACTCAAATTTATTAAATTTATGATGATCACCAAAAAACTCATATCCAATACATTTTTTAAATATAAACTCTAATCTTGAAGGGTTAGCAATAGCAGTCATTAAAACCATTTTTGGCTGCGGATTTATGATAGTCGTTTTTTTGATTATATCGCTACTGTTTGGGATGAAATCAGCTAAACCATAAAAGCTACTTGGATAGCGATAAACTCCGCTTGGGATGGTGAAATTTAGTCGTGGGGTTTTGGCTGGACGTAGTAAAATATTAAATTTAAAAATATTAGCCTTTCCAAATCCATCATCTAAAATAATAAGCTTAGCCCCTAAATTAATGGCTTCATTAATAGCGATTTTGCGATCGTTTGAGACTATTATATTGGCATTTTTTAAATTTGTAGCATATTCCATTGCCTCATCACCACTAGTTGCTACATCACATTTTATATCACCATTTAGTGCTACAATTTGCATACCTTTTGACTCTCTTTTATAGCCTCTTAGGATTATAAAGGTTTTAAATTCACTATTAAACTCATTAAAAATTGCTTTAGTTAATGGAGTTTTGCCGCTTCCGCCTAGGACTAGATTACCAATACTAATTATTGGGATTGGAAATTTTTGCGCCTTAGATAGTTTGAATTTAATCCAAACTATACAATAATAAATTGCTGATAGCGGTAAAAGTAGGGCGCTAACAATAATATCAAAAACGCTTGGCTGGTAAAAATATCTCTCTAGCCAAGCGTGAAATTTGCGTTTAAACACGACTTTGTGCTACTGATTTGACTGCATTGCAGATATAAAGCGCTTCTTCATCACTAAGTGCGGCATATATTGGTAGTGATAAAATTTGTTGATAGGTTTTAAGCGCTTTAGGAAAGTCATTTACCCGTAGGTGATATTTAGTCTTATAGTAGCTTAATAGATGCATAGGGCGGTAGTGCAAGCTAGTGCTAATTCCCATCTCTTTTAGTTCTCTAGCAAAACTATCACGATTTTTATCGATTTTAATAATATATTGGTTATATATGTGATCTCGCTTAGCTAGTGGCGTAGTGATATGTGGGCAATTTTTTAACTCTTCATTATATATTGCTGCAATTGCCTTGCGGCGTGCGATAAACATTCCAAGTTTTTCAAACTGAGCAATTCCATATGCGGCACAGAGTGAATTTAGATCATATTTTTGCCCAATATCAATTACATCATACATATAGCCTAAATTTCCATCTTTATCGAAGCTATCGTTGATTATAGCATGGTTTCGAATTAGTCTAGCACGACTAGCCATCTCATCATCATTTGTAATTATAATACCAGTTGTTGCTACTGCGTGTTGGACTTGGGGATTGATCTGAAAACAAGACATATATGAGCTCATATTGCCTATTAATTTGCCTTTATATGTAGCGCCCATCGCTCTACTAGCATCATCAATAATCTTTATATCATACTCATTAGCAAGGGCGTATATAGCGTCCATATCAGCGCTCTGACCAGCTACATGGGTTATAAATGCGGCTTTTAATTTTTTGTGTTTTTGAGTTTTTAGGATTTTTTCTAGCTCATTTGGGTCTATATTAAAATCATCTTCATTTATATCGACAAAGATCGGCTCAGCATCAAAATGTCTAATGACTTGAGCGATACTAGGAAAGGCATTAACAGAGCAGATAATCTTATCTCCACGCTTTAAATCCATAGCACATAAGCTTAGGTGTATAGCGGCGGTGCCGTTATTTGTGGTGATAGCGTGTTTGGCACCGAAGAAATCTTTTATATTATTTTCTAAATTCTCAACCATATAGTTTGCATTTTTTTCTAAGGTCTCTTTGATAAGTTCATGCTCTCTATCGGTAATTAACGGGCGAAAAAATGGTATATCTCTCATCAAATCTCCTAATTTTATATATTTGGTGTTGCTGGTAGTTTTTGCTTGAAGCTATTTTTGGTGATTCTAGCAGTTATTTTATTTTTAAAGTCGCTATCAAATTTAGATAAATCTTCGCCATTTTCTATAGCTTTTAGCAGTTTATCAATCTCTTTATAGCTATATCCGATATCACTTTCATCGCTTTGATTTTGCCATAGATCAGCACTTGGGGCTTTGGCTATGATTTTGTGATTAACACCAAGGTAGCTCGCAAATTCAAAGAGATCGCTTTTATAGATATTTGCTAGTGGATTTAGTGCGCACGCCATATCGCCATAAATCGTACCATATCCTAGCATTTTCTCACTTTTATTTGTTGTACCAACAACAAGTGCATTAAGCAAACTAGAGTGATCGTAGAGTAAAATCATACGGATTCTAGCAGCAATATTTCCAACTCTTAGCTTATCATTTGTATCGCTAAAAGGTAAAAAACTAGCCAAAATATCACTAATATCAATAATTTGGTAATCCAAATTTAGCTTACTAGATAGCTCTAAAGCATCGTTTAAATTTGCTTTATTTGAGCTAGAAGTTGGCATTATGAGTGCTTTTGTAGGAGCGACTTTGGTACAAAGTGTAGCCACAACCGCAGAGTCTAAGCCGCCACTTAGTCCAAGGACAAAACCCTTAGCACCAGAGCTTTTTAGGTAAGAATCAAGAAAATTTAGAAGGTTATTTTCTAATAATTTAAAATTTTCCACTAATATCATCCATTAAAAATAATACAAAATTATATCTAGATTATGGTAAAATCTATCTTAGAATATTAGAAAAAAAACTTAAAAAAGGTAGTAAAAATGCAGATTATTTCAAGAGCTTTTGGGATTTATGGAACCAATTGTTATGTAGTAGTTTTAAGTGATGGAGAGATTATAATCGATCCAGGCGATGGTGCGCTAGAGTGGATTGAGCGTGTGTGCAAAAATCCATTAGCGATATTTTGTACGCATGGACATTTTGACCATGTTTATGATTGTGATGCTATTAAAGCAAAATTTGGTGTGGATATTTATATACCTAAAGATGATGCATTTTTGTGTCAAAATGACCCGTTTGGACTTTTGCAGGCTAAATTTAACCCTGATATTTTAGTAAGCGATGGAGAAGAGTTTGATTTTAGTGGAGTTAAATTTGCCTTTTGCCATTTCCCAGGGCATACTCCAGGATGTAGTGTAATAACGGCTGGTGATGTGATGTTTAGCGGAGATTTTATATTTAAAAATTCAATTGGTCGGTATGATTTTCCTTTTAGTGATGGTAAATTAATGAGGCAGAGTCTAAAACGTGCTGTAGAGTTAAAAAATTATAAAATTTACCCAGGACATGGTGAACCAACAAGCTTAGATGCTGAGAGAAATTCGCTAATTAGATGGGCGCAGGCAATTTAGCCTTTTGCGCCTATATAAGATGGATTAAATTTATTAACAAATCAAGATTTGTTAATACTAGCCTTATTGTTGCGATTCATCGCTTGTCATTTTACGTTGCTGAAGTCTAAATATATGCTCTTCTAGTACAACTATCTGATAAGTGCCTTCAAAGATTTTAATCTCTTTGATTGTGCCTATGACCTTAACCTCACGCTTTTTAGACTCTTCGTAGTAGGCGTGCGCCTCAAATTCTACCATATCGCCAACTTTGGCTGGTGCGTATAGATTTACTTTTGCGCCTATAGTTACAGAGTGGAGCGTATTTATAGCTACATGCGCAGCCCACTCAGCCGCACCAAATATAAATCCACCATGAACTAGCTTTTCATCATCAAAAACCATTTCATTGCTAGTCATTAGCGTAGTTTTAGCATAGTTTGGTTTCATATCTACTATTCCGCCGCATAAAGTGGAGTTTATAGTAGCTGGTATATTTAAAAGCCCTTGAAAAATCTCAGCACTATCAATTAATCCAATATCTTGCAAACTCTCATCATACTCATTCATAATATACCCTTAAGTTAATCTTATATAAATTCTTTTTGGTGCTGGATAACCTTCTATTGTCTTAGAGTCATCATTTGGGTCTAAAAAGTCACTAAGACTTTGCCCATCTATCCACTCTGTTTTGCGCTGTTCAAACAAGTCAGTTTCCTTAGTAGCTAAAATTTCAAAACTTTTAAATTTAGCCCTTTGACACCAGTTTTTAAGAGCTTTAACACTTGGAATAAAGCTAATATTTGGAATTTTAGAGTAGCTACCATTAGGGCTTAGTACCATTTCATCATCACGCTCGATGTACATTGTATCTATAAATACCTCACCGCCTGGATTCATTGCTGATTTTAGCTCTTTTAGGCACTTTATTGGGTCGCTTCTGTGATATAAAACTCCAAGGCAAAATATTGTATCAAATTTACTTCCGCATTCAGGCAAGCTCTCTACACCAGCAATTTTAAACTCAATATCGCTTTTAATAAAGTGATTAATAAAACTAAATTGCAAAAATGCTAGCTCACTAGGGTCAAACCCGGTTATACTTTTTGGATTAAATTCGAGCATTTTAAACATATAATAGCCGTTATTACACCCCACATCTGCGATACTTTTACCTTTTAAATTTAGATATGGTTTTAAAATATTAAACTTAACAAAGCTTCTCCATTCACTATCTATAAAAAGCTCATTTAGATTAAATGGTCCTTTTCGCCACGGCTTAAGCGCAACTGCAATTTCTTTAATCTCTTTAGTGAAATTTGGGATATGAATCCGCACACTTTCATCTAATGTAAGTTCACAATTATCGCTAGGCAGCTGCAAAATTTGCTTTAAAAGCTCATCGTAAGCTTTATTATTCATATATCTCTTTCCAATCTACTAAATTCTCATCACACTTTTTGTGATATATACCAGCTGCATCGTAATACTCCTTACAACTGTTGTAGTATTTGTCTGAAATTCCCCGTTTATTTACCCAAAGGCACCCTTGTAAAAATAGTGCCAAAATCACAAATATAATCAAATTTTTCATAGTGATAATGTTACCATTATTTTGTTTAATTTTGATATAATTTTATAAAAATTTGGAGTAAAATATGGAAATCTTGGATAAATTTAAAGGAATTTGCACTATTCCACATTGTAGTTTTGATGCTTTGCAGCTTAGAGATTATCTAGTTGATTTTGCTAAAAAGAGCGGATTTAGCGTTAGGATTGATGAATTTGATAATATCTACGCTATTAAAGGTGAGCCAAAAATTTGCTTGCAGTCACACTATGATATGGTTTGTGTAGGAGATGCGCCAAATATTGAGTTAATAGATGATGGAAAAATTTTACGAGCTAAAAATTCTAGCTTGGGCGCTGATAATGGAATTGGCATAGCAATTATGATGGATATGATGGAGAAATTTGAAAATCTTGAAGTGTTATTTAGTGCTAATGAAGAGGTTGGCTTGATTGGTGCAAATGGCTTTAATGGGCGCATTATAAGTGGTAGGCTTTTAAATCTTGATAGCGAACATGAAGATGGTGTGTTTATAGGTTGTGCTGCTGGTGAGCTAATACATGCTAGGATTAAAGCTAGTAAAGTGCCGACTAATAATAGGCTTTATGAACTAAGTGTCTTAAATTTACCAGGCGGTCATAGCGGACTAGAGATTATTAAGGATATTCCAAATTCAATTAAAATATTAGCTGAATTTATTGCTAAAAATAATGGCAAAATTGTAGATATTAATGGCGGTGAGCGTAGCAACTCAATTCCTGTAAATGCTAAAGGGATAGTAATTTGTGATGAGATAATACATAGTGATGATAGGGTAGTGGTGCGTGAGCTTGGCGTTGGAGAGGAGGTATTAGAATTTGGAGATAATATCTTAGCATTAATTAATAGCTTTTCTCAAGGAGTACGAAGCTATGATGAGAATCTAAAAATAGTGCGTGATAGTATAAACTTATCAAGGATTAAGAGTAATGATGGCGTTATAGAGTTGGAGTTTTTTGCTCGTTCGATGAGTGAAGATGGGCTAGAGAGGCTTAAATTTGAGACTGCAAGCTTAGCAAAATTAGCAGGATTTGAGGTAAGCTTTTTTGAGAGAAGTGGGGCTTGGACACCAAAAATTGGTGAATTTGCTAATGTTGTTTTGAAATTTATGCAAGAAAATAATCCTAAGGTTAAATTTCAAGCTGTTCATGCCGGGCTTGAGTGCGGCGTATTTGTCGCTAAGCAAAATGGATTAGAAGCTGCATCAATAGGGCCAAATATCTACTCTCCACATAGTATAAATGAACACTTAGAGATTGACTCACTAGAAAAAATAGCTAAAGTGGTAGAAAAAATAGTAGCATATTATCAAAAGTAAATAATTATGTAGCTTAGAGGGATTGCGCTTATGCTTTTGTTGGAAAAAGCTAATAAGCTTTGATAAGAATTGTATAAAAGCAATATAATTACAGTAAATGCAATTTTAACATATATCCTATCTTTTTATGGAGACAAATTTGCCATAGGGAAGCTGGCCTTATGGGCATAATTCCTATTTAATAATTTAAAGTATAAGTAATATAGATAAGAATTATTTTTGGCTTAGATTATGAGATGTTCAATAATTTATTTACAAATATTAAAATAATATCTACATAGAATTTAAATCTACGCTGTATTTTATGTAAAAATTTTGATGCTTGGATTCTTAGGCGTAGATTTTTACGCCATTAAAAAACTAGTTCATCGTGATTATAAATAAATTATCTAAGCCAATCAAAAATTAATAAAAAGATAAAGCAATACAGCCACAATAAAGCTAATATAAAACTATATTAAAATCCAAGTCTATTCATTATATCTTTGATATTATGTTTGTTTTGGATTGGTTCTAGCTCCCAAATTGGGTTTTTAAGCTTCCAGCCATCTTCGCATTGTTCAAACATATCGCCTCTAAATTTTTGGCAATACTCTAACACTTGGCTTGGTGTTAAGTCTAGATAAGAGGCCATCTTTTGCATATAAAATTCACCATATTTGCCATCAAGCTCACGAAGTAGATATTTACCTTCATCTTTAGTGATGTTTTTGCTTCTTAAATCATATGCTACATGGTCGCTGCACTGTCCAAAGCCAAATTTAATATATTTAAAATATTGATTAACAATGGTCATATATGTATCTAATTGAAAACATCTGCGATATGTACCTAGGTCATATGGATTGACATCTTTAGGATATATGCTAAGACCTCGCTCAATAGCAAATTTTGCATTATGTTGCATACTCCATTTGTTTGTATAATAATTTAGCCATACAGCAGTTACGCCCTTTTTGGTGAGTTCATCTACTGGAACTTTGTATAAAATAGATCTTTTAGTTCAGTCTCTTCATCCATATAGATTTCTATTGGATTGTCTTTAAGAGTATTTGAATTTACGATATTTAGAGCGTTTCCACTACTATCTTGTAGGTTATTTTTAGCACCTAGGGTAAGAGCAGCATTCTCACCTTGTAATATCATAGGGATATTAAACATATCAGCAATTATATATGCTGAGGCATAAAGCGTGTATTCAAGAGGTTTTACGGGATTTAGATACTCCCAAAATGCTTTTTTTATCAGCTTTTTTGCTAAATTTCTATTTGGATTTATAGATATTGTCTCAAAACCATGACGCTTTAAATTTTCAAAATTTGCTCTTCCAATTGGCGTGATATCCATCGGCTCGCAATTAACTAGTAAAACTCTAAGCCCTAAAATATCTCTAGCATAAAATGCTTGAAATGTAGAATCCTTGCCGCCACTAACACCAATAACGCAATCATATGCCCCTTTGGATTTAGTCTTAGCATTCTCAGCAATTGATTTTAGTTCATTCTCTCTAGCACTCCAGTTGATTATTTTAGACTCTTCTTCCCATAAACACGCACCGCAAACTCCATTTTTAAAAACTACCCCCGGGCGAGTATTTGTCTGCAGGCATCTGCTGCAATACTCCATTATATACCTCTATAAAATTAAATTAAAATAAAAAAAGGGGGGGGGCAGATGGACTACCTCCCTTTTTTAGAAAGTTTTATATAATTAATATAGGCCGAATTTGCCATCATTTCTTTTGTATAAAACACGCATTTTAGCATCCATATCATTAAATACATAAAATTGCGCACCGCTATCTTTTAATTTAGTTAAAGCTTCTTCAACTTCCATTGGTTTGTATAATTCAAGTTCAGTTGGTACAATCTCATCAGCACCTTCGATTGATACTTCATCTACTATGATTCTAGACTCTTTTAGTTCATCGCTATTTTTGTGAGTTACTAGTTTATCATGATGTCTGCGAAGTACTTTGCTAGCTCTATCAAGCGCTAAATCGATTGCAGCGTATAAATCTTTATCTTTTTGACGGATTACTATTGTATCTTTTTTAGCCAAGTTAATAGCAAACTCTACATCAAAGCCTTTTTTGCCATTTCTTTCATCAGCTGAGATTATGGCTTTAGCTGAGATTATATCTAGATTATACTTGCTAAGTGCATCAAATGCGCTATCACAATAACTTTTGATAGATTCAGTTAATTCAAACTGTCTGCCTACTATACTTGTATTCATAGCATTCTCCTTTAAAAATTTATGTTATTTTAGCATAAATATCCTTATTTAGGGCTTTTGGGTGGTTATTTTGCTTATTTTTATAGGAGTTATAGCTAGATTTGGATTGGTTTGGACTATGGTATGCATTATAGCTGCGTCTATATTTGGAGTGGTAGCATTAATTTCTTTCCAAATTTTATCATTACATGCTGGAGGTATTTTACCGCCTATATAGCGCATAATCACAACTTCAGATTTTAAAATATAATCACTACTATTTGGATAAAATAGACTAAATTTACTTGGACAATTTTGGTTAAAATCATTTCGCTGAATTTGAGCAATGGCGTTTTGGGTAGCTGAAATGGCTATTAATTTAGCTTGAGAGTGAAGGTAGAGATGATTAATACTAATAGTGGCAGTAGAACTAAGCGTGATGGTATTTAGCGCTAAGGCACTTATAGCAATGATAAACGCTACTGCTAAAATCAAGCTAAAACCACTTTTTAAACGATTTATTGTTTGTTTTTTCATAGGCTACTACTTTTGCAAAGTTCTATACCGTTTGACTCTTTTAAGCAAAGTTGAAAGATAATATTTGCGCCACTTTGTTTGATATTAAATGAACTTACATTGCGAGCAATTGGGTTGGAACGAATAGTTTTATTTAAATTATTTAGTTTAAATTCATTTAAATATAATGTGTTATTTTGCAAATTTAACGAGATTAGAGCGTGAGTTAGATAGTAAATTTCACTTATAAAAATAGGGTGATTTGGTCGTTTGATGGTTATTAGTTCATCTTTGGCACTTATGATTTTATGCGTATTTGAGTATATTTCATCACTTCCTTTAAATATAATTCTAATATCATTAAGTTTTAAATTGTTTAACACTTTATCATTTTTACTTGTATCAAATTTGCTTAGTGGCGAGTGCAGAGTGATTGTGTCATTTGTTGTTTGTATATTTAAGATATCAATAAATCCACTCCATTGATGATAGCTAGAGCTATTTTGTAGCGTCTCAAAGCTTTTGCTAAACCAGATAAATTCGCTAGCGCTCGCACTTTTATAGAGTGGCTGAATTTTAGAGCCATTTCTAGTGGAAATGGACTCTTTTATGCTTTGTTGAAGATAATTATTTATGATTAGCATAGTATTTGTAGCAGTAGATTCTAGTCGATTTGTGGCTGATATTTGTAGATAATTAGTATGTAAAGAGCTATAGATTTGTATCATAATTCCAGCTAAAATCCCGCCAATAACAATAACAAAGCTCATCTCAAGTAGGCTAAATGCGCTTTTAAATGTAATAGTATTTGACTTGGCGTAATTAGATATTTTATGGTTAAATTTAATAAAGCTAAATTTCATGGCGATGGGATTATTAAGCTTCTTATTAGCGGTTCGCCAATATTATAGCTATAACTATAAAATATAATAGGCTTAGTATTTGCTTTGGTTGTAAGCTTTATAGCAATAGCATCAGTTGGATTATTTGTAGTATTTGTAGTAAATTTAAAATCATTTATAAATCCAACACTAATAGCATACTCTAAATTTAATAAATTTTTTGAATCTACTCCAGGTTTTAATAGCCCATTATCACCATTAAAGCCATTAATGCTATTTTTGGCAGTGTTGATTTTATTTGGCGTAATTTTAGATATTACTCTACTAGTAAGAGAATTTAATGGTAACTCACTACTATAATAAATCGGCTGAGCTAAACTAGGGCTAATAGCATCATTCCATGGATGGGCAATAATATTTGATAGTTTAGTATAGCTAGCTGTAACCGCCTCAGATAATATAGCATCATTTGTACTTTTAACTGAAATTTGCAAAATTGATGGAAGTGACGATAGTGCAATAGCTACAATAATAATTGATAAAATAAGCTCCAAAGATGAAAAGGCGTAACGCATAGATATCGTGGCTCGTGTGAGCCACTACAAGGATTTATTGTTTTTTGACATAAGCGCTGATTTTTTCTGCTTGACCGAAATTTGGATAGTAGCGATTGTCTAAGACAATTTGTGCTAGCGTAGCAGCAGTTGTGTTACAAAGTACTGGTGCTAAGAAATTCACAGTAGATTCTTCGATAGGACTGCTGATAGCGACAATAGCATAAAGCTCTAATTTAGAGTTATCACCTATTTGAAGTAGATTTTTGTATGGAGTTGGGATATCAAACTCATAATCAGGGCGAAGCGCATATGGATTAATCATAGTAAAAGATGTTTTGCTATCTACATCTTGCATTTTAACAAAGAAATCATCAATTTTAGTTATCTCAACCTCTTTGATGTTTTCAAATCCAGGGATAGGGTTTTTAACAGAAAATTTCACTTTACTCTCCTTAAAAATTGGGTTTGTCGTATTGTAGCATTTTTTGTTCCAAATTCATAGGGTTTGAGCGTAATTTATAAAATTTTTTCTTATAACGCACAAATTTACCAAAATATTGCTATAATCACCAAATTTTAATCAGATGAAGGAAAATTAATGAATATAAAATTCAAATCTGCTATTTTAGCTTTGTCTTTGGCTTTGTTAGCAGGTTGTGGTGCAAAAAAAGATAATGAACTATATAATCTCACTCCAGATCAATGGTATAATCAAATTTTAAATGATATCAAAGATGCAGACCTAGAATCAGCAGATAAGCACTATATATCATTTGCTAGTGAGCATGTAGCAAGCCCGTATTTAGAGCAAGTTTTAGTAATTATGGCAAATGCTCATGTAGATGAAGGAGAGTATAAGATGGCTAACTTTTACCTAGATGAATATATCAAAAAATATGGTACAAAAGATAGCATAGAATATATCCAATATCTAAAGATAAAAGCAAATTTTGATTCATTTAGCAAGCCAAATCGCAATCAAAAGTTGATTCAAGATAGTATTTCGCAGATTAATGAATTCTTAACAAACTATCCAAATACTCAATATAAGCCACTATTAGAGACTATGTTGATTAAATTTAGACTGGCTGAATACTATTTAAATATTGATATTTATGAACTATACAATAGATTAGATAAAGATGATTCAGCAGCAATTTATCAAGATAGAATTGATATTTCACCACTAAATGATATTAATTCAACTAAAGCCAAATTGCCTTGGTATATGACGCCATTTGAGTAGGAGAGAGTATGAGTTTGGCAAATTTACCTATTATAGTTGAAGATGAGCTATTTTTATACCCATTTATGATTACGCCAATATTTTTAAGTGATGAAAAAAATATAAAAGCGTTAGATATGGCAATTAATAATAGTAGTGCGGTTATGGTAGTGTGTTCTAAGCTCGCGCATTCTGGAGAGAGAGATTTTGAATCTATTTATGAATATGGAGTAATTGGCAATGTAATGCGTCGTGTGGCAATGCCTGATGGCAGAGTGAAAATTTTATTTCAAGGATTAAGCCGTGGCAAGATTACACAACATATAAGCAGCGATCCGCTAATTGCTCAAATCCAAAACGTTGGATTAGAAGAGTTTGAATCAAGTAAAATCGAAGCAGGTCTAAATGTGTTAAAAGAGAGCGTAAAAAGCTTAAGCTTGCTAAATCACTTCTTTCCACCTGATCTACTTCGTGCTATTGATGATAGCAATGAAGCTAGTAGGGTTTGTGATTTGGTTTGTAGTGCATTGCATCTTAAAAAGGATATAGCATATGGGTTTTTTACCCAGCTAAATTTAGAACAAAAAATACTAGATATCATAGAATATTTAAATGCGCAAATTGAAACAAATAAACTTCAAAAAGAGATAAAAAGCAAGGTAAGCTCCAAGCTAGATAGGGCAAATAAAGAGTATTTCTTAAAAGAGCAATTAAAAGAAATTCAGCGTGAGCTAGGAATGGATTTAGATAAAGAGGCTCAAATAACACAGTATAGAAATAAGCTTGAGGCTGGGCGTAAATTTATGAGTGATGATGCTTATAAAGAGATAGAAAAAAATATCTCAAAACTAAGTAAAATGCATACTGATAGTGCAGAATCTAGTATGACTAGTAGCTATTTAGACTGGGCGCTTGATATGCCATTTGGTAAATTTAGTACCAAAAAACTCACGGTAAAAGATGTTCAAAAAGAGTTAGATAGCGACCATTTTGGACTTGAAAAGCCAAAAAGCAGAATTGTGGAGTATTTTGGGCTTAAGGAGCTTTTGCATAGTAGGGGACTTGAAGATAATAAAGGAGCAATTTTATGTTTTGTAGGACCTCCTGGAATTGGTAAGACAAGCTTAGCAAACTCAATCTCAAATGCTTTAAAAAGGGAATTAGTGCGAATTGCACTTGGTGGGCTTGAAGATGTTAATGAGTTAAGAGGTCATCGCAGAACATATATAGGGGCAATGCCTGGGCGAATTGTTCAGGGTCTAATCGAAGCTAAAAGTATGAATCCAGTGGTAGTATTAGATGAGATTGACAAGGTAGCACGCTCATATAAGGGTGATCCAACTGCTGTATTACTTGAGATATTAGATCCTGAACAAAATAGTAAATTTAGAGATTATTATCTAAATTTTCATATAGATTTAAGTAAGATAATATTTATAGCAACAGCAAATGATGCTAGTGCTATACCGGCTCCACTTCGTGATAGAATGGAATTTATCTGGCTAAATAGCTATACGCCACAAGAAAAATTTGAGATAGCAAAGAGATATTTATGGCCTAATGAGCTTAAAAAACATGGGTTAAAAAGTAGCGAAGTAGTAATTAAAAAGGATGCTTTAAATCTACTAATTAGCGACTATACCAGAGAGAGCGGGGTAAGAAATTTACGCCATAGAATAGCTGATATTTTGCGTAAATCCGCGCTTGAAATATTGAGCGAACAGACAAAAAAGATATCTATAACTACTAAAAATTTAGAAAATTATCTAGATAAAAAGGTTTTTGAAATCACAGTTATCAGTGGCAAAAATGAGATTGGTATCGCAAATGGATTAGCCTGGACAGCAGTTGGCGGAGATGTGTTAAAAATTGAAGCATTAAAGATAAAAGGCAAGGGCGCTATGCAAATTACAGGTCAGCTTGGTGATGTAATGAAAGAGTCTGCTACGATAGCTTTTAGCCTTGTAAAAAGCCTTATAGATAAGGGTGAAATTTGTATTTCAAAAAATTTAATTCAAAAAGATAAAGATGGCATAGATATGGCAGTTTATGATAGTTATGATTTGCATATTCATGTTCCAGAGGGTGCTACGCCAAAGGATGGACCAAGTGCTGGAATAACAATGACTACTGTAATTGCTTCAATTTTAAGCGATACGCCAATCTATAGCGATGTAGCAATGACTGGTGAGATTACACTAAGTGGTAAGGTATTACCAATTGGCGGCTTAAAAGAGAAACTAATTGCTGCATATAAAGCTGGAGTAAAAAAAGCAATAATACCGCTTAAAAATTATGACCGAGACTTAAAAGATATCCCACAACAAGTAAGAGATAATATGGAGATAATTGGTGTTGAAGATATTACTGAAGTTTTAAAAGTTGCTTTAGTCAAATAAATATTGCTTATACGAAGTTAAGAAGGATAGTATTAAACTATTTTATTTTAAGAGTCATTTTAGGCTCTTAAAACCAATATGTTAGCTATGATTTATAATGATAATTTAATATATTTTATTAGCCTTTAATTAAATTTAATGTAGAATTATCCTTATTTAAAGGGGATTTTTTTGAGATATTTGGCTTTGATATTTTTGATTTTTGCTTTTGCCTTTGGTGCTGATACGGTTACTGTGCCTACTATGAATCTTAATTTGAGCGCACCAGATACACCACAACAACTAGTAACTAGTTTAAATGTTTTAGTAGTCTTAACTATATTAGCTTTGGCACCATCTTTGATATTTATAATGACTAGTTTTTTGCGATTGGTTATTGTATTTTCATTTTTGCGTCAAGCTATGGGTACTCAGCAGATGCCACCTACAAGTGTGCTTATATCTATAGCTTTGATACTTACATTTTTTATTATGGAACCAGTGGCTAAGCAGAGTTATGAGCAAGGCATAAAGCCATATTTAGATGAGCAAATCAGCTATCAAGAGGCCTTTGATAAAGGGGCAAAGCCATTTAAGGAATTTATGATACGAAACACTAGAGAGAAAGATTTGGCCTTATTTTATCGTATTCGCCAGCTTCCTAATCCAACAACTATAGATGATGTCCCTTTGACTATAGCAGCACCCGCTTTTATAATTAGTGAGCTTAAAACCGCATTTGAGATAGGATTTTTGTTGTATTTGCCATTTTTAGTTATCGATATGGTAGTAAGCTCTGTATTGATGGCTATGGGTATGATGATGTTACCACCTGTTATGATATCTTTGCCATTTAAATTGCTGATTTTTGTCTTAGTAGATGGATGGAATTTGCTAGTAGGTAATCTAGTCCAAAGCTTCAAGTAGCTACAAAGTATAAAATAGGCATTGTAATAAAGATAGTTATCATACCTATAGCCACACTTGAGATAGCCAAATTTGAATCTAGATTGGCTTTTAATATCATAGCACTTGCTAATACCATCGGTGGAGTGGCGACTTCTATCAATCCTATTATCCACTCTTTGCTAAGCTCTATACCAAATATCTTAGTGATTGATAGAAATATAATTGGCGCTAATATCATCTTAGCAAAGATCACCACAGAACAGGCCTTATAAGAGCTTTTAATACTATTAAATCCAAGTCTAAGTCCGACAGCAAATAGAGCCACCGGCACCATACTATTAGATAGCATTTTTAAAGGCTCAAATATAATTTCAGGTAGATTAAAATTTTTAAGTATCACAGCCAAAGCCAGTGCGATAAATGGCGGAAATTTGATAATTTTAAGGCTATTTTGGATTATTGAGCTTTTCTTAGATGTCCCAAAACCCAAAATCAATGGCCCAAAAATGCTAATAGGCAGAGCCGTAACTACTTGATCAAATAAAATAACAATACTCAAAGCACTCTGGCCATATAATCCTTGAACAATAGGAATTCCGATAAATAAGGTATTGCCAAACATACTAAGGAGCGCTACACTAGCCAAAGTTGCGGTTGAAAATTTAAGCATAAATCCCATTGCTACAGCTACAAAAGCAGCTATCACTGATGAGATAAGTCCTACAAATACCATACTAATCAAATTTAAATCCACAACCAAATGATAGACTTTATCAAAAATCAAAGATGGCAAAGCAAACCACAAAACAAAATCCAAAAATACAATAGCCTTATTTGCCGAGATGATCCTTAATCTTTTAGCTACATATCCGCTAAATAGTAGTATAAACATCGAAAATAGAGAGTATATTATCATTTTTTAAACCTTTTTTGTATGTATAGATATATAATTGTAATTATAGCTACAGCTATCAATAAACAGATGGTGATTTGAGCTAAATACTCTTTGATAAGCTCTTTTTGATCGCCGATATAATACCCAATAGCGATCAAAATCGCCACCCAAATCCCCGCTCCAAGCGTGGTATAAAGGCTAAAAGTAAAGATATTCATCTTAGCTAGTCCTGCTGGCAAGCTGATATATTGTCTAATTCCTGGGATTAAGCGACAATTAAATGTAGAGATTTCGCCATATTTGTTAAAAAATCTCTCAAATTTCGCCATCTTTTCATCTGTGATTCCTATGTATTTGCCATATTTTAATATAAAGGCTCTACCAAAAAAGTAGCATAAATAGTAGTTGAATATCGCTCCAGCAAGGCTACCTAATGTCCCAGCACCAAATGCTAGATATAAATTCATCTGCCCAGTATATACCAAATATCCAGCCGGTATCATCACAACTTCACTAGGAAAAGGGAAAAAGCTACTCTCCAAAGCCATTAATAAAAATATCCCCAAATATCCCCAATCAGCGACTAAACTCACTAGATAATTAATGATATTTTCTAACATATCTAGCCTATTTATCTAAATTTTGAGCTAATAAAGTTTGCATTTTTGCTCTTGTATTTTCAAGCCAATTTTCATCGCTAGTATCCACAATATCCATATAGATAACCTTAAACGACCCGGAATTTACGCTAATAGTCTTACTATCTATAATCTTTCTTGAGCCAATTATAAGTACTGGTTGAACTACTAAATTTAGCTTATTAGCTATGATATTTGCGCCACTTTTAAATTTTAAAATTTTATCACCATTACTACGAGTGCCTTCAGGAAATATAGCTATGACTCTACCTTCACTAATTCTCTCTTTAGCTAATTTTATGATTTTTGGTAGTGATCTTGGGTCCTTGCGATCTATTGATATCATTTTTGGTACCCGAATGATATTTCCAAAAAATGGTAAATCCTCTATCTCTTTTTTAGCAATCCAACAGATATTAGCTGGATGAATTTCTTCAAGTGCCATTATATCTAGCATACTTTGATGGTTAGCTATTATCATATTTGCACGTGGGTCTGGGCTACCTATTACATCAATTTTATAACCGATTAAAAACCTTTGCATTTTTGTCCATTTTCGCCTTATCCATAGATTGCTAGATGGTGCAATTAAACATATCAGCACCACGATAATTACGCTTATGGTGATTTCTATGGCGTAAAGCCAACTTTTTATCTTATTTAATACTTTCATTTTCTACCCAGCCTATAGTTTCATTTTGTAGGATAATTTTGGTGAAATTTTCATTTTTGGTAATAATTTTGACATTTTGTTCTTTAGCTGCAATAGCAAAAATAGTTGAATTTGGCATAGGCAAGATTCTTATTTTACTATTTGCTTTAAGTTTTGCTTCGCTAAAAGGTTTATTATCATAGATTGCGTAAGCTATAAATGCTACTGCAATAATAAAGGAGTAATAACTCTTTTTCCAGATAAAAAGTAGTAAAAATAATATAATTGCAATATAAATACTAAGTTCTTTATATAGTCGAAACTCACCCTCTTTAGGATTAAGTGGTACTTGAGTACTTAAATCATTATCTTGGACTTTGATATCTAAATTTAACTCTTTAAAAATATTTTGAGTGTAATCGTAGTAACTAAAGTTTATATTAGTTTTATTATTATCACTTATTATAAAATAAATTCCAGTTTGATTTTTATAGTCGCCTTTTAGGCTATCAAAACCTTGCTTTTGAAATTCTCCTGGTATTTGGAATAGACTTAAATTTCCATTTTTACTTGCTAGTTCTATGGTAGTTAAATTTGAGTATTCATTAAATTTTGAACTTTTTACCATCTTTATCTCTAAATTTTCTCCGACAAAATTGGCAAAATCAGTTCGTAATTGAATATTTTTAATCTTTGGAAGATCAGGCTTTATTGTTTTATTTTGAACAAAAATTCCATTTCTTTTTAGCGTGAGCGTTAGAGCATCAATATTAGATTGAGCGCTACTAGCTATTAGATGGATTGTAGTTTCGTAAATTCCAGCGGATTTTTTTTTCCATAGCGGCTTTGGATTTAGCCAAGTTATATCAGTAGAGCGCATAGTAAGATTCATATCAAAATCTAGAACTTTATCTGTATTAGCAGTTAAATTTAAGGTAAAAGGCTGATAGATATATATTGATTTTTCTTTTATTTGGCTTGTGAGAACTAACTCAATTGGATCAATATTTTGATAAATTAACGATGGATCAATATCTATAACCTCATCAGTATCAGCTATACCTTGCATCTGCTCATTAGTGATGCGTTGTCCAATTAGCGTAGGCTCGCTAAAACCTACGCTAATTAGCAAAATAAGCGCAAAAATAGCCCTTAGCAAAGAAATCCTTTAAGCATTTTAGCTCCATCAGCGCTACCTAAAATACTCTCTACAGCTCTTTCTGGATGAGGCATTAGGCCAAATATATTTTTATCTTTATTGCAAATTCCAGCTATATTATCTACTGAACCATTTACGCTAATCTCATTGCCATCTTTATCGCAATATTTTAATAGTACGCAATCATCATCATATAATTTTTTAATTGTATCGCTGTTTGCATAGTAGTTGCCCTCACCATGAGCTAAAGGGATATCTATTAGATCAGAGTTGTTAAAATTTGATAAGAATTTATTGTTATTAGATATTACTTTTAAATGGTTAAATTTGCTAATGAAGCTCATATTTTCATTTCTTCTCATTGCGCCAGGTAAAAGCCCGCTCTCTAAAAGCATCTGAAAACCATTACAAATTCCAAGTAGCAATCCGCCGTTTTTAGCGTGATTTATTACTGTTTGCATTGCTGGGCTAAACTTAGCAATAGCAGCGGTTCTAAGATAATCACCATAACTAAATCCGCCAGGCAATACTATCAAATCAGCCTTAAAATCTGTTTGTTTATGCCAGATAATCTCTGAGTCAAATCCTAGTAAATCAAAAGCGTATTTAGTATCTCTTTCGCAGTTTGTACCAGGGAAATTAATGATAGCTACTCTCATTTTTAGCCTTTTAGAATCTCATAATCTTCTATAACTGTATTTGCTAGTAGCTCTTCGCACATATTTTTAATCTGCTCATTGGTAGTGTTATCACTTAGGTCTAAGATAATTTGTTTGCCAATTCTTACATCATCTACGCCATTAAAACCAAGACTTTCTAAAGCGTGTTTAGTAGCTTTACCTGCTGGGTCTAATACGCCATTTTTTAGATATACATTTACAATTACTTTCATCATTTATCCTTTAAATTTAATTATGATAATATTCTACGCAAAACCTCTTCATAGGCTACTTTTACATTACCTAAATCTTGTCTAAATCTATCTTTATCCATCTTTTCACCAGTATCAACATCCCAAAATCTACAGCTATCAGGACTAATCTCATCAGCTAATAAGATATTTCCATCTTTATCAATACCAAATTCAACTTTAAAATCAACAAGTTTTAACCCTTTTGAAGCAAAAAATGGTTGAAGAACAGAGTTAATTTGTCTACCTAAATGGCGTAAAGTTGCTAAATCTTGTTCGCTTTGTACGATATCAAGTAAAATTGCGTGTTCATCATTAATTAGCGGATCGCCTAGTGCATCATCTTTATAGTAAAACTCAACTAAAGTAAATGGTAATACTGTAGCTTCTTTTATGCCTAGTCTTTTGCTAAGACTACCAGTGGCGATATTTCTTACTACTACTTCTAATGGAATGATTGAGCATTTTTTGACTAGTTGTTCAGTTTCATTTATACTTTCAACAAGTGCAGTTTTTATACCATTTTCTTTTAAAAGTTTAAATAGAGCGGTTGAAATTTTATTATTTAGCGCACCTTTTCCTGCTTCGTTACCCCTTTTTTCAGCGTTAAATGCTGTTAGATCATCTTTAAATTCAGCTATTAATAGCTCATCATTGCCTTTAACACTCCACATTTTTTTACCTTTACCTTCGTAAAGTAATTCTGATTTTTCCATACTTTTTCTCCTTACTTGATGTTTAAAATTTTTATGGAATCTACTGCAGTTTTTAACTGAATATCATCATAAATTTGTTTTTGAGTTATTATGTTTTTGTTATTTGTCTCTTTTTTCTTATTTTTTGGTTCAATTTTATCTAATTCACTCTCTAAATGTTGCTTTAAATCAGCCTCTTTTAGATGAAATTCATTTTCATCATTTGGTACCTTTCCAGGATGAACTATTATATCTGGTGTAACGCCTACAGCCTGAATAGTTCTACCACTTGGGAGATAATATCTTGCTACTGTTAATCTTAAAGCCTCTTTTTTATCTACTGGCATAATGACTTGGACACTTCCTTTGCCAAAGCTATTTTCACCAATTACTACAGCTCTTTTTAGATCTTGTAAGGCACCACTGACTATTTCACTAGCACTAGCACTTCCACCATTTATAAGGACTGCTAATGGAGCGTTTGTTATGAAGTTGCCTTTTTGTGCTGAGTGGATCTCATCTTCATTTTTGTCTCTACCTTTTTGAGAGACTATAACGCCACTTTCAACAAATAAATTTGTAAGCCCAACAGCTTGATTTAATAAACCACCTGGATTATTTCTAAGATCTAGAATAATGCCTTTTGCTTTTGGATATTTTTTGATAAATTCTCTAGCTTTTTTGGTTACATGTTGGTCAAAATTTGTAACTCTTAGATATAGGATATTTTCATCTTCAATCATTTTGGCTTGAACTGATTCTACGGTGATTATATCTCTTATTATATTTAGATCAAATGGCTTTTTTTCGCCTTGTCTTACGATAGTTATTTGTACAGGCGTATTTGGTTTGCCACGCATTTTATTTACAGCTTCATCAATTGTGATATTTATAGTAGATTCGCCATCTATTCTTAAAATTACATCGCCAGATTTCACCCCGGCTTTATAAGCTGGAGTATCGTCTATTGGTGCAATTACAGTTAAAGCTCCATCTTTAATTCCTACAGTAATACCAAGTCCTCCAAATTCGCCTTTAGTTTGAATTTGCATATCTTTAAATGCTTTTTCATCTAAATATCCAGAATGAGCATCTAGGTTTGTTAAGAGTCCAGATATGGTTTTATCTACGATTTGGGTAAAATTTATATCATCTACATAGTATTTTTCTACTACGGCTATTGTTTTGGTTAGCTTTGATAGGGCTTCTATTCTACTATCTTGGGAGGTTTGAGCATTTAGGGCAATAGCACTAGCAGCCATCACGCTTACAAAACCAGATAGTTGTAAAATTTTACTACTTTTCAACATATAACTCCAAAAAATTAAAATCAATAATTTTACCCAAAAATATATTAATTTAAAGTAAAAAATATTAATCAAATTAAATCTAAATTGGATTAAATTTGGCCAAACCTTGACAAATATAGACTAAAGTTATATAATACCACTCATATAAAGTTTAAGGAGAAAAATATGGCAAATATATTTAATGAACTCACATCAATGAGTCAAGATTTAATCGATAGCGCAATATCCTTAGCTATCGGAAACAAAAATCCACAAGTTGTGCCTTTACATATGCTTTGGGCTTTAAGTGCTGATAGCAACTCGCTCTTAAATCAAATTTTAAACAAAGCAAATGTGAGCAAAGAAGCCTTGGTTTTGGATATCAAAAGCCACGCTGATAAATTACCGCAAAGCTCAAATGTATCAAAAAACAATATCCAAATTTCAAATGAATTAATAGATAGCTTTGAGCGTGCTAAGGCTGTAATGATTGGAATGGGGGATAAATTTATAGCTGTTGATAGCTGGATAATTGCGAATTTAGATAGTGAGCCTATGAAGGGAATTTTGTCTAAATATATTGATCTATTAGAGATTAAAAAAGAGTTAGAGTTAATGCGTGGCGGCAAGAGTATCGATACGCAAACTGCTGATGAAAATTTAGACTCTTTAAATAAATTTGGAATTGATTTAACTAAAAAAGCCGCTAGCGGTGAGCTAGATCCAGTAATCGGTAGAGATGAAGAGATTACAAGAATGATGCAAATTTTAATTAGAAAAACTAAGAATAACCCGATATTATTAGGTGAGCCAGGAGTTGGTAAAACCGCTATTGTAGAGGGCTTAGCTCAACTAATTGTCAAAAAGGCAGTCCCTACAACCTTAGCAAATAAAAGAGTAATAGCTCTTGATATGAGCGCTTTAATTGCTGGGGCCAAATATAGAGGTGAGTTTGAAGATAGATTAAAAGCGATAATTGATGAAGTTAAAAAAGCTGGAAATATAATCTTATTTATAGATGAAATTCACACAATAGTAGGCGCTGGAGCTAGCGAAGGCTCTATGGATGCTGCTAATATATTAAAGCCAGCTTTAGCTCGTGGAGAGCTGCACACAGTTGGGGCTACAACGCTAAAAGAGTATAGAAAATATTTTGAAAAAGACGCCGCTTTACAAAGGAGATTTCAACCTGTCAATGTAGCAGAACCAAGTGTAAATGAAGCTTTACAAATCCTTCGTGGGATAAAAGATAGATTAGAAGTCCATCACAATGTAACCATCACAGATAGTGCTTTAGTAGCAGCAGCAAAGCTAAGTCATAGATATATTAGTGGTAGATTTTTGCCTGATAAGGCAATTGACCTTATAGATGAAGCGGCCGCAGAGTTAAAAATGCAAATTGAGAGTGAGCCTTTTGAGCTAGCTAAGACTAAAAGAGAGATTGAGACTTTAATAGTCGAAAAAGAGGCTTTAAAAATGGAGGGTGAAGATAAAAATAGCGATAGATTAAGTGAGATAGAAAAAGAGATAGCAAATTTAAGCGAAAAAAGAAGCTCATTAGAGATGAAATTTAAAAATGAAAAAGATGTATTTGACTCAATTAGCAAGAGTAAAAAATTGATAGATTCTTTATCTATTCAAGCTGATGAGTATCAAAGAAAAGGTGAATTTGAAAAGGTCGCCGAGCTAAGATATAGCCAAATTCCACAAGCTCAAAAAAGCATTGAAGAGCTAGAATTAAAATGGAAAGAGATGAAAAAGGGTGGAGTGCTACTCAAAAATGAAGTAGATGAAGATATGGTAGCTGGAATTTTAAGCAAATGGACAGGAATCCCAGCTGGCAAGATGCTCACAAACGAAAAAGAGAGATATCTAAATATAGAAAAACATCTCAAAGATAGCGTAATAGGTCAAGATGAAGCCTTACACGCACTATCTAGGGCTATTAAGAGAAATAAAGCTGGCCTAAGTAGCCAGAATCGCCCGATCGGTAGCTTTTTATTCCTTGGGCCTACGGGCGTTGGTAAGACTGAGAGTGCGAAGGCGTTGGCGAAATTTCTTTTTGATGATGAAAAAGCGATGATAAGATTTGATATGAGTGAATATATGGAGAAACACGCCGTTAGCAGACTTCTTGGTGCGCCTCCTGGATATGTGGGATTTGAAGAGGGCGGACAGCTCACTGAAGCAGTTAGACGAAAACCATATAGCGTGATTTTGTTTGATGAAGTTGAGAAGGCTCATAAGGATGTATTTAATATTTTGCTTGGAATTTTAGATGATGGTAGGGCTACTGATAGCAAGGGCGTAACTGTGGATTTTAAAAACACAATTATCATTTTAACTAGCAATATCGGCTCATCGGCGATTATGGAATTAAATGGTAAAGAGAGAGATGAAGCGGTTAAACTTGCTTTAAAAGATTATTTTAAACCCGAATTTTTAAATAGATTAGATGATTGCGTGATATTTAATCCACTTGGTCAAGATGAGTTAAGCAAGATTGTAAAAATAATGTTTAAAGAGCTTGAGAGTAAGCTTTTGGCTCGTGGGATAAAATCGCAGCTTAGCAGCGAAGCTATAAATTTAATCTCTCAAGCTGGATTTGACCCTGTATATGGCGCTAGGCCACTTCGCAGAGCCTTATATGAGCTTGTAGAAGACCTTGTGGCTGATATGATCTTAAAAGATGAAATCATAAGTGGCGATAGCATAAAAATTGACGCTAAAGATAATCAAATCATCGTAACCAAAGATTAATATCTTAACTTGTTAGATGATACAAAAATCATCTAACAAAGTCTATAAATTTATCTATACAAAATTGTCCCAAGCCTAACCATATTAGACCCATACTCTATAGCCAGATTAAAGTCCCCACTCATCCCCATTGAGCAGATTAGCGCTCCTTGTGGCTTTAATTTATCAAATATATTTTTAGTTATCTCAAAACTTCTTTTAATCTCATTTTCATCATCGCTATTAGCGCCTATACTCATCACGCCTATTAAATTTAAATTCTCACATCTATTTTGTATATCTTTATAAATTTCTATAGCATCGCTAGGATCGACACCTTGCTTGCTCTCTTCTTTGGCTGAGTTTATCTGAAGCAAGGTATCAAGCTTATAATTTAGCCTTTTATTGACTTCAAGTGCTATTTCTAGACCATCGCAACTCTGCCACAAAGATGGATGAAGTGATATGAGTTGATTTATCTTATTACTTTGTAAGCGACCGATAAAGTGCCATTTGATATCTAAATTTGAGAGAATTTCGCTCTTTCTTTTTAGCTCTTGAACTCTATTTTCACCAAATTCTCTAAGACCTTGATTATATAGCGATATTACCTCATTTTGGGTTACATTTTTGCTTACCGCGATTAATCTTGCCTTGCCATTAATCTGGTTTAAAATAGTATCTAAACTCATCTTATTCTCCTGCTAATCTAACTATATCATTGATAATAGTAAATATCATTAAAGCAAATAGCAAAGCCATAGAAGCATAGCTAAGCCCTACAAAAACACGCTCATTTACCGCTCTTTTAAATATCATCTCATATAGATTAAAAACTATATGCCCACCATCTAAAACTGGAAGCGGAAGCAAATTTAATATACCTAAATTCACAGATATCAAAGCTACTATTATTAAAAGCACAGATATGCTGATTTGGCTAGCTTTTGTAGTGATATCAGCCATTGCGACTATACCGCCCATTTGGTCTATAGGGACTACGCCTGTGATGAGCTTTTCTAATCCTTGATAGATTAGAGTTGAGGCTTTAATCGTCTCATCATAGGCAAATTTAATGCTATCAAAGCCTCTATTATATATAGTTGTTTTCTCGCCACTTGGTGTTATGCCAATTAATGGAGTGGTTATATTCTCGCCAAATATATTTTTGGTTTGAGAAAGTTGCGGGGTTAGTGTTATATGAAGCTCATTTTCACCACGCTTAATAAGTATATCTGTAGGATTAGTTGTGATATGCTTTTTTATATCATCCCACTCCTCAATTTTAACCCCATTTATAGCCAGGATTTTATCATTTTTTTCTATATTAGCACTTTGTGCGGCTGAATTTGATATGGTGCTACCAACAATAGGTGATAATCTCTCAACACCGATAAATCCAAGCATTATATATAGTATAAAAGCTAATAAGATATTAAAAAACGGCCCAGCAAATAAGATTATAATTCTTTTTAATGGGTTTAGTGTGTTATAGCTATCGCTATCGTAATTTTTCTCTTTTGGATTTGTATCATCTTGGCCTTTTAGCTGAACATATCCACCAAGCGGTATAGCGCTTATACAATAGATAGTATTGCCCAATTTTTTGCTATAAATTTTCTCTCCAAAACCAATGCTAAAAGTCTTTACAAAGACACCAAAGTATTTAGCAGCCAAAAAATGCCCAAGCTCATGAAAAAATATTAAAAATGATAGCGACAATATGGTGATACCAAAATGCACCCCCCAATACCAAAAACTAGCTATTAAAAGTATTAAAACAAAGATTAAACTTCTCAAATTCTACCTTTATAAAAAATTGTGTGAAAATTGCGTAAGTATAACAAAAAATCTACAATAATATACAATTATAAAGGTAATTTTATTAAAATTTGAGTAAAATACCCCACTTAAATAAAAAGGTAGAAAATGTATGTAGCTCCAAGTATTTTATCAGCGAATTTTGGAGAGTTAGCTAAAGAGATTAAGGCTGTTTGTGAGGCTGGGGCTGACTTGATACACATAGATGTTATGGATGGCCACTTCGTGCCTAATCTTACAATCGGCCCACTTGTAGTAGAGGCAGCAGCTAAGGCATCTACAAAGCCACTTGATATTCATTTAATGGTAGAAAATGTCCCATTTTTTGTAGATCTATTTTTGCCTTTAAAACCTAAATTTATAAGCTTTCATATAGAAGAAGAGAAGCACCCATTAAGGCTTATCGATCATATCCGTAAAAATGGAGTAAATCCCGCTATAGTTCTTAATCCGCACACACCTGTTAGCTTTTTAAAACATATCATAGATGAAGTTGATATGGTGCTTTTAATGAGTGTTAATCCAGGTTTTGGCGGACAAAAATTCATTCCTTCAGTCTTATCAAAGGCTATGGAATTAAGAGAGTTAATAGACTCAAGAAATGCTAAATGTATGATAGAAGTAGATGGCGGAGTAAATGGTCTAAATGTAGCTGATCTAGATGCTGCTGGCGTGGATATTGTCGTGGCTGGAAGCTTTATTTTTGGTAGCAATGATTATGCTGGGGCGATAAGAGCGTTAAAAATTTAATCACAAAGAGCAAATTTGAAAAATAAATTAGATAATTTTATAGATTTATTAGCCAAAACTAATCTTAATTATCACGATTTTATACAAAAAGCAAATGATATAGATGAATTAGCTGATATCATAGAGCCTAAAAATTTAGCTGATTGGAGGCTTTTGGGTCTTGAGCTAGAGCGTTTGGATAATGGCAAAATCGTTATGCCAACTAGATTTAGAGATTTTAATGAACAGGTGTTTTGTATCGTTGATATCGAGACAAATGGTGGTATAAAAAGCGGTCAAATCATCGAAATAGGTGCGGTTAAAATCCAAGGTGGCAAGGAGATTGATAGGTTTGAGACGCTAGTTTGGGCTAGCGAAATTCCGCAAAATATCAGTGAATTAACTGGAATTTATCAGCTTGATTTAGTAGATGCTCCGCATTTGGCAAATGCTCTTGAGAGCTTTAGGCTATTTTTGGCTGATTCTGTATTTGTAGCGCATAATGTTAAATTTGATTATGATTTTATTAGTATTAGCTTAGCAAAGCTTGGGTTTGGAATGCTCTTAAATCGCAAGATTTGTACCATTGATCTAGCTAGAAGAACGATAGAGTCAAATAGATATGGCCTAGATGCACTCAAACAAATTTTAGGTATTGATAACGCTCATCACAGAGCCTTAAATGACGCAATCGCAGCGTGTGAAATTTTCAAAGAGTGCATCAAAAGGGTGCCGTGGCATGTCCAAAGCGTAGAAGATCTCATACTATTTAGCAAAACAGCAAAGACGCTAAAAACCCCAAATGTAATAGAACAGATAAATCCACCTAAAACAGATTTAAGAGGTTGATATGAGAGTTGCTATTTTATTCGTTTTTGCTATGATTTTTAGTGGATGTAGCTCTAAAATTTTAGAACAAAATACTCCAAATAGCACTCATATTAATAGAGAAAATAGTATTAAAAAGAGTGAATATACTCTAAATTTAAGCAAATATGTAGGCAAAAAATCAGCCGATTGCTCATCATTAGTTACAACCATAAATAGAAAAAATAATAATATCTACTCTCTAAGCGATCTAAGCTCACATTATAGTAAGGATGGTCGTCGCTCTCAAGCTATCTATAATCTTTATAAGAGTAAAAATCAGATAAATTACCAAAACGCATCGCCTGGAGATCTAATATTTTTTAACAACACAACCAAATCCACAAAAAACAAAACTAGCCACAATATTACTCACATAGGAGTTGTAAAAAAGATAAAAGATGATGGAACAATCGTTTTTTTACACAATCTTAAGGGTAAAAACATATTAAGCGTGATGAACTTAAACCACAAAAATTCACATCAAATTGATGGTAAAAAGGTAAATGCATATATAATAGCTAATTGTAAAAATATAAATTGCTTAGTATCAAATAGATTTTCTGGCTTTGGTAAAATCAGCCAAGATATAGCGGTGAAATAGTGAGTTGATATGAGAAATTTAGGATTTACAGCAGCGGTAATAGCGTTAAATTGTGCGATATATTTTTTAGAATATTTTGTCTATAATCCTTATGAATTTAGTATATTTTTTGGTCTTAATGAGCTATTTTTTGCTGGGGCATATTGGCAGATTCTTACATCTATGTTTATCCACGGCTCATTTATGCATATTTTGATGAATATGATAGTGCTTTATCAATTTGGGATGATATTAGAGAGATATTTAGGGTGGATTAAATTTAGCATTTTATATATCTTTGGTGGGATTATAACTGGATTTTTAAGCCTTGGATATCTAGCTTTTGAGAGTGTGAATTTAGTCGGTGCAAGTGGGGCTATATCGGTGTTGCTTGGATTTTTAGCTTGTATTGATAAATTTAATCGTAAAGGGCTTATAATAGTTATATTATTAGTTAGTTTTGCGCCGCTTTTGATGGGGGTTAGTGTAGCGTGGTATGCTCATTTGATAGGATTTGGTGTGGGATATTTGGCTGGATTTTTAAAGGTATTTAGATGAGATTTTTTGACGAGATTTGGGAGTGCTTGAACTCTTGTGATTTGGAGCAAAAATTTTCTAAATTTAGCCAAATTTATAGCAATTTTCATAGTTGTGATATGAACTTTAATAGCGATATTTTTAAGCTTAGTGCGCCTAGTTATTCTAAGATTTGCTCTATAAAATCTATGAAAGAGATAAAGCAAAAGCACACTAATGAGGCTTTTTTACACTCAATTGCTCACATTGAGTATAGTGCGATTGATATTGCTTTGGATGCTTGTTATAGATTTAGAAATTTGCCGATGGAGTATTATCTTGATTGGTTAGAAGTGGCTAATGATGAGATTAGACATTTTAAGATGATATCTGATAAGATGGAGTCTTTAGGGGTAAGATATGGTGATTATATCGTCCATGATGGATTATTTATCGCTCTAATCAAAACCCAAAATTCACTCATAAATCGTATGGCGATTCTACCTAGATATATGGAGGCCAATGGTCTTGATGCTAATCTTTTTATGATGGAAAAATTAGCTTTAAATGGCGATAGAGATGGGATTTTAGAGATATTAAAAGTAATCCATAAAGAGGAGATAGAACATGTCAAAAAGGGTGATAAGTGGTTTAAATTCGCTTGTAAAATAGCAAATGTAGATCCAAATTCATGGATTGAAATAGTACGAAAATGCTATCCAAAGGCATTTGAAGCAAAAAGAGCACTAGATATAGAGCATAGATTATTAGCAGGCTTTAGCAAAGCTGAACTTGATAGAATTCAAAAATTTCAGGAGAGAGCATGAAAATTATATATTTTATTCGCCACGCAAAGGCTAAAAAAGTTGCCGCTACTGACTTTGATAGGGCGTTAAGCTCTAAAGGCAAAGAGGCTGCAAAAGTGATGGCCACTAGGCTAAAAAACAAAAATATCTTACCAGAGCTTATTATCTCTTCACCAGCTAAGAGAACGGCCAAAACGGCTAAAATAGTCGCTAAAAATATAAATTTTAGTGGTAAAATTCAGTTTGAAAACTCACTTTTTGAGGCCACAACGCACGATTATCTAAATATCATAAATCATATTGATAGCTCTTTAAATATCGTATTCATCGTAGGTCACAACGATACTCTAACTCAAATTTGCGAGATTTTAAGCGATAGCCATATCGGCTATATCCCTACTGGCGGAGTTTTTGGTATTGAGTTTGATGTGAATGAGTTTAAAGATATAAGGGCTAAAATTGGGCGAGTTTTGCTCTTTGACTACCCAAAAAAGATAGAATAAACTTAAATTTAGATTAATTATAAAAATTATTTATAGTTTAATGGTTTAATTTAGTTAAAAATTGATAAAATAAGAAAAATTTTAAATAAAGGACATAAATGGCAGATATAATCTACACTTACACAGATGAGGCGCCAGCATTGGCTACTTTTTCACTTTTTCCTGTTATTAAGGAGTTTTTAAGTCGTGGTGGTATCAGTATAGATACTATGGATATTTCATTAGCTGGCAGAATTTTGGCTAATTTCCCTGAAAATTTAAAAGATAATCAAAAAGTTCCAAATTATCTAGAAATCCTAGGTGAAATGACCAAAGAAAAAACAGCAAATATCATCAAACTTCCTAATATTTCAGCATCACTTCCGCAGCTAAATGCAGCTATTGCAGAGCTTCAATCAAAAGGATTTAATGTACCAAACTATCCTGAAAATCCATCTAATGAAAAAGAGATTGATATCAAAGCAAGATATGCTAAAGTTTTAGGAAGTGCGGTAAATCCAGTTTTAAGAGAGGGTAACTCAGATAGAAGATGCGCTAGTGCCGTCAAAGCTTATGCCAAAGAATTCCCACACAAAAATGGTGCTTGGGATAGTAGCATTAAAACAAGAGTAGCATATATGGATAGTGGGGATTTTTATGGCAATGAAAAATCTGTAATAGTCAAAGAACCAACCGAATTTAAAATCGAATTTACAGACAAAAATGGCAACACAAAAGTATTAAAAGATGGTATAAAAGCAGCCTCTGGCGATGTGATTAGTGCTACATTTATGAGTGTTGCTAAACTAGATAAATTCATCGCTACAACCATAGAAGAAGCCAAAAAAGAGTCTTTACTCTACTCAGTCCATCTAAAAGCCACAATGATGAAAGTAAGCGATCCGGTTATGTTTGGCCACTTTGTGAAAGTATTCTTCGCTGAAATATTTGATGAGTTTGAAAGTGAGTTAAATTCAGTTGGCGTGGTGCCAAATAACGGCTTAAAAGATCTATTTGCTAAAATAGAAAACCTACCTATAAAAGACAAAATCATAGCAAAATACAATGAAATTTTAGACAAAAACCCAGATTTAGCGATGGTAGATAGCGATAAAGGAATTACAAATTTACATGTCCCAAGCGATGTGATAATAGACGCTTCAATGCCAGCAATGATAAGAAATAGCGGTAAAATGTGGGATAAAAATGGCAAAACAGCCGACACTCTAGCAGTAATCCCAGATCGCACATATGCGACAATTTATGAAGCGACAATTGATGATTTAAAAGCCAATGGCGCACTAAATCCAGCAACTATCGGTAGCGTATCAAATGTAGGTTTGATGGCGAAAAAAGCAGAAGAGTATGGTAGCCACGATAAGACATTTATAGCTAGCGAAGATGGCAAATTTATAGTGAGTAGCATAAATGGCGATAAAATGGAATTTGAAGTTGAGAGTGGGGATATATTTAGAGCTATGCAAGCAAAAAGTGAGGCGATTAAAGATTGGATTAAACTAGCGATCAATAGAGCCAAAGCCACACACTCAACTGCGATATTCTGGTTAGATAGTGCTAGAGCACACGATGCTAGTATGATCCAAATAGTAAATTCAGAGCTTAAAAACTATGATCTAAATGACCTAGATATCAGTATCGCAGCCCCAACTGAAGCGATCAAAAAATCAATCTCTATTATACGAACTGGCAAAGACGCTATTAGCGTTACAGGTAATGTATTAAGGGATTATTTGACAGATTTATTCCCGATTTTAGAGCTTGGAACGAGTGCGAAAATGCTCTCAATAGTCCCACTTTTAAATGGAGGTGGCTTATTTGAAACTGGTGCTGGTGGAAGTGCGCCTAAAATCGCTCAACAACTAATAGAAGAAAATCACCTTCGCTGGGATAGCTTGGGTGAATTTTTAGCTCTTGGTGCGAGTTTGGAACATTTAGCTAGCGTAAGTGGTAAAAAAGAGGCTACAATACTAGCTGATACTTTAGATAAAGCAATTGTAAGCTACCTTAAAAATGACAACTCACCACGCAAAAATGTAGGTGAAAATGATAACCGAGGTAGCCACTTCTATTTAGCGCTATACTGGGCTAATGAACTAGCAAAAAGCGATCTAGCGCCTAAATTTGCCGGTATAGCAGCTGCTTTAAATGAGAATAAAGCTAAAATTACAGATGAGTTAAACGGCTCTCAAGGAAACAAGGTAGATGTCGGTGGATACTATATCTTTGATGATGCGAAGGTTTCAGCCGTTATGAGACCAAGTAGTATATATAACGAATCTTTAAAGAAATAAGTTGTGAAAATAGCAATAATAGGTGCCGGAAATGTAGGAGCTAGCATAGCTAGTCTTCTCATTTCTAAGCAGATGTGTGATGAGATAGCACTCATTGACATTAATCAAAATTTAGCTAATGCCAAAGCAATTGATCTATCACAAATGTCGATTGCTTTGGGCTTGGATATTATGGTAGTTGGCGGTGATGATTATCAAATTTTAAGCGATTTTGATATTGTTATCATCACAGCCGGAGTAGCTAGAAAAGATGGCCAAAGTAGGGCTGAACTTGCTAAAATTAATGCTAATATAGTAGCTCAAGCATCTAGTCAAATCGCCAAATTTGCCCCAAATTCCACTATAATTGTCGTGACAAATCCGCTTGATATAATGGTATATGTAGCATTTAAAGCTAGTGGATTTAATAGAAAAAATATTATTGGAATGGCTGGAGAGCTTGATAGTGCTAGACTTAAATTTGCTTTAAAAAATCATCTAGGCACGAGTGTAACTGATTCAAAATCTTGCGTAATAGGTATGCACAATGATGATATGATATGCTTGGTTGATGAAAATTTAAGTATAGATGAATATGAAAATATCAGATCTCAAACCATAAATGGTGGAGCGAAAATAGTTAAATTGATGAATACATCTGCATTTTATGCGCCAGCAGCTGGGGTTATAAATATCTGTCAAGCCTTGATAGATGAAGACTCTAAGGTGCTTAGTTGCTCGGTTTTAGATGATAATTTGATAGCTTTTAGTCGTTTGGTTAAAATTTCAAAAGATGGCGTAAAAGAGATTTTAGAGCTGAATTTAAAGCCAAAAGATAGAGAAATTTTAGATAAAAGCATAGAAGAATTTATAATTTGTATTAAAAATCTTAATATAAAAGGTGATAATATTAACTTTAGCTAAATATAAAATTTTAATTTTTCTATTTATCTATTTTATTAACTTTTTTCAGATAAATTTGCGTAAAAAGTTTTTAAATTTAGTTTTGTGTTTGGCAAAATTTAGGTGTTTGGATGCTTGATTTTTCAAGTAATTGAGTCGCTACAATTGTAGCTTGAAATTTGATTTAAGTTAGACTTAAATTTAATTAGGAGATAGTAATGATAGAACAACCGCTTAATACAGCTGTTTGGGTCGATGAGAGTAGGTGTAAAGCTTGCGATATTTGCGTAAGTTATTGTCCTGCTGGTGTTTTAAATATGAAAGAAGATATCCACGCTATTCAAGGAATGATGATAGAAGTTAGCCATCCAGAGTCATGTATTGGCTGTAGGGATTGTGAGCTTCACTGTCCTGATTTTGCTATTTATGTGGCTGAAAAGGGATTTAAATTCGCAAAACTTAGCCCTGAAGCTAAGGAGAGAGCAGCCGCAATCAAGGCAAATCATTTTAGGAAAGTTAATTAAGGATATAAAATGAGAGAGTTAATAACAACAGGAAATGCTTTAGCAGCAAAGGCAGCTATCGAGTGTGGCTGTAATTTTTTTGGTGGTTATCCTATTACCCCATCAAGCGAAATCGCACATGAATTAAGCGTAGCACTACCAAAAAGTGGTGGTAATTTTATCCAAATGGAAGATGAGATTGGTGGTATATCAGTAGCACTTGGTGCTAGTATGACTGGAGCGAAGGCTATGACAGCAAGCTCAGGCCCTGGTATTTCGCTCAAAGCTGAACAAATCGGCCTTGGATTTATCGCTGAAATTCCTTTGGTAATCGCAAATGTAATGCGTGGTGGCCCATCAACTGGCCTTCCAACTCGTGTGGCACAAGGCGATATTTTACAAGCTAAAAGCCCAAGCCATGGGGATTTTTGCTCTATTGCAGTAGCGCCAGGAAATTTAGATGAAATTTACATTGAAACAGTAAGAGCATTTAATCTAGCAAATAGATTTAGCACCCCTGTATTTTTACTACTTGATGAGACTATAGGTCATATGCAAGGCAAGGCTACTATACCAGATGTTAAAGATTTAGTAATCGAGCCTAGACGAGAATTCAAAGGCGATCCAGCAGAGTATAATCCATATGAAGCCAAAGAGGATGAGCCAGCTACGCTAAATCCATTTTTCAAAGGCTATCGCTATCACATCACAGGCCTACATCACGGCCCTACAGGATTCCCTACAGAAGATGGCAAAATAGTTGATTATAATATCAAAAGATTGTTTAATAAAATTCACGCCCACCTAGATGAAGTGATAAAATTTGAAGAGTATAAGCTAGAAGATGCTGATATTTGTATTATTTGTTACGGAAGTGTGAGCTTAGCAGCTAAAGAAGCAGTAGATAAACTTCGAGATGAAGGTATAAAAGTAGGTATATTTAGACCTATTACTATATGGCCAAGCCCAGAAGCTAAAATCAAAGAGATATGCTCTAAATTTAAAAATATTTTAGTAACTGAGTTAAATATGGGGCAATATCTAGGCGAGATACAAAGATGTGCTTTAAGAGATGATTTTAAAACATTATTAAAAGCAAACGGCAGACCGATTAGCCCGAGTGAAATTATTAGCAAAGTCAAGGAGTTTTAATTATGGCTTTTAATTATGATAATTATTTAAGAACAAGCAAAATGCCAACACTTTGGTGCTGGGGTTGTGGTGATGGTGTAATTTTAAAAAGTGTTATCCGTGCTATAGATGCGATGGGATGGAATATGGATGATGTGTGCGTGGTAAGTGGTATCGGATGTAGCGGACGCTTTTCAAGCTATGTTAATTGCAACACAGTTCATACAACTCACGGCCGTGCGATCGCATATGCTACAGGTATCAAACTAGCAAATCCAGATAAGCATGTAATAGTAATAACTGGTGATGGTGATGGCTTAGCAATCGGTGGTAATCATACAATTCATGGATGTCGTAGAAATATAGATATTAATCACATTTTAATTAATAACTTTATTTACGGCCTTACAAACTCACAAACAAGCCCTACAACTCCACAAGGCTTTTGGACTGTTACAGCTCAATGGGGAAATATAGATCCAAATTTTGACGCTGCTAAATTAGCAACAGCAGCTGGAGCGACATTTGTGGGTCGTGAGACTGTAATTAACCCAACTAGAATAGAAAAAATGCTAATCGAAGGGTTTAAACACGAGGGTTATAGCTTTTTTGATATATTCTCTAACTGTCATATAAATTTAGGTAGAAAAAACAAAATGGGCGAAGCTACTCAGATGGTTAAATGGATAGATGGGAGAACTCTACCTAAGGCTAAATTTGAAGCATTAAGCGATGAAGAGAAAAAAGGTAAATTCCCTACTGGTGTACTATTTAAAGATGAAAATCGCATAGAGTATTGTAAAGCATATGCTAAGGTTAAAGAAGCAGCTCAAAATAAGACAAAAGTGAATTTTGAGGAGATAATATGAGTTTAACAGAGTTAAGATTTGTTGGTGTTGGTGGTCAAGGTGTTATATTGGCTGGAGAGATCTTATCAGCGGCTAAAATTGAAGCTGGCGGATATGGAGTCAAGGCCTCAACATATACTTCTCAAGTGCGTGGTGGCCCAACAAAGGTTGATATAATTTTAAGCGATGAAGAGATTAAATATCCATATGCTAATGAGGGCGAAATTTGTTTTATGCTAGCAACTGCTCAAAATAGCTATAACGCATTTAAAGAAGGTGTCAAAGAGGGCGGTATAATCGTAGTAGAGCCAAATTTGGTTAAGCCTAGTGAAGAGGACAAAAAACGCTGGAAAATCTATGAAATTCCTATTATCTCAATTGCTAAAGATGAAGTTGGAAATGTGATTACTCAAAGCGTTGTCGCTCTTGGTGTGGCTGTTAAATTCACAGGCGTTATGGATGAAGAGATCGTAAGAAATAAGATGTTAAGCTCAGTTCCAGATAAGGTAAAAGAAGCAAACAATAAAGCTTATGATCTAGGACTTGCATACGCTGCTAAATGTATGCAATAATCTTCACAAACCAAAGCCTAATTATTGGCTTTGGTTGCTCTTTATGTTGATACAATTAAGCAAATTTTAGAGTTTGCTTTGATATAATCTAGCTTAAATTCAACTCTTAAAGGAAATAAAATGGCAAAAGTTGGTATAGTATATGGCTCAAATGCTGGAGATACTAAAGTTGTAGCAGAGTATATAGGTCAGAGTTTTGATAGTGAAGTAATTGACGCAAAAGATCTTACGATTGATTTTTTAACCAAATATGATAAGTTGATTTTCGCAGCTTCTACACATGGCCATGGAGAACTACAAAAAGATTTTAGAGCCAAATTAAATATCATTAATGAAGCTGATTTTGGTGGTAAAACTCTAGCTTTAGTAGGTGTAGGCGGACAGGTTAAACATCCTACTACATTTCTTGATGGTTTAGTAGAGTTTTTACCATTAATTCGTGGTGTTAAACTTGTTGGTGCTACTGATATTGATGGATATGCGTTTAAAAATTCACTATCATTTATAAATGGCAAATTTATTGGTCTTGCGATTGATTATAAAAATGACAAAGATTGGCAAGCTAGAGCTGATAAATGGGTTGAATCTATTAAATCTGAATTCTAAATCTTATAAAGCTCAAAGTTAGCAATGGAAGCTTTTTTATTTGCAGAATATGTCGGTATAGCCTCAGCATCTTTGAGCGGATTTTTGTTTGGAATACGCAGAGGCTGTGACTGGCTAGGCGTATTCTTAGCAGCATTTTTAACTGCACTTGGCGGAGGATTGATTCGTGATATTATCGTGGGTCGCCCTGCATATTCTTTTACACATTATATTCCTGTTTGTATTGTATTGGCTGTTATGATTTTGGCTTTTTTGCTTAAATTTCACCAAAAAGATAGAAATAATTTAGATAAAAAATTTATATTTATTATGACTGATGCAGTAGATGTAGTAAGCTTTTCTATTGTTGGGGCTATTGTATCTTTGGAATTTGGGCTTAATATTTTTGGCGTGATTATGGTGGCGTTTTTTAATGGTGTTGGTGGCGGAATTATAAGAGATATGCTATTAAATGAGGTTCCGTGGTTTTTAAAAACTGGATTATATGGTACGATTAGTATGGGTGTTGGAGCGATTTATTATCTAATGCATCTAGCAGAACTAACTAATATTTATTGTATTTTTGTGTTATTTACATTTGGTGTTACATGGCGGCTTGTAGCATACTATAGAAATTGGAATTTGCCGCAAATTCACTATAAGGATTAATTTATGCTAATGAATAACTATTCTAGAGCCGATGTGGGCTTTGTGCGTGGAGATGGTGCTATTTTATGGGATGATAGTGGTAAAGATTATATAGATTTTGCTAGTGGGATTGGGGTTTGTGCTTTGGGTCATAGCCACAAAGGCGTAGCGAAAGTGGTCGCAAAACAAGCCAAAACTCTCTTGCACACTTCAAATTTATACAATATCGCCCCGCAAGCCAAACTTGCTAATAAGATATCAAATTTACTTGGTGGTGGATATGAGTTATTTTTTGCTAATAGCGGTGCTGAGGCTAATGAGTGTGCGATAAAATTAGCTAGAAAATTTGGTTTTAACAAGGGCAGAAAAAGCGAGATTATCAGCCTTAAAAACTCATTTCACGGCAGAACAATCGCTACTTTAGCGATGACAGGGCAGGATAAATTTCATCCAGATGAATTTGGTGCTTATCCAGATGGATTTAAATTCTATGATAGCATAGATGATATTATTGCAAATTTAAATGAAAATACCGCAGCTGTGATAATAGAGCTAGTTCAAGGTGAAGGTGGGATAAATCCACTTGATAAGGATAAAGTTCAAAATTTAGCTAAAATTTTAAATCAAAAAGATATCTTACTAATTACTGATGAAGTCCAGTGTGGCGTGTATCGCACAGGGGAGTTTGTCACCTCTAAGCTATATGGTATCACACCTGATATTATCACATTTGCCAAAGGGCTTGGTAATGGTGTGCCAATTAGTGCGTGTGCAACTAGAAAATCTATATTTTCGCCAGGAGATCATGGTAGCACTTTTGGTGGTGGATTTTTGGTTACAAGTGTAGCTGAGTACGTCTTAAGCGAGTTAGAGACACTAAAGAGTAGTGGAAAACTAAATAAAACTATAGCTAAATTTGAAAAAAATTTAGAGAAATTAGTCAGTAAAAATAGTGATATTTTTGAAAAAAGAGTTGGCATTGGCCTTATGCAGGGTATAGTAGTAAAAGATGTTGAATTTCTAGCTAAAATAGTGGCTAAAGCGCTAGAGTGTGGGCTGTTGATTTTAAGATCTGGTAAGGATACATTAAGATTTTTACCACCTTTAAATTTAAGCAAAAAAGAGATGAAAGAGGGCTTTATAAGACTAAATTTAGCTATAAATAAGGCTAAAAAATGAGGCTAATCACCTATAAAAAAGATGAAAGTATAAAGCTTGGTATATTAAGTGCAAATAACCGCATAATTGATATTAGTTATGCTGGAATAAATAAAAAGGATATGAACGAATTAATCATCACACTAAGTCAAGATGAACGTCAAATTTTAGAAGACCTTAGTACAAAAATAGGTGGTGAACCATATGACAGTGTAGAAATTTTAGCACCAATATTATCGCCTCTTCAAGATATTATTTGTCTTGGAATTAACTATATGGAACACGCTAAGGAGTCTTATAGGTTTAAAAAGATTGAATTTGATGGCAAAAGAGAATTTCCTGTATATTTTGGCAAACGAGCAAATTATATTTTAGGTGATAGGGCAATATTCCCAAGCCATAGTCATATTACACAAACTTTAGATTATGAGGTTGAGTTGGCACTAATAATTGGCAAAGACGCAACTAATGTAGCGCAAAATAGGGCGCTAGAATATGTTTTTGGATATACAATTTTAAACGATATCAGCTCACGAGATATCCAAAATCGATATAAGCAGTGGTATTATGGTAAAAGCCTAGATGGCTCAACACTTATGGGGCCATGGATTGAGACTAATCTAGATATATCAAATTTGAAAATAAATTCTAGAGTTAATGGAGAATTGCGTCAAAATGCAAATACTGCTGATATGATTTTTGATGCAGCATATGTAATAAGTGATTTAAGTGCTGGAATGACACTAAAGGCTGGAACGATAATTTCTTTAGGTACACCAAGTGGTGTTGGAATGGGTTTTACTCCACCAAAATATCTCAAAAAAGATGATATTGTAGAGTGCGAAATCGAAGGGATTGGCGTATTAAAAAACATAGTCGGCAAATAAGCAGTTGGGATATTTAAGCAAATTTAAAATATAATACAGAAAAAAGGAGAAAAAATGGCAGCATCAGATGAAGATGTAAAAAATGAAGGTAAAAAGAGTCCAGTGGTACTAATAGCGATTATAGGCGTAGTGGTCTTTTTACTTATCATTGGAATAATTGTTGCAATGCTTTTGATGAGCGGAGGAGATGATAAACAAGTGTCTCAAGCAGCTGATACACCAGCATCACATATGGCTCCAAAACAGAGGTCAAATGACTTTTTTAACATCGGTCCTATGTACCCAATGGATCAGTATGTAGTAAATTTACTTAGCGAGAGTGGTACAAGATATCTAAAAACTACTATGAATTTGGAATTAAGTGAACAGACTTTAAGTCCAGAAATAGATAAAAAACAAGCACTAATTAGAGATATAATCATTAGAACTCTTTCGGCTAAAACTTATGAAGATGTAAGCACAGCTAAAGGCAAAGAGCGTCTCAAAGATGAATTGGTAACTAGAATAAATGAAGTCCTAAGAGATGGATATATCAAAAATGTATTTTTTACTGATTTTATTGTACAATGATAGGTATTGATATTGTCAGTATTAAAAGGATCGCTGCAGCCAAGGCTAGGCACGGCGATCTATTTTTACATAAATTTTTAAATCCTAGTGAAATTGAGCTAGCTAAAAGCGATGAAACTTTAGCTGGTTTTTGGGCTGCTAAAGAGGCTATTAGTAAAGCGCTTGGTTGTGGTATCGGAGCTGAATTTGGATTTGGTGATGCTACAATTTATAAAGATAATAAAGGTGCGCCAAAGATCAAATTTAATACAGAAACACTTTATAAATTTAATATTAAAAATACTTCTCTTAGTATAACTCACGATGGTGGATTTGCAATTGCTGCAGTGATAATTGAGCGATATTAAGCCATATAATTTGTAATATTAAATAATTCAAATTAAATTTTAAATTCTTATTTTATTAAATTAAAATCTGAAAATATATAATAATACAATTACCAAAATCAATATTTGCTTAATAAAATTCAAATTGATTAGTTTACTAAAAAATTTAAATTTATAAATATAATTGATATAAAAATAGATTAGTGATTCATTTTAACGTTATTTGGGAATATTTTTAGCAAAATCAAACTATGAGTTTTTGTTTTTCATTTGCAGTTAAAAACTCTACCTTGATTATAGCTAAAAAGATAGATTTTGGAGTAAGCAATGCGCCAAAATATGAAATAGACACAAAAGAGCTATATAGTCTTGAAATTAATGAAGCTTATAGAAATGTATATCAAAGCGTTGTTTTGCAGTGGCAAGATATTAGCAGTGGGGCTATGCGCCATCTTCGTGCTGGCAGTGGCGAGCCTAGTTATAATATGAGAATAAGCCAGCCTAAAAGCGATGGCGAGGCATGCGCTAAAGCAAATGCAAAGCTAAATGAGCTTAAAAAGGGCGGTATCAGCGGTAGGTCTAATATCATCACTAGCGGCTCTATAGTGTTTAAAAATACAAACTCAAACGATATAGAGCTAAAAAGTTTAGCATAACAAGCATAAGGCATACGCTAAATAGTAGGGGATATAGTATTGAGATTGAGTTTGATGGGTGAATTGTGGTGAGGCTAGTTGTGATCTAAATTGGCTTTTTTGAGGTGTTTATGGGCTAAGTTTTAGTCGGTGATTTGTTTACATATTAAATAAAAATATAATAAAGTAGGGTGGTAAGTAAATTTTATATCTTAGATTTAAATTATTGAAATTTAAAATAGTAAGAGCATATATATCAACTACAATTATTATTGTTTAGTTTTACATCTGTATTATTGCTTCATTAGCCCCCTTAATTACACTACAATTATCATAGATGATAACTCTACATATATTACATGGTTGATTGGTAAAGATTAAATAAAAACATAAAATGATTGAAAACAAACGCCTGACAAACAAAGCTATAATTATTATAAAATAATTAAAAATATATACAAAAAGCACTATTTTATATATTTAGTATTGAAAACTATAATTTTCAAACTAAAATAAATTCACCTATTTTGGGTTTTTTGATACTAAAAAATCCCCATTTTACCACTATTTATAGGATGTATGTATAATAATACATAGTAAAATATGTATTATTTTCATTAGAATAATAAGTAAAATTATTCTTGAAATTTTATGTATTATTTTATGTAAAATTTTACAATATATAAACCAAGAAATCAACTTAAATCAAAATTATATTCTATTTAGTATAAGCAAAAACTGAGCCAAAATTTGAATTAAACTGAAATTTATATTAAAATATAAAAAGATATAAAAGCTAAATAAATCAATATATTTTACCTATACTGCAGTAAATGACAACTAAAAATATATAATTCATCCAAGATAAAAATTACTAATATAATCTAAATTTAATCTTGATTATAAATTTATTTTGTCACTTATTGCAGCTAGTGTTTATTTGATTCTTTTTAAAACTACACCACATTCAATGTGATTAGTATGGACAAATTGGTCAAATATTGCAAATTTTACCACTTTATGTGTTTGACTTAGTATCTCTAAGTTATTTTGCAATGTCAGTGGATTGCATGATATATAAATTATATTATCTATCTTGCTCATAAAATCTAAAACGCTATCTTCACACCCTGCCCTTGGTGGATCGACTAATATATGGCTAAATATATAACTATCTAAATCTACACCACGCAATCTCTCAAACTCTCGCTCCTTAGCTATTGCGCTCATTATCTCAGCAGCACTTAGGCGAGCAAATTTGATATTGTTTACGCTATTTAATTGGCAATTTTTTAAAGCCATATCAATTGAGCTTTTAGATATCTCAGTAGCTAAAACTTTTTGAAATTTAAGACTAATTGGTATAGTAAAATTCCCATGTCCACAATATAACTCTATTAAATCTGCTGCATTTTCTACTGCATTTACAGCCCATGAAATCATTTTTTCATTCATCTTTTTATTTGGCTGGATAAATGCCGTATCGCTCATAATATAGCTAAACTCACGCCCATTTATATTTAAAATCTCATTTATTTTTGTATCGCCAAATTCTAGCTTTACTCCCCTACTCCTAGCTATTAGACCTATTTTTAGCTTAGATTGTATATTGGCTAGATTATCTTTTATACTATTTACATCTTTATGATATAAAAGTGTTACTATAAGACTTTTGGCTGAGCTGATAAACTCTACGCCAAATAATCGCTCTACTAGAGCCTTATCTTCTTTTATTGTTTTTAGAAGTTCTGGCATTATATTTGATATCTTAGTATCTACTATCTGGCAGCTTTGTATCGGTAATTTCGTATTTTGCTGACTACGCATACAGTAGCTTATATCGTTATTTTCATGCCAAATGCCAAATTCAGCTCTAGAGCGAAATCCACTCTCATCTGAGTTAAAAAACTCAAATTCTCCACTCCAAAACTGGCTAAAAAGCTCCCTTATCTTAGCGATTTTAAGCTGCTTTTGCTCACAATAGCTAAGAGTCAAAACACAACTTCCACAATCTCCTAAATACCTACAATCCACGCTTATACCCTACTCTTTTTCAAAGAAAAATCCAGCCCAACTCTGCGTAGTTGGCATAACTTCAAGGCTATTGATATTTACATGTTTTGGTAAATTTATACAATCAAGCACGATTTGAGCGATATCATCTGCCTTTAAATACTCAGTTCCATCATATACAGCATTGCTTCTTTGCTCATCGCCTTTATAGCGAACAAGGCTAAACTCAGTCTTAGCAATTCCAGGAGCTATCTCAGTAACTCTAATATTATCACCCTTAAGGTCATTTCTAAGATTAAAGCTAAACTGCTTTACAAAGGCCTTAGTAGCACCATATACATTTCCGCCAGGATATGGCCACTGACCAGCCACGGAGCCAAGATTAAATATATATCCGCTTTTTCTTTTAGTCATAATAGGCAAAACCGCCTTTGTAGCGTATAAAAGCCCTTTGATATTCGTATCTATCATAGTTTCAAAATCATCCAAGCTCGCCTCATTAACTCTCTCAAGCCCAAGAGCCAGTCCAGCATTATTAATCAAAATTTCAATATCTCTATACTCATTTGGTAGCTCATCAACTGCCTTAAATAGAGCATTTTTGTCCCTAATATCACAAGCGATTATGTGAGAATTCAAAAGTTCATTAGCTAAATTCTCCAATCTATCTTTGCGACGACCAAGCAAAATTAATTTATATCCATCTTTAGATAAAGCCCTAGCCATCGCCTCCCCAAAGCCAGATGTAGCCCCAGTTATAAAAGCTGTATTTTTCATCTTTAATCCTTAAATTTTATCATTTTGCGGGATAAATAGTTGATAGCTATCACCCAAAATATAGTGCAAACGATTAATATCTTTAGAAAAAATCGCTCCAAATTTACCATCCATAATCTTGCTACTAAAGCTTAAAAATTGTAAAATATTCTCATTATTTTTAAGCTTTAGTAGTGGATTTGTGCCATCATTTACGATATTGACCTTTTTATCAAAGATTTTTGATAAGCTCTCAAAATGCTCCCTTAGCTCTTTACTATCATCATCAAATTTGTTATCAAAATGGTAAAAATATATACTAAAATCAAGCTGCTTACAGCAATCCATAATTACGCTAGAGTTGCTCTCAGCATCGGTTTTATCGCCTAAAATTACACCTCTTTTAACACTATTTAATCCACTTGTGCCTATTTTTAATACAGGAACTTTTAGAGCTTCATAGCCCTTTTTATATAGATTAAATGCTGTACCATTAGTAACTACTAGACCGATATCAAGCTCATTCATTTTAGATTTTTGAATCGATATTGTAGTGCTAAAGTAGTCAATTTTGATAAAAATACTATCTGATCTAAGCTCTTTAATATCGCTAAAAATTTTGCTAAGAGTTGGATTTACTACCTTTATATATAGCTTTTTGCTATTTAATTTTTTATGTAGTTCTAATGTATCGCTTAGTAATCTTTCTATATCGTTATTGCTCATTAGCTTCATATCCAAGGCTAAATAGATATTATTGCCAAATGGATTTGGGAATTGACCAGGTTCTTTTTTAATCGCACGGAATACATTTTCTAAAATTCTAGGCTCACCAACTACTAGCAAAGTATCATTTGGCAAGATTAGTGTATTAGAAGTAGCTATTGTATAACTTCCATTGCGATATATCATAGCTATTTTCCAGCGTTTTTTACGGATATTACCTACATGGCGGTAAGCATAGCTACTACCATGTGGGACTTGAACTTCCATAATCTCCCCTAGCCCAAGGCCAATATTATCAGCAATTACTGGCACATCAGGCAAGAAATCCATAAATCTAGAGCTTAGAATCTTTCTAGCATCAATTATAGATATTAGATTATCGCCCTTAAAATGCCTTCCCATACCCCATAAATCCAGCACATCTATCTCTAAATTTGGATAAATTTGACGCAGATTTTCACAAACGCATATTATGTCAAATTCATTTTGCATTATCACCATAGCTTGTTCAAATTCGCTCTTTAAATGTAGTTTAAGCTTGCCAAGGCTAGTTGGGTCAAAGTTATAAAATATAAAATTCTCAAAATTCACATCCCAGCTAGGGATTGTCTCTTCATTATAGGTGATTACTGTGTAGTTGTGTAAGGCGTTATTTTTGCTATTAAATAATCGCTCTAAGAAATTTTTGGCTAAAATTCCATCAGCAATAATCAAGATATTTTTCATCAATTCTCCATAAAAATATGGCCTTATATTATCATAATTGAAATTTAAAATAGATAAAATGTGGATTTTAAATATCTACACCTAACTCATTATTATAAAGCTAAACAAAGTCAAATAAAATTAAAAATATGATAATAACTTAAAAGTATGAAATATTAAACTCTTAAACAGAGATATTATGATTTTTCGTAGTTAGTAAAATTCTTATAAATGTGTTATAATGTTTTTATAATTTTTATTATTGAAAGAATAATTGTATGGAAACTTCCTATATATTACCAAAATCGAAAATGACAGAAGAAGATATTAAACTTCGATATATTACTCCAGCATTATTGGCAAAATGGGATATTAACAAAATAACCATGGAGACAGCTCCTGTAAATAATTTCACGGATGGGAAGGTTCTCATTAAAGGAAATGTTCCAAGTCGTGATAAACGGAAAAGATGTGACTATGTTCTTTGGTATAATAAAGGGACTCCACTCGCAATTGTAGAAGCTAAAGATAATAATCATTCAACATCGTTTGGTATACAACAAGCCATTTCCTATGGAATTATGATGAATGTTCCTTTTGTCTATACATCAAACGGAGATAGCTTTTTTGAACACGATTTTACAACTGGGCTTGAAAAAGAATTTCCCCTTTCGGAGTTTCCCACTGCAGATGAACTTTATGCCCGGTGGAAAGGTGTTGATGCAACAAAAATTCTAGAAGTTGAAAACCGAGAACGATATGCGATGGATGGAGAATCAAAAGCATATGATGTTCCACTTTGTTTTGAAGAAAATCTTTTGAATACGCCTTTCTATTCTGGTTCAAATTGTTATCCCCCTAGGTATTATCAGCGAAATGCGGTAAATAGAACCCTTGCGGCAATTTCACAACAACAAACCCGAATTCTTATTGTAATGGCAACTGGAACAGGAAAAACCTATACGGCTTTTCAGATTGTATGGAGACTCCTTGAGTCTGGAACAAAGAAGAAAGTGCTCTATCTTGCTGATAGAAATAATCTCGTAGATCAGACTATTAACGGTGACTTTAAGCCTTTAGAAAAAGTAATCCACAAAATCAATTTCCAAAAAGAAGATAAATCAAAAATTTCAGCATATCAGGTCTATTTTGCCCTTTATCAACAGTTGGATTCCGCAAAGCACCTAGGAGAGGAAGTTGAAGAAACAGAAGCTGAAATAGAAGCAGAAATTGCCAAATATAAAGAGTTCTTCAAACCAGATTTCTTTGATCTTATTATTGTTGATGAGTGCCATCGTGGGTCTGCAAAGGCTGATTCTCGCTGGCGAAAGATTCTTGATTATTTTAGCAGTGCTACACAGATTGGTATGACGGCTACACCAAAAGAAACAAAATATGTTTCTAACATCGATTATTTTGGAGAACCTGTTTACAGCTACAGTCTTAAACAAGGAATTGAAGATGGATTTCTTGCTCCATTCAAGGTAATACATGTTCGCACTAGTATTGATGATGGCTGGAGACCAAAACTAGGTCAAAAGGATATTAACGGAGTAGAAATCGAAGACCAAGAATATAATCTTTCAGATTATGACTATAATATTGTCATCCAAGATAGAATTGATGAAGTTGCCCAGGAAATTACAAAGTTTTTAAAAGAAACAGACCGTATGTCCAAGACAATTGTATTTTGTCCCACAGAAGATGCCGCAGAACGCATGCGAGTTGCACTGAACAATTTAAATACTGATATGATTCTAAAAGACAATCAGGGCAATGTAAAAGAGCAGTATGTTGTCCGTATCACTGGAAGTGATAAATATGGAAAAGAAAAGCTGGATTATTTCATTTCAGTTTCGCAGCCCTATCCCGTTATTGCAACTACTTCAAAGCTTCTTTCTACTGGAAGCGACTGCAAAATGGTAAAACTCATTGTTTTAGATGAGCTAATCAATTCAATGACAGAGTTTAAGCAGATAATTGGCCGTGGAACTCGTCTGAGATATGATGAGGGAAAAACTCATTTTACAATAATGGATTTTCGCCGTGTAAGCCGTTTGTTTGCCGACCCAGAATGGGATGGAGAGATTGAACAAGATGACGATTATAATCCAAATCCACAGCCAGAAGGCGAATATGAGGGTGATTTTGGAGATGGCAGTGATGATAAGGGGAGCCACAATGGTAGGAAAGAAATTCAGTTTGTTGGAAAAGGCAGCGTTACTGTACAGGTTCTACAGAGACTAGTTTCTATCTACGATACAGATGGCAAACTTCTGAAGCAAGAAAGCATCGAAGATTACACAAAAGAAAGTATTCTTGGAACATATCAAACCCTTGAAAATTTTATCCAGACCTGGAATGAAGAGCAGAAGAAAGAAGTCATCCGCAATATGCTTAAAGAGCGTGGTATAGATTTAGAACTCATTAAAAAAGATCAAAATATGATGGATGTGGATGACTTTGATTTTATCTGCCATATCGCATTTGACCAAAAGCCCTTGACTCGTCGTGAGCGTGCAGAAAAGGTAAAGAAACGAGATCTTTTTGGTAAATATGGAGAAGCTGCAAAAAAAGTGATCAATGCGCTACTAGATAAATATGCCCAACTTGGCATTTACGACATTGAGTCAACCGAAATTCTCAAGCAGAGTCCATTTACAAAGTTTGGGAAACCTTCTCGGATTGCAGCCTTGTTTGGTGGAAATGATAAGTATAGAACAGCTCTTCGTGAATTGGAAAATGAATTATATAAAATAGCGTAAGGTGTGTCACACGGATTGGATTTTGCTAACACAAAATCCAAAAAAGGAAATCAAAAATCCGTGTAACAAAATAAAAGGGATAAATAAATGAGCAACTTAAGTGGTTTTGTAAAAAGAGTCCGTGATGTAATGCGGAACGATGCCGGTATAAATGGTGATGCCCAGAGAATTGAACAGATAACCTGGATGCTTTTCTTAAAAGTTTATGACGCAAAAGAAGAAGACTGGGAATTTGATGATGAACAATTTGAATCTATAATTCCCCCAAAATTACGCTGGAGAAATTGGGCTCATGTAGAAAATCAACATGATGGACTTACCGGAGACCAGCTTTTGAATTTTGTAAACAATGAACTTTTCCCAACATTAAGAAAACTTGAAATAAATTCAGATACCCCAATTCGCCAAAGTATTGTGCGTACAACTTTTGAAGATGCAAACAATTATATGAAAGATGGAGTGCTTCTCCGTCAGATTATCAATATTATTGATGAGCTTGATTTTGGAAGTTATGAAGAAACCCATGCCTTTGGTGAGATTTACGAAACAATATTAAAAGAACTTCAAAGTGCAGGTTCTGCGGGTGAGTTTTACACTCCACGTGCCGTAACAGAGTTTATGGCAAAAATGATTAAACCACAAATTGGCGAAACTATGGCTGATTTTGCCTGTGGAACAGGAGGATTTCTTTCAAGTTGGATAAAAGAACTTGAGGCAATCAAAGACGCAAAAGGATCAATCAGCAATGAAGATTCTGAAAAACTTTACAATTCAATTTACGCAATCGAAAAAAAACAATTCCCTTATATGCTCTGTGTAACAAATATGCTACTTCACGGAATTGACAATCCAAAAGTATTTCACGATAACTCACTTACAAAAAAACTTTTGGACTACACGCAAAAAGATGCATTTGATGTAATTCTTATGAATCCACCTTATGGCGGAAGCGAAAAAGAAGACATCAAGCAAAACTTCCCAGCTGATCTAAAATCAAGCGAAACAGCCGACCTTTTTATAGCTGTTATTTTGTATCGCTTAAAGAAAAATGGTCGTGCCGCTGTCATTATTCCTGATGGATTTTTGTTCGGCAATGATAACGCAAAGGTAAATCTCAAGAAGAAGCTACTGACAGAGTATAATCTGCATACCGTGGTGCGGTTGCCACAAAGTGTCTTTTCTCCTTATACAAGCATTACAACAAATATTCTCTTTTTCAATAATGAAGAACCAACCGGTAAAACATGGTTTTATCGTGTAGATATACCAGATGGAATTAAACACTTTTCTAAAACTAAACCGATGAAACTTTCTGATTTTAATGATTGTGTTGCATGGTGGAATGACCGTAAAGAAATAGCCGATGAAGAAGGAAATCCAAAGGCAAAATGCTTTACTTCTTACGAGCTTATAGAAGGTGGCTATAACCTTGACCTTTGCGGTTATCCTCACAAGGAAGAGGAAATCTTAAGCATAAAAGAGACAATCATAAATTATAAAAAGCATAGTGAAGCTGCAGAAGAAAAAATCAATGTAACACTAGCAAAAATTACTAAAATCCTTGGAATTGAATTGTAGGAGAAAAATTGGCAAAGACTTATACTATTCCTAAATTACCACTTGGAATTGACCTTGAAACAAAAGAAATACTCAAACAAGTTAATCTTGCAAACAAAGCGTTGGCAGAATTAAAAGGAGTTGCTCATACAATTCCAAATGAAGGTGTTTTGATTAATTCTCTTGTTATACAAGAAGCAAAGGAAAGTTCCGAAGTAGAAAATATAGTAACAACCCATGATGAGATTTTTCAAGCAGATCTTTCTGTAAGTAATTATGCAGTTAGCAATGCAGCAAAAGAGGTTATGAATTATAGAGAAGCTATGCTTGAAGGCTTTTCAAGAGTAAAAGAAAATATGCTTCTTACAAATAACATTATTAAAAATATTCAAGAAAAGCTTGAAAAAAATAAAGCTGGGTTTAGAACAAGTGCTGTAACATTACAAAATTCTAAGCAAGAAATTGTTTATGCTCCTCCAAAAACAGGAGATGAAGTTGAACATTATATGTCAAATCTTGAACAATTTATTAACAATTCTGAATTATCTGATTTAGATCCATTGATTAAACTAGCAATAATACATCACCAATTTGAAAGCATACATCCTTTTTATGATGGTAACGGAAGAACTGGGCGTATTATTTCTGTTTTATATTTAGTACAAAATAGACTTTTGGATTTACCAATTTTATATTTGAGTCGTTATATCACTCGTAATAAAGCCGATTATTACAAATTGATTCAAGCTGTCCGTGATAATGATGGAGATATAAAGGATTGGCAGAATTGGGTTATGTTTATTCTTAAAGGAATAGAAGTTACATCTAAAGAAACAATTATTTTAATAAATGGTATTGCACAATTAATGGCACAATATAAAGCAATCTTAAAACCCGTATTTGGAAAAACATATAAACATGAACTTTTGAATAATTTATTTTTCCATCCGTATACAAAGATTGAATTTATTGAACGGGATATGAATGTTCAACGCAAAACGGCAGCAAAATATCTTGATATGATTGTAGATTTAAAACTTTTGACAAAAATGAAAAAAGGATCATCTAATTATTATATTAATAATGCTTTATTTGAATTATTTCTAAATCAAGGAAAAGTTGTATCAGAAGTTGAAATTATTGAATCTGTAAAATCGTAATATGTACCCAATTTAACGATTTTGGGTACATGCTCATTCGTATATGTACCCAAAATATTGTTTTTGGGTACATATTGATGACATTATGTACCCAATTTGATGAATTTGGCAACATAAAAAAGGAAACTAAATTGGCAAAGATAAAAAAAGATACAAATTTAAGAAAATCAATTCTCCAAGCGGCAATAACAGGCCAGTTGATTAGTAATGTAGAAGGGGAAACTAAAACCGGCAAAGAGCTTTTAAACAAAATTATAGAAGAACGCAACGCAAAACTTCTAGTCCAATGGGAAGAAGCAAAAAAGAAAAACCCAAAAGCCAAAAAACCCGCTCCAATTGTCGCAAGTGAGATTACAGAAGATGAAATCCCCTTTGAAATTCCAGAAAACTGGTGTTGGTGTAGATTGGGGGATGTGGGTATTACAAATACTGGTGCGACACCTTCAAAAAATAATCCCGAATATTTTGGAAACTTTATCGATTTCCTATCGCCTGGTGATATTCAAAATTCAATAATTACTTATGGGAAACAGGGACTATCAGAAGCTGGATACAAGGTTGCAAGACCAACCCCTTCTGGCACTATAATACAAGTTTGTATTGGTGGTTCTATTGGGAAATGTGCTGTTGTTGATAGAGAAGTAACTTTTAATCAACAAATAAATTCAATAACAACTATATGTTCTAATACTCAATATATCTATTATGTTCTTTCTTCTGAGTATTTTCAAAAAATAATTATAGAGTACTCAACAGGAACTGCAACCCCTATAATTAATAAATCTAGTTGGGAGAAATTATATATTCCACTCCCACCGCTTGCCGTGCAAAATGCCATTGTTGCAAAACTTGAAGAAGTGCTGCCATTGGTTGATGCTTACGAAAATGCGGTTCTCCAAAAAGAGGAATTAAAAACCGCTCTTCCAGACAAAGTAAAAAAAGCCATTTTACAAGAGGCAATACAAGGCAAACTCACAAAATCTTGGCGAAAAACTGCCACAATAGAAGAAAGTGGCAAACAACTTTTAGATAGAATTATAGAAGAACGCAACGCAAAACTTCTAGCCGATTGGGAAGAAGCAAAGAAGAAAAACCCAAAAGCCAAAAAGCCCGCTCCAATTGCCGCAAGTGAAATTACAGAAGATGAAATCCCCTTTGAAATTCCTAAAAGCTGGTGTTGGTGTAGATTATCAAATCTCTGCAATCTTTATACAGGTAATAGCATTAATGAAACTGAAAAAAAACTTAAATATACAAATATAAAAGATGGTTGGGTTTATATTGGAACAAAAGATGTGGGATTTGATCAAACAATAAACTACGATAATGGTATAAAAATTCCTTTTGAAAAAGACACTTTTCGCATTGCACCTAAAAATACAGTTTTAATGTGTATTGAAGGTGGTAGCGCTGGAAGAAAAATTGCTTTTACAAATCAAGATGTATGTTTTGGAAATAAACTTTGTTGTTTTAATCCATATAAATATGAAGTTGAAAAGTTTTTATTCTATTTTCTGCAAAGTACAGTTTTTATAGATGCATTTAAAGATAATATTAATGGAATAATTGGTGGTGTAAGTATTAATAAAATAAAAGAAATGCTATTCCCACTCCCGCCACTTGCCGAACAAGAAAAGATTGTAGAAATAATTGAACAGATATTGCCTTTGTGTGAGAAGTTGGGTGGATAAAATGAGTTTTGATGAAAGAATAAGAAAAGCAATTTTAGATATTTAAAGAGAATAATATAATCTAAAAGCCTTTTTATAGCTAACTTCTGCTTTAAACTTAAAGTATATTTTATATGAGACTTTTAAACTCAAAACTATAAGAAATTTTGCATATTCTAAATTTATTATATTGATAAAGCAATTTAATATTATATATCTTAATACCTTGTATTTTGCTTTTTAAATCAGTTTAATTATTCTAAATTCTAAGCAAGATTTTGCTAAAATTACGCCGATTTAATAAGGAAGTTTGATGGAATTTAAGATAGATAAAATAAGTCAAAACGCCAGAGCTTGTACTATTAAGATGGCTCACGGAGTTGTACAAACTCCAGTATTTATGCCTGTTGGCACACTTGGAGCGATTAAGAGTCTAGATGCGATTGATATGGGTGAAATTTTAAAAGCTAAGATAATTTTAGCTAATACCTATCATCTCTATTTACGCCCCGGAAGTAAGGTTATAAGGGGATTTGGCGGACTTCATGGATTTAGTAAATTTGGTGGCAATTTCTTAACTGATAGTGGTGGATTTCAGGCGTTTTCACTCTCACACCGCTCTAAACCTGATGAAAATGGGATTAAATTTAAAAGCCATATAGATGGTAGCCTTCACTACTTCACACCAAAAAGTGTGCTAGATACGCAGTATGATTTGGGTAGTGATATTATGATGATTTTAGATGATTTAGTAGCGCTACCAGCGACAAAAGAACGCATAGAGCTAAGCCTAAAACGCACGATAAAATGGGCTAAAGAGGCTGAAATGTATCACAAAAGCCAAAAAAGCAAAGGCATAGGAGTAGATCAAAATCTCTTTGGAATAATTCAAGGTGGGACTGACTATAACGCTAGAAAAGAGTGCGCTATGGCCTTGTGCGATATGGAGTTTGATGGTCTTGCTATCGGTGGGCTAAGCGTGGGGGAATCTAATGAGCAGATGTATGATACAGTAGAGGGTGTAATGCCATATATCGATCCAAATCGCCCAAGATATCTAATGGGCGTTGGTACTCCAGAGGATTTAGTAGAAAATGTTAGTCGTGGCGTGGATATGTTTGATTGTGTAATGCCTACAAGAAATGCTAGAAATGGCACTCTATTTACTAGCTTTGGTAAGTTAAATATCAAAGCAGCAGCATTTATCAATGATCATGAACCAATAGATAATGAGTGCGGGTGCTACACTTGCAAACGATATAGCCGTGGATATCTAAACCATCTATATAAGGCTAAAGAGCTTACATTTTTTAGACTTGCGAGTTTGCATAATCTACATTACTATCTAAATTTAATGAAACAGATGAGAGAGGCTATCTTGGCTGATAAGTTTATAGAGTTTAAGATGGAATTTTATGCTAAAAGGGCTTTAACTAAATAGCTAAAGACTATAATTAGAGTATCACTAAAATTTTTAATACTTTTTATAGCTTTTAAAAACTTAATAAAATAGATTTAAATTTAATAGTTTTAAATTTAAATCTATGCAATGCAAGATATACAAAATGCGGTATTTTATATAATCTTATAAATTTTTTAAAATATTTTTATCAATTTGCTCAAATCCTTGATCAAAAAATCCACTATCAGGCTGGGCATAAAACTCATAATCAAAAATTTTAGTTCTTAAGCTATGTAGATATAGTCTTTTTGAGCTACTTTTAGCATATTTTTCATCTCCGACAATGCCAAATCCACTACTTGCTAAATGCACTCTAATCTGATGAGTTCTACCAGTTTCTATATCTATTTTTAGTAGTGATTTTTTACCTTCGACTGCTACTGGAGTGATATGTGTGATAGCTGTTTTGCCACTTTTTAGATCGATTTTGCTAAAGGCTCCAGATTTTGTTTTTATGGTTGTTAGTGGCTGGTTTATAGTAAAGCTTTCACAAACTATACCTTTAACAACTGCAAGATAGGTTTTACCTACCCTATTTTGTGCAAATTCTTTAATAGCACGCTGTTGAAAATCTTCATTTTTATATAGCAAAATCACTCCACTAGTCTCTTTATCTAGACGATTTAAAAGTGGAAATTTAAATATTTCAGCGATCTTTTCACTCGTGATAAAAGGCGGTTTGTTGATTGCTATTATATTTTCATCTTCAAAAATTTTCACTGGTTTGGCTAGTTTTGTTATCTTAAATTTAGCACTCTCTTTTAAAAGTCCTCTAGCAAGCACAAGCCTTTGTCCGCCTACACTTACTAGTCCAGCGTCTATTAACTCCTTGGCTTCGTTGTTTGAAATGCCTTCTTGAATTGCTAGAAGTTTATAAGCCTTTTGCATATTTATCCTTTTATCTCTTTTATTATCTTATCCATATCGCACATATTTATAATTTTTGTGTTTTTTAAATTTGAATTTATCTTTTGCCACACATTATCATATGAACAAAACTCAATCCCGCTTACTGCTTTATATAAATCTTTTTGATTATGGATATACTCTCCGCTTAAAATTTTGCATTTAAATTGAGCTGCCTCTATAGGATTATGCCCTCCAATGCCCTTTTCAAAACTACCACAAAGCACGACAATATCAGCAATTGCATATAAATTAACCAGCTCCCCAAGAGTATCTACAAGAATAATCTGCGAATTTAACCCCATATTATCACTAAATCTCTCAAAGCTTATATTTTTAATACTATCTTTAATAATATTATAAACGCTATCAAATCTCTCAGGATGACGCGGAACTATAAAAAGCTGGTCATTATCCTTAAGAATTAGATTAGCTAATAGATTTTTCTCTTCATTTTCATGTGAACTAGCTATTATTATCACTTTTTTATCTGGTTTTTTATATTGCTTTGATGGCTTTGGTAGATTGGCTGATTTGATATTTCCTACGACTTTGATATTTTTAGCCCCTAGGCTTATTAAGCGATCTTTATCTATCTGGCTTTGTGCTAAAACTAAATCAACATATTTAAAAAGCCATTTATAATAAAATTTAAATCTTAAATAATTTTTATAACTTTTATCGCTAATTCTAGCATTTAAAAGTATAGTTTTAGAGCCGTTTGATTTAGCTACTCTAAATAAATTTAGCCATAATTCTGCTTCAAAAACTATTAAAACATCTGATCTGCTTAACCAAAAAGGCAAAAAGCACTCAAATGGCAAAAACCTACAATCTGCATATCCCTTAGCCTTATCAAATCCAGTTTGGGTAATTACACTTACTCTACAATCTTTTAACTCTTTTACTAAAGGCTCAATAGCACAAGCCTCACCAAAGCTACAAGCATGAAAATGGTATTTAGCAAATTTAGGCTTTGGATTGCGATATAAGAAAAATCTAGCCCTAAGGCTACGGACAAACTTTTGCTTAAAACTTAAAAGCCATAAAAACGGCGAGCAAATTCCAAGCAAAAGTGCCGTAAATAGAGTATAAATCACTCCTCAATAGTCTCTTTATATAAGATTCTACCACAATGTGGACAAGTTGTGATATCTTCACTTTTAATAATATTAGCATATGTTTTATCATTAATTTTCATAAAGCAACCATAACACGCCTGTTTTTTAACTGGTACAACTGCTGTATTTTTTGCCCATTTACGAATTTTTTCATAAAATGTAAGTACTTTTTGATTCATATCAGCTAGCAATTTCTCTTTTTGATCATAAATCTTGCTTCTTTCATTTTCAATAGCTTTTAACTCATCAGCTACTTCGCTATTTAAGCTATCTAATGCACTTTGAGCATTAGATTTTTTCTGTTCTAGTTCAGTTTTTAACTCATTTTTGCTATCTATTATTCTCTCAAGTCTGCCAATCTCTTCATTAGCTGCTTCAAGTTGATCTTTAGCTAGGTCTTCTTCTAAATTTAGAGCTTTTATCTCTTTTTCGCTTTTAACAGCTGAAGATTTTTTGCTAATATCTTTGATTTTGGCATTAAATTCATTAATATGAGAATTTGTATTAGCAATTTGTGCCTTTAACTCTGATATTTCTGTATCAACTTTTTCTATATTTTCATCTATAGCTGCTATTTCATCTTTTTTAAGTTGTAAATTTCTATTAATACTCTCAATTCTTGGTGCGTAATTATCTATTTTTTGGTCGATTTGTGATAAATTCACAAGTTGTTGTAAATACTTATTCATTGATTTCCTTTGGTTATCTATATTCAAATGGGTTTATTGAATTTGTGATTGTAGCAAAAACTTTAAACTTTTGCAAGTTTAGCGCCAAAGACTCCCCAAAATACCGCTCACTTTCAAAATGATTAATATCAATCAAACTAAGTGAATTTTCATAAGATTGAAGTGCTGTATGATATTTAAAATCTCCGCTTAAAAAACAATCGGCTTTAAAACTACCAATTAGCTCACTTCCGCTTCCAGTACAAATGGCTGCTGTTTTGATAAAATCACATCCTTTAACTACTCTTATAGTAGTTAAATTTAATTTGGATTTTATATCAGCTACAAACTCTTCAAAGCTCTTATTTACCTCAAATTTAAACACAAATTCACTATCTTGTTCATAATTTTTATAGCCTAAAACCTCACTTAATACAAATTTATTCAAAACCACTTTATCATAATTAGTATGCATAGAGATTAAGCTAATATCCTTTTTAATCATATCTTTGATTAAATTTGCTGGATATTCACTGCTATTAATGCTTTTTAAACCTTTAAAAATTAACGGATGATGTGTTATAAAAAGTGTTCTAGGCTTAGCTTGAGCTATAAGTGAACTATCTAAATCAAGACTTAAAGTAATATTATCAAACTCATCATTCATACTACCTATTATAAGTCCAGAATTATCCCAACTCTCTTGTAAATCAAATGGCGCTATGCTATCAAGCATAGCATAAATTTCAGATATTTTCACCTATTTTAAACTCTCTTTATAAGCTAATGCGCAGCCTTTAGCTAGTTCTCTAATTTTTAAAATATAGTCTTGCCTTTGTGTAACGCTAATTGCTCCACGTGCATCAAGTACATTAAATGTATGCGCTGCAAGCATACAATAATCATATGCTGGAAGTGCTAATCCATGCTCTAAAATCGCCTTACACTCACTGGAATAAGATTCAAACCATGCAAAGAGTTTAGCAGTATCAGCTATTTCAAAGTTATATTTACTAAACTCAAATTCACCTTGCTTATGCACATCGCCATATGTTACTACATTGCCATCATGATCATCCCATATGATATCATATACGCTATCTTTATCTTGCAAATACATAGCTAAGCGTTCAATTCCATATGTTACTTCAGCGCTTATTAATTCGCACGGAATTCCGCCGACTTGTTGAAAATATGTAAATTGAGTTACTTCCATACCATCTAACCAAACTTCCCAGCCTAGACCCCATGCACCAAGAGTTGGGCTCTCCCAGTTGTCTTCTACAAATCTTATATCATGCTTTTTAAGATCAAGGCCAAGTCTTTCAAGGCTTTTTAAATATAGCTCTTGAATATTTTTTGGACTTGGTTTCATTATTACTTGAAACTGATAGTAGCTTCCAAGTCTATTTGGATTTTCGCCATATCTACCATCTGTTGGACGGCGAGATGGAGCTACATAGGCTACATTCCATGGTTTATCACCTAAAGAGCGTAAAAATGTTGCTTGGTGATAGGTTCCAGCGCCAGCTGGCATATCGTATGGTTGAACGACAATACAGCCTTGCTCGTTCCAGTATTGTTGCAAGGTTAAAATTATCTGACTAAATGTCATGAATTTCCTTTATTATTAAAATTCTCTATGGCCTTATTCCACATCAACTTATATTTACGCTTTAAAAATTCAACCTCTTCTTGAGCATTTTTAAGCTGAGTAGTAAGCGTCTCAACCGTCTTTCTATCCTCATCATATAACTCTTGCATAGAATAAAGCGCTTCTTTTAAAAATTGATTTTCATTTCTAAGCACATCTAATGTTTCATCTTTAGCATCTAGGACTTTTTCGTGTAAATTTAAAATCGTTCCAATTGTCTTTTCGACAAAGCTCTCACCTGGTAAAGTATGTTGCTCGGTACTAGCAACTATCTCACCATTGTGCGCTGGTACAACACTCATTGTGCCTTCGTTAGCCTCTATATATATTATATCATTATCTATTTTTGTATTTAATGCACCACGCTCAATCATACCATCAACAACTTCACGCTTTAGATGTACTAGCTGACAAAACTCATCAATGGCTAGATATGTTTTCATTTAGCACCACCTAATAAAACTTCGATTTTTTTAGAATCCATTTCAAGTGATTTAGCCTGTTTTTCTCTATCTTCTTTTAGTTTTAAAGCCAAATTTTCATCACTTAGAGCTAAAATTTGCATTGCTAAATATGCTGCATTTTTAGCTCCAGCCTTGCCAATTGCTAGAGTTGCTACTGGCATACCAGCTGGCATTTGAACAGTTGAATATAGCGCATCTACGCCATTTACTGCTGAACCTCCCATTGGCACACCAATCACTGGCTTTAGACTATAAGCAGCAACTGCGCCGGCTAAATGAGCTGCCATACCCGCTGCACAGATAAATACTGCTGCGCCTCTAGCATCGGCATCTTGGACATATTGATGAGTTCTAGTTGGGCTTCTGTGAGCTGAACTGATAATCATCTCATATTTTACATCAAATTCTTCTAAGATTTTAGCCGTTTCGCTTACAATCTCGTAGTCGCTTTTACTACCCATTATAATGCTTACAAATTTCATCTACTCTCCTTCTATAATCTCTTTACGCAAAAAGCTAAATTCTGGCAAGTTTGCAGGGAGATTGATCTCGTTTTCATTTCCGCTATGAATTTCATCAAATTCCTTACCTTTAGTACTTACTAGCTTTTTAAATTTAACATAATACTTATTATCATCTTTTTTATAGATGGCACCAAGCTCATTTTCTACACTATCTATCACTGCATTTACAGGAGCAAAAATCTCATACTCATGCTTTGTATCAATTTTAAATTTAGTCTTAAAACTTTTACCATCTAGACTAATAGCATGAACTTGATGCGTACCCTCTTCTATACTAGTAGTATGGTTTTGCGTGTCATCTCTCTCATATGGTTTATGAATAAGATAACCATCGCTAAATCCACGATTTTTAAGTGTATTTAACTCTGCAGCATAAATTTCTGGATTAAATTTACCAGCAATTGCATCATCAATAGCCATTCTATAAGCCTTGGTAGCGCAAGCTGCGTAGTATTCGCTTTTTGTTCGACCTTCAATTTTTAGGCTATCTACAGCACCGGTTTGAAGAATTCGCTCTATATGCTTACTTAAATTTAGATCTTTGGAATTCATTATATGCGTGCCATGCTCATCCTCTTCTAAACGAAATAAAGCTCCATTTTCAGGACTTTTAGCATATAATTCATAGTTAAATCTACAATCATTTGCACAACTTCCACGATTGCTTAGTCTGCCGCTTTGTACTGCTGAGACTAGACATCTACCTGAATATGCAAAACACATTGAACCATGACAAAATATCTCTAATTCCAAGCTTGGCACCATCTCTTTTACAAGTACCGCATCCTTTAAGCTCATCTCACGAGCTGCGACAATCCTACTAGCGCCCATATCATGGTAAATTTGAGCATCTAGATAATTCATCACATTAGCTTGAGTAGATAGATGTATCTCTATATTTGGAGCGATCTCTTTAGCAAGTTTCATAACCCCAGGCGTAGCGATTATAAAGGCATCAACGCCAAATTCGCTAATTGTTTTGATATGTTTTTTAAGGTTATCAAGCTGAGTATTATATGGAAAACCATTTATCGTGGCATAAAATTTGGCTCCACTTTTATGAGCTAGTCTAACACCCTCTTCAAAACTTTCAAGATCAAATTCCTTTGCACTTCTTTGACGCAAAGAGAAATTACCCACACTTGCATACACAGCATCTGCACCATAAGCTAGAGCAATTTGAAGTTTGGTTAAATTTCCAGCCGGGCTTAAAAGTTCTGGCTTTTTCACTTTTTACCCAATGAGTTGATTAAAGCTTCTATATCAGCATTACTTACAACATCTTCAGTTGTTGTATCGCCCTCAATATGCATAGCTGAACCAACACGTTTTTCATCATCAATTTTACCTTCAAATAGGCTATTCATATATTTACTTAGCGCACGCATTACATTGATAACTCTTTCTATTTTTTGACGATGAATATCTTGATATTGCATCATATCCATCGTCATCATAATTTCATCTTGTCCCATTTGAACATTGCTTATAATACTATCTATTTTATTGTCTAGATTTTTATTAAGCTCTAAAAGTTCGCTAAATGTTTGAACATTTGGAAATTTTTCATGCAAAATTTCAAAAACCTCTATATTTCTTGCAATGCAAGTTTTAGCATCATTTGATGTGTTTTCTGCATCTAGACAAAATCCACTAATAGTTTCAAGCTTATCAAACATCTCAGTGGCTTTTTTTTCAGAATCCTTTGTAACATCATCTAGTTGATTAACGACTTTATGATCATCTGTCGGTGGTGGTGGTGGCCACGCACTTATTGAACTTACTCTATAGTTATCGTGCGTAACGACATGGCCGCTATTTTGAACCACAGCATCAGCATCTTCGGTTAAATCTGGCTCATCAAGACTAGTATCGCTTACATTATCTATACTGCTAGTTAAATTGCTTGAATCTTCACTGCTAGTTAAATCGCTTAAATCTTCAGCCATTAAAGCATCTAATTCTTCTTGTGTCATAAGATCTCCTTAGGAACATAATTGCGTGATTGTATCTAAATTTAGATAAATTTTGCTTTACATTACAAAAATCATTTAATATTTCAAAAAATATTTTTAAATTTTGCTAACTTTAAGGAATCATTTTGTATAATTCCGATTCTTAACTTAATTTAGTGCGCTCTTAGCTCAGCTGGATAGAGCATTTGATTGCGGTTCAAAAGGTCAGAGATTCGAATTCTCTAGGGCGCACCACTATTTAATCATTGATTCAATTTAAATTTAATCTTTTATTTTATATAATTCTTCTATTAATTTTGTATTTTTTAAGGATTTTTTCATGATCGTAGATCTACACAATCATACTCCACTATGCAATCACGCAACAGGTACTCCAATAGATTATGCCAAAGCTGCTTTTAATCAAGGGTGTAAATATTATGGATTTAGCGACCATGCACCAATGAATTTTGATCAAAAATATAGAATGAGCTTTAAGGATATGGATGACTATAAAGAGACAATTGATATTTTAAAGACTGAATTTAAAGGCAAAATGGAGATATTATTTGGTTATGAGGTTGATTATTTACCTGGATTTATAGATGATAGAGTCTTAAATGCTAATGTAGATTATCTAATTGGTTCGGTACATTTTTTAAATGGTTGGGGATTTGATAATCCTGAGTTTATAGGCGAATATAAAAATAGAGATATTGATCAAATTTATATTGATTATTTTGACGCTATTAAAATGATGGCAAAATTTGGCAAATTTGATATTGTTGGTCATATTGATCTTATCAAGGTATTTAACTATAAGCCAAAAACAGATATAAGAATTATCGCTAAAGATGCTTTCAATGAGATCAAAAAAAGCGGTATGACAGTAGAACTAAATAGTGCTGGTCTTCGCAAACCAGTAGGCGAAATTTACCCCGGAGATGAGATATTAGAGATGATGGCTCAAATGGGGATTGATATCACTCTTTCAAGCGATGCGCACTCTGTAGAGCAAGTTGGTTTAAATATGGATAAAACTATACAAAAAGCTAAAAAATTTGGCTATAATGAGGTTGCGATATATCAAAATCGTGATAAAAAGATGATAAAAATTTAAAATAGTATGGATTTCAATATAAATTTAAAATTAAAATTGATATTTTATGCTATAATTTCAAAATTTTAATTTTTCAAGGAGTTTGCCTATGGGTAGATTTGTTAATAGCGTTGATGAATTTTTTGAATATTGTGATGAAAATGAAGTTAAATTTGTAGATTTTCGCTTTACTGATCTTAAAGGAACATGGCACCATGTATCATATAATATAAAAGCAATTAATAAAGATTCTTTTAATGGGATTCCATTTGATGGTAGCTCAATTGATGCGTGGCAGCCTATACATAAATCAGATATGATGCTTATACCTGATGTTGAGACTGCGTTTTTAGATCCATTTACTGCTGATACAACTATCATTGTAATATGCGATGTTTATGATATTTATAAAAATGATCTATATGAGAAGTGCCCTCGCTCAATTGCTAAAAAGGCTATGCAACACTTAAAAGAGAGCGGAATCGGTGATGTAGCGTATTTCGGGCCTGAAAATGAGTTTTTTGTCTTTGATAATGTCAGGATTATAGACAAACAAAACTGCGCAATGTATGAAGTAGATACCGAAGAAGGCGAATGGAATGATGCTAAAGACTATAAAGATGGTTATAATAGCGGCCACCGCCCAAGAGCGCAAGGTGGATACTATCCAGTTCAGCCGATTGACTCAATGGTGGATTTAAGGGCTGAAATGGTAAATGTATTGGAGCAAGTTGGTCTTGAAACCTTTGTTGTTCATCATGAAGTTGCTCAAGGCCAAGGCGAAATCGGCGTTAAATTTGGGACATTAGTAGAGGCTGCTGATAATGTGCAAATTTACAAATATATAGTCAAAATGGTAGCTCATTTAAATGGCAAAACGGCTACATTTATGCCAAAACCTCTATATGGCGACAATGGTAGTGGTATGCATGTCCATCAAAGTATATGGAAAGATGGCAAAAATCTATTCTATAAAGCTGGAACATACGCAAATTTAAGCGATATGGCTAGATGGTATATCGGTGGCGTATTAAGACATGCTAGAAGTGTAGCTGCATTTACTAATCCAAGCACAAATAGCTACAAAAGATTAATTCCTGGCTTTGAAGCACCAAGCATTCTTACATACTCTTGCCAAAATAGAAGTGCTAGTTGTAGGATTCCTTACGGCTCTGGTGAAAAGAGTGTAAGAGCTGAGTTTAGATTTCCTGATAGCACCGCTTGTCCATATCTAGCATTTGCAGCTATGTTAATGGCAGGACTTGATGGTATCAAAAACAAAATTGAGCCAGTAGGGCCAATGGATGAGGATCTATTTGAGCTAACTCTTGATGAAATTAGAGAGCGTGGAATTGAGCAGCTACCTCATACACTAAGAGGAAGTCTAGAAGCTGTAATCCGTGATAATAAATACTTAAGCGCTATAATGACAGATCACTTTATAGAGACTTATCAACACTATAAATTTGAGACTCAAGTATGGCCATATGAGCAACGCCCTACTCCGTTTGAGTTTAAAACTGTATATTCTTGCTAACATACCACCCTTGGGCAAAGCTCAAGGGTGATTTTATACTATAACTTTAAAATCTGACTACTTTTAAGAAAATTAATTGGAATAGATAATAAATTTCTAAATTGTTTTTTAGTCAAGGTTAATTCTTTTTTACTTTTAAAATTTGATTTTACATTTTTAAACTGAATAAGTATTCTAAAAACAGATTTTGAATACTTGCTTTTAATACCACAAAATTCATGTAGATTAAAATATAAGTATCTACTAAAGCTAAAAATTCTTTAGCTGTTTTATTTACTTCTAATGACGATATTTGTTTATTTCTATAAGCTTTTATCGAAGTAAAAAACATATTAAAGTCCGAAGCAGTAAAACTCTCTGGAAATACTAAAGTCATGTTTATATCATTTGCATATGATAAATCACCTTTTTCAACTTCTATTTTCATTATAAATTCCTTAATAAATTTTTTAATAATATATCTTATTATTAAGAGAATTAAAAAAATTAAAAGCCGTTTAATCAACATTTAAATATTTTTTTAAAGTTTGCAAAATTTATAAAAAAAGAATGTAAAAAATGTAAAACAAAAGCTATTATTTTGATTTTGCTAAAAATACTCTCAAACATCGCTAAAATTAAAGTTTAAGCTATTTTTATTAGATTAAATACTTCTTTACATAATAGCTTATAATATGAGACAACATCAAAACTAAATATTAATATTAGATTATATAAAATCATCCAATAAATTTAAATGATTTTATATAATATCTATCTTAAAAAAATTATTTATTCATCAAATTTAGAAGCGCTTTGAATTTTGCTTTTGGTATTTTCTAATGAGTCATTTTCTACAATTGAGATAATCCCTTTTAAAAGTTTGATGGACGCTTCTATCTCTACTTTTCTAGTGGATATGCTCTCTACATTTGCCCCTACGCTAACGCCCTTTGTCTGGCCATATTTGTATAAAAACTCAAACATATCAAGGCTTAATTTCACAGAGTTTTCTAATGGATCATTACTATCAAAGATTCTACGCTTAGATAATTCACTTATAGATATTCCTAGCCACTGCATAAATTCTAATGTCTTTTCATTGCCACAAGGCGTGAAAGTGAAGATTATCGGAGTATTTTTGATCCCCAATGCCGCAAAATCATCTAAAAATCTCTTCGCAGTTTCGATATCATAAACCGCTTGAGTGATGAAAAACTCACATCCTTTAAGGCGTTTGGATGCTACACGCAGATCTTCATTATGTTTTTTCATATGTCTTTCAGGGATACATATACCGCCAAGAGTTAGGCTATTTGCTATCTCTTTTTTCATTTTATAGGCTTCATTTAGGCTTAGTTTTGGGGTATCGTTGGCTGAACTTGCGCCCACAAATACGCTTATAGCACTATTATAAGTAAGCAAAAAATCCTTAAATTCATCTCTATCATAATTCCCAACTGCTTTATATATCACAGCTTCATATCGATTTTGTAAATAATCTTTGGCATAAATTTCAGGATTTATAGTGCGGACAAATTCAAATGTCCTATTATTAGAGTTGCGATTGCTCTCATCTTGTAGATCATATATTACCAAGCCATCGATCTTTATCCCTTCAAGCCTTTGAAGTTGCTTAAGAGCAATCTCTTTAGCTTCATCTGAGCTTAAACTAATCTTAGGTGGCGTAAGACCATATAGGATGATTCCGGATTTTCCTTGTTTTATCTTATCTTTTAGCATATAACTCCAAATTTATTTAATAGAGCCAACCGAAGTTAGCTCTGTAAATAAATTAACTCATACGAATGATTTTGACTGCTTTTACCATATTTTCTAGGCTTGGTTTTACCTCTTGCCATTTGCGTGTTTTTAATCCGCAATCTGGATTGATCCATAGCTGAGATTTAGGGAATACCTCTAAAAGAGCGTTGATTTGAGTTGCTATCTCTTCAACCGTAGGAATTCTAGGACTATGGATGTCATAGACACCTGGCCCTACTTCTTGTTTATAGCCTACAGATTTAAAGATTTTTAGAAGTTCATTACCACTTCTAGCTGTTTCGATACTGATTACATCGGCATCCATTGCTTCAATAGTTTTGATGATATCATTAAATTCAGAATAGCACATATGTGTGTGAATCTGCGTAGATGCTTTTGCTACGCTAACGCTTAATTTAAAGCAATCAACGGCGAATTTTTCATATGCTGCGATATTCTCTTTGCGAAGTGGATATCCCTCTTTAAATGCTGCTTCATCAACTTGAATGATCTTAATACCAGCTTTTTGTAAATCATCAATCTCATCATAGATACAAAGCGCAAGCTCTTTAGCTATCTCACTTCTTGACTTATCATCTCTAACAAAGCTCCAATTTAGGATAGTTACAGGGCCTGTTAGCATACCTTTCATAATCTTTGAAGTTTTGCTTTGAGCGTATGTGATCCAATCCACAGTCATAGGTGCTGGGCGACTCACATCACCAAAAAGAAGTGGTGGCTTAACACATCTACTACCATAGCTTTGAACCCAACCATTAGCACTGAATGCGTAGCCTTTTAGCTGTTCGCCAAAATACTCAACCATATCATTTCTCTCAGGCTCACCATGGACTAATACATCCAATCCGCACTCTTCTTGGAATTTGATACAATCATCAATATATTTTTTAATCTCGCTCTCATATGACTCTTTTGTGATTAGAGATTTTTTATATGCGTTGCGAACTTGTCTAAGCTCTGGAGTTTGTGGGAAGCTACCTATTGTAGTAGTAGGAAGTTCAGGTAGATTAAAGGCGGCTTTTTGGATTTTAATACGCTCTTCATAGGCTGTATCTCTATCAAATTTATTTAGCGATTTTACTCTATTTTGGACATTTATATCATTGATTAATTCTGAAGTTTTTCTTGAAGCAACTGCTGAGCGATTAGCCTCAATCAATGAGTTACCAATCTCACAAAAATCACCACCATTTACCAATTTTTTAAGAAGTCTAAGCTCGGTAAGCTTCTCAACACCAAAGGCTAGCCACTCTTTTATAGCTAAATTCTCTTCATACTTTAAAGTATATGGAACATGTAAAAGCGAACACGAAGTGCCGATATATAGGCGATCATCTGGGATAAATTCTTTTATGTTATTTGCGATTTGAGCCTTAGCATCAAGGTTGCTAACCCATACATTTCTACCATCTATCAAACCGGCAAAAAGCACCTTATCACTCTTAGATAGCATTTTAAGAGCTTTATCTTGTGAAGAGGCATGGACAAAATCCAAACCAATAGCCCAAATTTTGCTTTTAACTACCTCTTCAACCGCTTCATTAGCATGCTCAAAATAGGTCATAAATATGATTTTAACATTCTTTGCAGCAACGGCTAAAGCGTCATAAATTGGGACTATTTTGCTAGCTAACTCACTAGCTTTATCAGTTACAAATATCGGCTCATCAATTTGGATTATAACTTCATTATCAAGTTTTGAAAGTTCAGCAATTAGCTTTACATACTCACTACTTAAAGCATCTAAATGATTAAGCGCATTGCTACCATCTGTTGTTTTACTAAGGGCTAAGAATGTTATAGGGCCAATTAAATTTATTTTTGCATTTTTTACACCAGCTTCTTTTGCCTCTTTATATTCAGCAACAATCTTGCTGCTATCTAGATTAAATTTAACATCACGACTAAGTTCAGGAACTATATAATGATAGTTTGTGTTAAACCATTTTGTCATCTCCATAGCTACGCTATTTGCATTTCCTCTAGCCATTGAGAAGTATAAATCATAGCCGCTAAGTCCAGCAAAGCGCGGAGGAATCGCACCAAAAGTTACAATATTATCAAGCATTAAATCATAATATGAAAAATCATTTACGCTAATCAAATCTACTTTTGCGTCTATTTGATAATTCCAATGGCGTTTTTTTAACTCAGTAGCTACTTTTTCTACTTCACCAAAGCTAGTTTTACCAGCCCAAAAACTCTCAAGAGCAAATTTAAGCTCTCTTTGCTCGCCAATTCTTGGAAATCCTGTTACGAAACTTTTTGACATTTTATTATCCTTTTATATATTTTTAAATTTATTTGATCTGGCTGTATGAATGGCACATTTCAAACAAAACAAGTGGCGGTTGAAGTCCGTGAAATCTATAAAATTGACTAAAATCACTACAATAGAAATTTTTTAGCTTTAATAGAGTTATACGTGTTTTTCGCTTAAATATACAATTGCAATGCACTGGAAAAGTAACCACAAAAGCCAAATAGGATATAGCATTAACAAATGAAAGCTGTAATCTAGCTAAAAATGTAAATTTATCACTATTTAAAGCTTTAGAAATAGCACGGTAAGCAAGCATACATGGGACAGCTCATAGCCTTTATATCCTTAAAAAATTTAAAATTTGGCGGGAATTTTAGCAAAAATCTTATAAATACTAGCTGAAATAGCCCTGATAAAGCAAGGGCTATTAACTCTCTTTAAAGAGTTTTGAGGCTAGAATTTGAACTTTGTCTTGGTCGCTGGATTTTTTCATTGTTTTGAAAATTTTATTTAGATAACCTTCAAAAAACTCTTGATTATTTACTACTTTTTCACCTTCAGATTTTATTATGCTGTGATACTCCCCATCACTACCTAGCTCAAATGCCAACTCATTATCTTGAACTTGCAAGCGTAGTATTTCACCCAATTTACCTTGAGATACCGGATCAGTAATTGGAGTCATCAACTCTAATCTACGCTCAAGATTTCTTGGCATCCAATCAGCGCTACTGATATAGAATTTAGGATTAGCGTGTTTAAAATAAAATATTCTAGCGTGTTCAAGGTATTTACCGATTATCGATCTAACCTTAATATTTTGACTCATTCCAGGCACACCTGGGCGAAGGCAGCATATACCTCTGATTATTAAATTTATCTGTACACCAGCGTTGCTAGCTTCATATAGCGCCTTTATTACATCGCTATCTACTAGCGCATTCATCTTAGCAATAATTCTGCCCTCACTACCCATTTTAGCTTCGTTTTTAATCATTGCAATCACACGCTCTTTAATCTGCATTGGTGACATTGACAATCCATTTAAGCGGCGATTTTTACTAAAGCCTGATAAAATATGAAAAAATGTTGTGGTATCTTTTGCCACATCGGCTCTAGAGGTAAAGTAACTTACATCGGTATAAATCTTAGCACTACTACCATTATAATTACCGGTACCTAAATGAATGTAGAAATTTAGCTTATCCCCTACTTGACGAATAACTTGACTAACCTTTGCATGCACCTTAAACCCTGTAATACCATATATTACATGTGCACCAGCATTTTCTAGTGCTTTTGCCCAATGAAGGTTATTTTCCTCATCAAATCTCGCTTTTAATTCAACCATTACAGTAACTTGCTTGCCTTCATTAGCAGCATCTATTAATGCTTGAATTATAGCTGAGTTTTTCTCCACTCTATATAAGGTCATTCTAATTGATATAACCTTTGGATCTTTAGCTGCCTCTCTAATAAACTGCGTAACAGGATCAAAACTCTCATATGGATGAAATAATAACACATCTTCTTTATCGATAGCATCAAACATAGAAATATTTTGCCCAAATGGCGGTAAAGTCTTTGGTGTGTATGGCGGAAGTAGTAAATGAGAAAATTCCTTATCCCCAATAATTTGCCAAAGCGCTCCAAGCGTTAGTGGAATATTATATTCATAAATATCTTTATAAAAGATTTTCATATGTAAATTTAGAAAATCTAAAATCTCAGGATCGCATCCAGAATCTATTTGAAGTCTAACAAATGCCCCTTTTCTACGAAGCTTAAGCCCCTGCTCTAAAATCATCATAAAATCATCGGCTTCTTCTTCTTCAATTACCATATCAGCATTTCTAGTAACCCTAAACGCACAGCTACTAAGCAATCTATAACCCGGAAATATCTCTTCAGCGTGCCTATGAACTATACTCTCAATTGGCACATAAATTCCATCACCAGCATAATAAAATCTAGGTAAAACTCTACTAATTCTGATCATACCAAACTTAATAATCTCAGGGTGAGCATCATCACAAAGTTTAACTGCCAAAGCAAAGCTAAGGTTATTAAGATGTGGAAATGGATGTGTAGGATCAACAGCAATTGGCACAATAACAGGTAAAATATTTGAGAAAAAATATTCATCTGCTCTAGATTTTACCTCGTCACTTAACTTTTCATAATTTTGGATAAATAATCCATGTCCTGCAAGCTTGCTAACTGTATCTTTATAGTAATTTTCTAGTACCTCTTGTTCATCTTTTAGGTATTTTCTAATCTCTCTTAACTGATCTAGTGGAGTCATCTCATCGCTACCGCTTACTACGATACCAGCAGCAAATAACTGTTTAAGTCCTGCGATTCTGATCATATAAAATTCATCCAAATTCGTACAGTAAATCGCTATAAATTTAAGTTTTTCAAGTAGTGGAAGATCCTTGCTACATTGTGCTAAAACTCTAGAATTAAATCTAAGCCAAGATAATTCACGATTTATAAATTGATCCTTATTTTCCATATTTTACCTTTTTTGCTATTTTTTGCTACCAAATTCACGCAAGAATCTAGCCTGTGTTTTAAACCACTCTTTAAGCTCCATAAGTGGATATCCGCCATACTCTTTATAGCCTTCAATACTCTTTGATACAGCGCCACGCCCAGCAATCTTAGCAAAATCACCTATGCTTAGATGCCCTGCGGTTCCGCTTTGACCGCCCATTATTACATTGCGACCAAGCTTTGTGCTACCTGCTAAACCAACTTGAGAGACCAAGATACTGCCATAGCCAATTTCACAATTGTGGCCTATTTGGACTAGATTATCAATTTTTGAGTATTTACGCACAATTGTCGGCTCAAAAACTCCCCTATCTATCGTGGTACAAGCGCCAATTTCTACGCAATCTTCTAAGATTACCCATCCATTGTGATATATCTTAATGTGTTCGCCAGTTTTGGTATGTGCGTAGCCAAAACCATCACTACCGATAACTGAATTTGCGTTAATTATGCACTCATTACCTATTACACTATCAGCGTATATTGTAACATTTGGGTGGATTATACAATCATTGCCGATTGTTACATTATCACCTATATATACTCCGGGCATTACTAGGCTATTTTTGCCGATAGTTACGCCACTTCCTATATAGGCATTTGGCATTATAGTTACGCTCTCATCTATATTTGATGGTTTAAATTCTCTAATCAATGGCTTTGAGAAGTGCTTTGATAAGATAGCAAAGGCAAGATGGGGATTTTCTACCACAACCGCCCTACTCTTTACCATATCAACCATATCTTTACTCACTAGCACGGCACCAGCCTTACAATCAGCTAGATATTTTGTATTTTTAGGTGAATCGCAATAGCTCATTTGAGCCCTTTGAGCTAACGCTAAGGAGCTAAGAGAGACAATCTCGATATCATCACCGCTAAATTCTAATCCCAAAATAGAGTAAATTTGACTTAATTTCATCATACTTCCATCATTACTGAGCCGCTTCGGACTATTTGTATTGGGTTATATTTTTTCATAACTTTAATAAAACAATCAATTCTAGCAGAGTTATCACAGCCCATTACTATTATGTATTGTTCATTTGCGTTAGCTACTATAGCGTTATATGATTTTAATATCGCATCAAGTCCGCTAAAATCCTCATTTAGCGAAATTTTGATAAGTGCCATCTCTTTTTCTACATATTCGCCACTATCATCTATAACTTTATAAGTTGGTATGAGTTTGTGAAGTTGCTTAACAATCTGCTCAAATACCCTAGCATCGCCACTTGTGGTGATCGTAACTCTAGAAAATTCACTCTCTGGCACAGGAGCTACAGTCAAAGAGTCTATATTGTACCCACGCCCTGAAAATAGCCCAACTATACGGCTTAAAACCCCGTGTTCATTTAATACAATTGCAGAAATAACCCTTCTCATTCTCACTCCAATATCATATTATAAATAGCCGCACCGGCTGGCACCATAGGCAATACATTTTCAAATCTATCTATCTTAACCTCAATCACACTCACGCACTCACACTCTAAAGCGGCATTTAAAGCAGATTCAAATTCGCTCTTTGTAGTAGCTACAAATCCCTTACCACCAAAGCCTTCGCAAATTTTGACAAAATCAGGCTGAATGCTAAGATCGGTATTAGAGTATCTCTCATCGTAAAAAAATGTTTGCCACTGACGCACCATACCTAAGAAATTATTATTTAAGATGATATTTATCACTCGTTTTTTATTCGCTACTAAGGTCATTAGCTCTTGGATATTCATCAAAAATCCACCATCGCCGCTAACAGCAATAACAGGCGCATCACTAGCCCAAGCAGCCCCCATCGCAGCTGGAAGTCCATATCCCATAGTACCTAAACCACCACTTGTAAGTAGCTGTCTAGGGCGATTAAATGGAAAAAATTGCGCAACCCACATCTGGTGTTGGCCGACATCTGTGGTGATTATGCTCTCTTTTGGCAAAATTTCTCCCATTTTTTCTATTACCCATTGAGGCTTTAAGACTTCATCGCTATCTTTATAATTAAGCGGGTGAAGCTTTTTGTAAATTTCGATCTGATCTCTCCAAGCGCTAAATTCATCGCCATTTAAATTTATCTTCTCATTTAATTCTATCATTACATTTTTCAAATCGCCAACAATAGGATAATCTACTTTGACAATTTTACCAATGCTACTTGGGTCTATATCTATATGTATGATTTTGGCATTTTTGGCAAATTCGCTTAGTTTGCCTGTAACTCTATCATCAAATCTAGCCCCAAGACAGATGATCAGATCAGCCTCGCTTAATGCCATATTGGCAGCGTAGCTACCATGCATACCAACCATAGCTAAATTTAAAGGATTAACAGAGGTTAAAACTCCAAGCGCCATTAGTGTCTCTACTGCTGGAATTTGGGTCTTTTGGATAAATTCTCTAATCTCATCACTAGCTCCGCTACTTACAGCGCCACCGCCTATATAGGCTATTGGTTTTTTAGATGCCATAATGACTTCACAGGCCTTTTTAATCTGATTTGGATGGCCTTTTGTGGTTGGCTTATATGTTTTCATCTTTATCTCGCTAGGATACTCAAAATCGCCAATAGCAGCCGTTACATCCTTAGGTATATCTACATGGACTGGGCCTGGGCGGCCACTTCTTGCTATATAGAAAGCTTGTTTTAAGATAAGTGGCAACTCTTCGATGCTTTTGACTAAAAAATTATGCTTCACACAAGGCCTTGATATGCCTACGGCGTCAATCTCTTGAAATGCGTCTGTGCCGATTAATGGTAGGCCAACTTGACCGCTAATTAAAACTAATGGGATTGAATCAGCATACGCCGTAGCTAGACCGGTTATAGCGTTTGTAAATCCTGGGCCGCTAGTTACAAATGCCACGCCGACTTCGCCACTAACTCTTGCGTAACCATCGGCTGCATGTAGGGCTGCTTGTTCGTGGCGAGTTAAAATATGGGTGAAATACTCTTGTTTATATGTCTCATCATAGATATTTAATGCTGCGCCACCAGGATAACCAAAAACAACGCTAACACCCTCGTGTTTTAGCGCTTCGCTTATCATTTGCGAGCCATTTAGCTTTTTCATATTTTTACCTTTAATTAAAATTCTTTGATTATAGCATTAAATTTTAATCATAAAGTTTAAAAATATGAATTTTAGTTAAATAAAATTTCTAAATGTATCGAATTTACACAGTTAGCCTATGTTTTTTATAACTTCGTTAGCGTTTTTGCAATTTATCTCACCTAAAATTTGGATATCTCTACCCCAAGTTACATTTATATATTTTATATTTGCGTTTTTAGCCGCCATAGAATCCTTATAGCTATCACCAATAAAAATGGCTCGTTTACCAAGGCTATCCATAATCAAATTTAACATATTAGGGGCTGGCTTGCATGGAACTTTATTACTAGCACCTATAATCATCTTAAATTTATCTAGAATTTTAGCATTTTTTAAGATTATCTCTAGACTAGAATTAGGCGCATTAGATGCTACTGCCATAGCATAATTTTTATCCTCGCAATACTCCATAACTGCCATAGCCTCATCATATACTTTAGCATGTAAAAAGTAATTTTTTTGATACTCATCTTCAAAGATTTTCATCATATTATTACTGATTTTATCAACACCATAAAACTCTATCATATAGTTTTTTGCCGGATTGTTGATAACTTCGATAATATAACTATAACTAAGCGGAGTTAAATTTAACCCTAAGCGCATATAATTAATAGTCTCACAAATAGCTTGCGTGCTATTAATTAGCGTTCCATCCATATCAAAAATTATAACTTTACTCATAAACATGACCTTTATGCTTATCTTTTTTATAGCTTTTTGAATTTTTGAGCTTCTCAAGTGAATTGGCAGCCTTTAAAAGCATCGCCTTATCATCTATGGCAATGACTAAATTTACAAATTCACAAAGTGATTTTGCATATGGTTGATCAAGATAAACTGGCTCTATTTTAACTAAAATTTCTGCATTTTTTTCTACTAGCGTGCGAAATTTAATACTATCATAGTCATCACGCTTTAGATTTCTTATAACTAATTTAGCAAATTTTTCAAGCCCACGTAGGTATTTAACTCGCTTTACTTTATCATTCATGGTTTTACTATATCTAACCCTTTTTGCGATGCTAGTATCATACCACCAGAGAGATTTATCACATCTTTATAGCCATTTTGAACTAGCAATTCAGAGGCTCTTAGACTACGTACTCCACTTCGACAAATTATAGCAATTTTCTTATTTGGATCGATTTTCTCCTTGATATTTTCTAGAAATTTCTCATTAAATTCACCATTGTTATCAGTTAAATTTACTAAAATAGCACCCTTTAAAACGCCCTGCTTCCACTCATTTGAAGTTCTAATATCGATAATCTGTATACTATTATCACTCATTACACTCTTATCAATATCTACAGAAATATATTTAGCCATCGCCATCGAAGTTGCCAAAAACATCACTATTAACACCTTTATCATTTAATTTGCCTTAAATTTGATTTAGCCTTTGTAGTAACTCATTAGGACTAATTAATCCAGTAATTTGAGATTTTAGCTCACCATTATTATATATTAATAAAACTGGGGGTCCATAAATTTGATACTCTCTCATTAGCTCCTCATTTTCTGGGCTTGATTGGCTTAAATCAATCTTTATTAGTATAAACTCATTAAGCTTCTTAGCCACATCGCTTTGGGTCAAAACATCACTTTCAAGCTCTTTACAATTAACACACCAACTCGCCCAAAAATCTATCAAAATTGGCTTTTGACTAGATTTTATAATCTCTTTTAGCTCTTTTAAATTGGTTACATATTTAAAATTAATATTACTTTTATCTTGCGTAATTAGCAAACTTGATTTTAAATTTGATCCAAATTTACTCACACTAAAATCAATAACTATCACCATACTAATAGCAAAGATTATAAGCATTACGCCTTTTATTACACGTTGAATTATACTGCTAGCATCTTCAAACGCACCAAAAATTACAGCTAAAATAACACCTAAAACGCCCTGCCCTAGCAACGAAATTTCATCGCCAATTACGGGTGAAATAATCCAAAGTGCCATCGCAAGCATAATAAAGCCAAATATAATCTTAATTTTTACCATCCACTCACCTGGCTTTGGCAAAACTCTACCTCCACCAAGCCCAATAGCTAAAAGTGGAAGCCCCATACCTAAACTCATTACAAATAAAGATAATCCACCAATAACAATATCCCCGCTATTTGTGATATAAAGTAACGCTCCAGCTAGCGGTGCTGCCACGCATGGTCCTACTATTAAAGCTGATGCTACGCCCATAAAAATAACGCCACCCATTCCGCTAAATTTAGAACTTTTAGTATTTAGGTAAGCTTGTAATGATTTTGGTATTTCTATCTCAAAAAGTCCAAACATTGAAAGTGCTAATATAATAAAAACAATACTAAAACCAATCAGTACTACTGGAGTTTGAAGCATTCCTTGGACACTAGCACCCAAAGAGCTTGCTAATACTCCAGCTATAGCATATGTAACACTCATAGCTAATACATATATAAGGCTGATTATAAAGCCGCTTTTGGCACTTTTAGCCCCTTTAGCGACAATCAAGCCTGAGAGAATTGGAATCATTGGAAAAATACATGGGGTAAGAGATAGCAAAACGCCGTATATAAAAAATGTTGATATTGCCCAAAAGATGGAGTTGTTTGCTAAATTTATAGCTATTTGTGACTGCTCATTTTGAGTTTTTTGATTAGACAAATTTTGGCCTGATGCTATATCTTTAGATAAGCTAACTAATTCTTCATCATTTCTAGTAGCTAAATTTGTTTTGTTTGTAGAGTCTACTAGATATCTACTAGATATAACGCTACCACTTGAGTCAAATTCAACTCCAAAGCCATCCTTTAATGGCTGATAACAAAAGCCACTATCGCTGCAACCTTGGTAATAGATATCAAGATTAAAGCTATTTTTACCCAATACAATTCCTGCTGGGATAAAAATCTCTAAATTCCTATAAATATCATAGCCCTCATATTTTACCGCCTTAGGAATATTCAAAAGTCTTGTGATATCGTTATTATCTAGCATTATCTTGATTTTATCTTGATATAAATATACACCATCTGCAATATCAAATTTAGCTATTATACCACTTTGATTATCTCCGCTAATATTAAGCTTAAAAGCATCTTTGGGATCTAGTACACTACCAAAACACAAAATCCCAAAGAATAAAAAAATATATAAGAGCTTTTTCATAGATTTAAATTTGCTGGAATAACTCTATAGCATCTAACTGCTCCCATGGATAACTAGGATCGCCAACCTGCCCTTTAGCTGCTACATCAGCGTATAAAAATGTATCTTTGCTAGGTTTATCTAGGCCAAATTTATCTGTTATCCATTTTGGAGTTAGGGCAAATTTATCATGTACAAACTCAGATAATTTATCATCATCACTATTTATATTTGTACCCATACAATCCACGCTTACGCTAACAGGTTTTGCCACACCTATAGCGTAACTTAGCTGGACTATACACTTTTTAGCAAGACCTGCTGCGACTATATTTTTAGCTATCCATCTAGCAGCATATAGACCGCTTCTATCTACTTTTGTATAATCCTTACTACTTTGTGCGCCACCACCTATTGGCGAGTATCCACCAAAGCTATCTACTATTAATTTTCTACCTGTTAGACCGCTATCATGAAGTGAGCTATGATTTACATATCTACCTGTTGGATTTATATAGATTATGGTTTTATCTTTATCATAAAGCTCTTTTGGTAGTCCGGCGTCGTCTATTAAGCTTTGGATTAAGGCTCTTACCTCTTCTATTTTTAAGCTTTCAACGCTTGGGGCTGAGACTACTATTGTGTGGATTTTTTCTGGTTTGCAATTTTCAAAATTTGATTTTGTGCCATAGTCTATTGTAACTTGAGTCTTTATATCTACGCCTAATTTATCAGGATTTTTAAGAGCGTATTCATAGACTTTATCACAAAGCACTCTTGCGTAAGTTATCGCTGCTGGCATTAAATTTTCAGTCTCACTTGAAGCAAATCCAAACATTATACCTTGATCACCAGCACCGATTTCACCGCTTTGTTGATCAACTCCTTGATTGATATCTGGACTTTGCTGGTTTAAAAATACATCTACTTCAATATCATCTGGATGGAGACATTGAGCTTTGCTAAAGTGTGGATTACCATTATAACCGATTTTTGCTAAAGCTGATTTTACTATAGATCTATACTCTTGGTGGCTTAAATTTACACTTGAGTTGACTTCGCCGCCAATTACAATATGCTTTCCAGCGACAAAAACCTCACTAGCTACTCTTGCTTTTGAATCTTGTGAAAGTATCGCATCAACAATGCTATCAGCTATGATATCAGCGCACTTATCTGGATGTCCTGGGCTTACAACTTCACTTGTAAATAGATACATATTTTTCCTTATTATATTTGATTTTTGGGCGCAATTCTAACATAATTTTGTAAATTATATATTAATTCTATACCCTAAATTAATAGTAGCAATGGTTTAGATATCTTTTTAATAGATTTTAAAAATTTAATAATATAAAATATTAGATTAATCTATATTCAAATAATTAACAATATAAATAATACGACAAATATAAAATAATTTGTAACTTATTGTATTTAGAACAATATAAAATTAAGTTAAAAATTTAGTGTATTTTTTAAAGTTTTGTAAAGCCAAATTTAATTAAATTTCAAATATAATATTAGTTTTTATTAATTAAAAAGGATTTTAATGATTAGACATATTGCTCAGCGATATAAAGATGGGAATTTGATAATTCAAATTTTAGTTGGTATTGTTCTTGGTGGGATTTTAGGATTTATAGCTCATAGTGGTAATTCATTTGCTCTAAATTTAACTGATTTAGCAGCGATCTTAGGCTCTCTTTTTGTAGGTGCGCTAAAAGCTGTGGCGCCTGTTTTAGTATTTGTGTTAGTAAGCGCCTCTATAGTACTTAGAGAATTTGGCCGTACTAATGGAATGAAAAATGTGATAATATTATATCTAATTGGCACATTTTTAGCCTCTTTGGCTGCTGTGTGTGTTAGCTTTATATTTCCTACTACTTTAGTATTACAAAATACATCTGTAGCTATGAGCACAGCACCTAGTAATATAGCAGTGGTATTAAAAGATTTAGTATATAAGATTGTAGATAATCCACTAAATGCTATTGCAACTGGTAATTATATTGGGATTTTAGCTTGGGCTATTGCAACTGGTTTGGCTCTTAGGCATTGTAGCAATGAAACAAAAAAAGTATTTAAAGATATTAGTGAAGCAATTACAAGAATAGTTAAATTTGTAATTCGTCTAGCGCCATTTGGTATTTTTGGTCTTGTAAGCATCAGCGTAGCTCAGACTGGATTTGCCGCACTTGGTGGATATGCAAAGCTTTTATTTGTTCTTGTAGGGACTATGCTATTTGTGGCTTTTGTGATAAATGCTGTTATTGCTTTTATAGTTATTAGAAAAAATCCATATCCACTTATAATGACATGTATAAAAGAGAGTGCTATTACGGCGTTTTTTACCAGAAGTAGTGCTGCAAATATTCCTGTAAATATGAATTTATGTAAAAAATTAGAACTAAATGAAGACCTATACTCTATCTCTATACCTCTTGGAGCTACTATCAATATGGCCGGTGCAGCTGTTACCATAGCTGTGCTTTCTCTTAGTGCAGTTTATACTTTAGGGATTGAAGTTGGATTTTGGAATGCCTTATTACTTAGCATTATAGCAGCAATTGGAGCATGTGGTACTAGCGGTGTAACTGGTGGCTCGCTTATGCTTATTCCATTGGCATGTTCATTATTTGGAATTAGCAATGATATAGCTATGCAGGTTGTAGCTATAGGATTTATTATTGGAGTGATTCAAGATTCAGTAGAGACTGCATTAAATAGCTCTACAGATGTTTTATTTACTGCTATTGCATCAAATAACACTAAGGGAGTATGATATGATATGGGATCTATCTAAATTTTTTACTAGTAGCGATGAGCTAGATATATTTTGTTTAAATTTACAAAAAAATGCCAATGAGTTTAATTCTAAATTTAATAAAAATCTAAACTCATTAAAGCCTAATGAATTTAAAACTGCAATAAGTGAATATGAGCAAATTTTAGCTGATATTGGCAAGATAATGAGCTATGCGTATTTAAAATTTGCCAAAGATACAAGCCAAGGGGCGTTTTTGGCTAAATATGAAGAGATTTGTACTAAGATTGAAGAGCAAATTCTATTTTTTGAGATTGAATTTAATGAGCTTGATAAAGATAGACAATCTAGCTTTATAGCCATAAATCCTAAATTTAGCTATTACTTAGAAAATCTAGCTAAAAATAAAGCTCATCAGTTGAGTTTTTTAGAAGAGAGAATTTTACTAAGAACCGCAAATACTGGTGCTAGTGCATTTAGTAGATTGTTTGATGAGAGTATGGCTAGAGCTAGGTTTGAGTTTCGTGGGCAAAGCTTAAAAGAAGAAGAGATTTTATCTAAGCTTAGTAGCGATGATAGAAGCGTTAGAAAAGATGCTGCATACTCACTAAGCAAAGGTTTAGAGCCGATGCAACACCTACTAACATACATATATAATATGATAAAAACAGATCTAAAAAATAGCTGTGAGTTACGCGGATATGAGCTAGGTGAATCAAGTAGACACCTAAGCAATCAAATAGAAAAAGCTAGCGTAGATGCACTAATAAAAGCTAGTGAAAATAGCTTTGATCTAGTGGCTAAATTTTATAATAAAAAGCGTCAAATATTAGGTTATGATAAACTATATGATTATGATAGATATGCTCCTCTTGGTGGCGATGAACAGATAAGTTATGAAGAGGCTAAAGAGATTGTAATTGATGCTTTTAATAGTTTTAATCCACTTTTTGGCACTTTGGCCAAGAGAGCTTTTGATGAGAATTGGTGCGATGTATATCCAGATAAAAATAAACAAGCTGGAGCATTTTCTCACTCTGCTAGTAGCGATGTGCATCCATTTGTACTTTTAAATTTCACAGGTAGAAGGCGTGATCTTTTTACTTTAGCACATGAACTAGGCCATAGCATACATCAATATCTTAGCTATGAAGTAGGCTATCTTAACTCACATACTCCGCTTACTACTGCTGAGACAGCTTCGGTATTTTGTGAGATGTTGGTTTTTGAATATATTAAAAACACTCTACCAAAAGAACAAAAAACTGCCCTACTAGCTGGCAAAATAGAAGATATTTTTGCTACACTTTATAGACAGATTAATTTTACTACATTTGAAAGACGAGTTCATGCTTATGATGGCGAAATAAGTAGCGATGAGCTAAATCAAATTTGGCTAGAAGAGTCTAAAAAGATGTTTGGCGACTCTTTAGAATTAAATGAGTATTATAAAATTTGGTGGAGCTATATACCGCATTTCATCCACTCACCATTTTATTGCTATGCCTACTCATACGCTCAGCTTTTAGTGCTTGCTCTTTTTGGACTATATAAAAGTGGAAAATGTGAAAATTTTATAGAGATATATACTAAGTTTTTATCTCTTGGCGGTAGCAAGAGTCCAAAAGAGCTTGTCGCTATGTTTGGATTTGATATTGATGATGAGAAGTTTTGGAGTGTAGGAATTGCTCAAGTAGCAAATTTAGTAGATGAGTTTATACAAGGAGAGTAGTAGTGCTTGAAGAGTTTTTAAAAGATAGTGAGTTTGCATCTATGATGCATAGAAATGTTTATGATTTATTAAATTTTTTGATAAAAAAAGGGGCTACATTTGATATTTTAGTAAATACTAAATTTGTAAGCTTTAATCCCGAATTGCCTAATGAGATCAAATCTAGTTTTAATCCATCTGTTATTTTATTTAGTCTAGCTGGATATTCGCTAAGCAGTGTTGAAATTATTAAAGACGAGATAAAATTTGAAGCTGGATTTGGGCCAGATAATTTTGCTAGCGTAGTAAACATACCAATTGGTGCTATTATCAGAATTAGTATAGATGAAAATCCTATATTAATAAATTTTGCTACATATAGCCCAAGCGACTCCAAAACAAAACAGGAACGCTCAAAGCAGATATTTTTAAATAACCCTAAAAATAGAGATATTTTTAAAGGTCAATAGATATTTTACTAACCTTTTCTAGTATGGACTCATTCTCTTTGAGTCCTGCTATAAATACTGGACGAATAATATTAACACCCTCAATTTCTACTGGAAATAAAGTGCCATTGGCAATTGATTTTTTCACCAAAAATTTGGGCAAAAACGCTACATACTCCCTAGATTTATTATTTAGCATTGCGCACCTAGTAGCTATAGCACCATCAAGAGTATAGACAGTGTGTAGATCATCATAATTTACACCAAATTGCTCAAAATACCCTTTTAAAAATGCCTTCGTTCTATCTGTGATAAAGTTAAATTCACTAAGCTTTGCTGGAGTTATTTTTTGATTTGAAACTTTATTTGAGACTAAGATTATCTCATATTCAAATAGCTTTTTAAATATCAAATGATCATTATATAATCTCTCTTGCGTCATTATAATATCGCATCTTTTATCCATTAAACTTGATACTAGATCATTATTTGTATCGGCTATTTTTACATCTAAATCGCTATTTATAACATTGCAAATTTTATCTAACATAAATGGCAAAATAGCATGAGCTATAAGTAAGTTTGTAGCAACTGAGATTTTAAATTTCTCATCTTTTATTCTATGAGCTTCCTCTTTAAATCTAAACATAGCTCCTTCAAATTTAAGACATAATTTATAAAATCTATCCCCCTCTTTTGTTAAAACAATCCCATTTTTACGCCTAACTAAAAGCGTAGTTTGCAACATTTCTTCAAGCTTTTTAATCTGTAAAGTAACGGCTGGCTGAGAAAGGCCTAAAGTGGCTGAAGCTTTTGAAAAACTTTTTTCTTTAACAATCGTCATAAATGTATATATTTTATTAAAATCTATCAAAACAACCCCTTTAGTAAATTTACTTTTTCAATTTTATTAATTTAATCCTTAAACTAGATTTTAATTTTATATAATGTTTACTTATATTAATATTTAATAATTAATCTGTAACTTTTTGTAACACGTATTATTATTAAGTTAAAATTTGATATAATCTTAGCTTTATTAACAAAAAAGAGTAATTTATGAACAATTTATTAAATTCACTTAATGAAAATCAAAAAATAGCCGCCACCCATATAGATGGCCCAATGCTAATTTTAGCTGGAGCTGGAAGCGGTAAAACAAAAACCATAACTTCGCGTCTAGCCTATTTAATAAGTGAAGTTGGCATAGATCCACTAAACACTCTTACGCTTACATTTACTAATAAAGCAGCCACTACTATGAAACAGCGTGCTATGGCTATGCTTGGTAATTATAATACAAATCCATTGCTTTGCACATTTCATAAGTTTGGTCTATTATTTTTAAAATTTCATATAAATCAATTAGATAGAAGCAATAACTTTATAATAATTGATACTGATGATAAAAAAAAGATTATAAAAGAGATAGAGAGCGAAGTCCAAACCGCCATAGTAGCAAATGAGATATCAAAATACAAAAATATGCTTTTAAGCGTTGAAGCTGTTATGGATAGCTCCAAATTAGACGCTCAATACACAAAGACAAATTACGAAAAAATAGCAAAAGCTTATAAATTATATGAAGAGTATTTAAAGAGTAATAACTTAGTTGATTTTGATGATCTTTTGTGCTTGACTTATAATATTTTGGCTAAAAATCCAGATTTGAGCGATCAAATTTCAGATAGATATAAGTATATAATGGTAGATGAGTATCAAGATACAAATGATTTACAATACAAACTACTTCGCCAGCTTTGCTATAATCACCAAAATTTAGTTGTCGTAGGCGATGATGACCAAAGCATATATGGATGGAGAGGTGCAAGGATAGAAAATATCTTGAATTTCAAAGATCAATTCAGTAGCGTCAAACTAATCAAATTAGAGACTAATTACCGCTCTACTCCATCTATACTAAATGCTGCTAATGAGCTAATAGATCACAATAGAACAAGACTTGGCAAGAGACTAGTCAGTCAATTAGCAGATGAAAATCCTATAGAAATTTTAGAGCATAGTGATGAAAATGCTGAAGCTAAAAACATCGCTACAAAGATAAATAAACTCCTATCAAGTGGCGTATCGGCTAACGAAATTGCTATTTTATATAGAGTTAATGCTCTATCAAGAAGCTTAGAAGATGGGTTAAACAAAGCTAGAATTCCATATAAAATGGTAGGCGGAGTCAAATTCTATGAAAGGGCTGAAATCAAAGATATTATAAGCTATTTAAGGCTGATTTTAAACCCAAATGATGACTTCTCTCTAACTCGCATTATCAATCGCCCAAAACGGGGTCTAGGCAAGGTAAGCTTAGCTAAATTAGAGAAATTTGCCTTTGATAGCAAAACTTCTTTATATAATGCTATATATATTGCTGGTGAAGATGTATTGAGCAAGAAATTAAGCCAAACATTAATTGAACTAGCAAACAATATAAAAGAGCTATCAACTCTAGCACCATACGATTTGATAAGTAGATTTGACTCTACATTTGGTATTAAGGCATATTATGAGAGTCTGCCTGATGGAGCTGAGAGGGTTATAAATATTGATGAATTTTATGCTTTATTAAAAGATCATATATTAAATACGGAGAATTTCGATTTAGAAGAGTTTTTAAATGAGCTTGCGCTTGAGAGCGAACAAGATAGAATTAGTGATGATGCTATATCTATTATGAGCGTCCATGCTAGTAAAGGGCTTGAGTTTGAGCATCTATTTGTAATTGGGCTTGAAGAGGGATTTTTCCCGCTTCTTGGCGATGGAAGCGATATAGAAGAAGAGAGACGCCTAGCGTATGTAGCCATCACTAGGGCTAAAAGGGGATTAAATTTATCATACTCAAATTCACGGTTTTACAAAGGCCAAAGATCAAGGCTAAATAGATCAAGATTTCTAAGTGAAGCTGGCCTTTGTGAAGGCTCTTTAAAGATAGAGAGCCAAAATGAGTTTAAAAAAGGCGATCTAATCAAGCATAAAATTTTTGGTATTGGGCGAGTTGTAGAAGTGACTAAAATCAAAAATGAATTTAAACTAAAAATAAATTTTGGTGGAAATATCAAAGATATAATGTCATCATTTGTAGAGAAGGTTATATGAATAGGCTATTTGTAGCGTATAAGCCAAAAGGTATGGTATCAAACCACTTTTTAAGCAGACTTAAACGAAAATATGGAGTCAAAAAGGCTGGATTTTCTGGGATTTTAGATCCATTTGCGAGTGGTTGCTTGATTGTAGCATTTGGGGCATATACAAAACTTTTTAACTACTTAAACTTAGAACCTAAAATTTATAGAGCTACGCTTTGGCTAGGGGCTAGTTCAAATAGTGGAGATAATGAAAATATCAACCAAATTCACCTTCCACCTACTCTAGATGAAGCACAGATAAAAAACGCTTTACAAAATCTTCAAGGCAAAATAAACTACACACCACCAAAATTTAGTGCTAAAAAAATTGATGGCAAAAGAGCTTATGAGTTAGCTAGGACTGGGAGTGAATTTGAGTTAAAAGAGTGCCAAATGGAAGTTTTTAGTACTAAATTTATAAGCTATTGTCACCCATTTATCACATTTGATATAGCAGTTTCAGCTGGATCATATATACGCTCTTATGCACAAATTCTAGCAAAAAATTTAGGATTAATAGGTACATTAAGTGCGCTTGAAAGAATCAGTGAAGGAAAATTTAAATTTCAAAACGAAACTCCACTAAATCCATTAGAATATCTAAATTTAACTAAAAATAGCTATAAAGGCGATATTTTAGATATAGTTTTAGGTAAAAAACTTAAATGTAGTGATTTTGAAACTAGTAGCGATGGGGAGTATCTAATTGAATTAGATGATACTTTTAGCATAATTAAAATAGAAAATCAAGAGGTAAAATATATGATAAATAGGATGGAAAAATGCTTATATTAACACGAAAAGTTACAGAATCAATCAAAATTGGAGATGATATCGAAATTACAATTTTAGGTATTGGTACACAAAATGTAAAAATAGCAATTCAAGCACCAAAAGATATCTTAATTCTACGCAAAGAGTTAGTAAGAGAGATTGCCGATAATAACACAGTTGCTAGCGAGCCAAAGCAAAATTTGCTAGAAATTCTAGCCAAAAAGATATTTAAATGAGAAGTTTTGCTAAGATTAATATTTTCTTAAAAATTACTGGATTTCGTGGGAACTATCATGAATTAAGCTCTAGATTTATTATTTGTGATTGGTTATATGATGAGGTAGAGCTAGTTAAACGAATAAGTGATGGTCTTATTATAGATAATCCGTTTAGCGATAATATTATCTTTAAGGCTTATGATGCTTTAGTAGCGCTTGGTTTTAGCAAACAGCTTGAAGAGTTTTTTAAATTCCATCAAGTAAGTCTAATTAAAAATATTCCAGTTGGTGGTGGCTTAGGTGGTGGTAGCAGTAATGCAGCAACCTTTTTACACTTAGTAAATGATACATTAAATTTAAATATTTCACAAAAAAAATTAATGCAAATAGCTCATAAAATTGGTGCTGATGTAGCATTTTTTGTAAGCAAATTTAAAGCTGCAAATGTAAGTGGAATTGGCGAGATTGTAGAAGAATTTGATGATGATATACCAAATTTAGATATTATCACTAGCTCTATTTTTTGCTCTACTCCAAAAGTTTTTAACCAATATAGAGCTAATTTTAATGGATTTAATGAGAATTTAGCTAGAGATTTAAAAAAGCTAAAAAGTAGCGAAATTTTAGTAAATTTTACAAATATACAGTTAAATGATCTTTTAAAACCATGTCAGCAGATTTATCGTGAGCTAGATATTGCTAACGATGAGTTTTTAAGTGGAAGTGGAAGCACTAAATTTAAAACCAAAAATTTAACATAAAAAAGTAAAATAACCCAAATCAAATTTAAAGGAAAAGTAATGAAAGTACTACTAATAAAAGATGTAAAAGGTCTAGGTAAGGCTGGTGAAGTAAAAGAGGTAAAAGATGGCTATGGCAATAATTTTTTAATAGGCAAAGGATATGCCAAGGCCGCTACAGACGCTGTGCTAAGACAATGGGAAGCAGCCAAAAGAAATGAAGCTCAAATCAAAGAGTATGAGATTAGCCAAAATGAAAAGCTAAAAGATGAATTAGCTGGAGTTAAAATCACTATAAAAACAAAGTTAGGAGCCAATGGAACTCCATTTGGTAGCATTACCAAAGATGAAATAGCAAAAGCATTAAAAGAGCAAAAAGGCTATGAAATAGATAAAAAATCTTTAGAATGTGATAATATAAAAGCTATTGGCGAACATGAAATTTCAGTTAAATTAACTCACCAAATTCATGCTAAATTTAAAATAGAAGTAGTAGGTGAGTAATGTTTCATGCTACTACTATACTAGCTTATAGAGGCAAAGATGCTGCTGTAATAGGTGGTGATGGTCAAGTAAGCTTTGGTTCTACAATTTTAAAAGGCAATGCTGTTAAGATAAGAAAGCTTTATGGCGGGAAAATTTTAGCCGGATTTGCTGGTTCTACTGCTGATGCGTTTAATCTTTTTGATATGTTTGAGAGAATTCTTGATGGAGTCAAGGGTGATTTACTTAAGGCTGTAATTGAATTTAGCAAAGAGTGGAGAAAAGATAAAGTATTAAGAAAATTAGAGGCTATGATGTTAGTACTAAATCGTGATCATATATTTTTACTAAGTGGAACTGGAGATGTAGTAGAACCAGAAGATGGCAAGATAGCTGCTATCGGAAGTGGTGGTAATTACGCACTCTCAGCTGCTAGGGCTTTAGATAAATTTGGATCTCTTAGTAGTGAGGAATTGGTAAAAGAGAGTCTAAAAATAGCCGGAGAGATCTGTATTTATACAAATACAAATATAAAAACTTATACATTAACGGATTAAAATATGAACTTAACACCAAAAGATATAGTAAAATTTTTAGATGATTATGTAATTGGTCAAAATGATGCTAAAAAAGTTATCGCTATCGCACTTCGTAATCGCTATAGGCGTATGCAATTACCAAGCGATATTCAAGATGATATAGTGCCTAAAAATATCTTAATGATAGGCTCAACAGGTGTAGGTAAAACAGAGATTGCTAGGCGTCTTTCAAAGCTTTTTGGCTTACCATTTATAAAGGTTGAAGCTAGTAAATATACAGAAGTTGGCTTTGTAGGTAGAGATGTAGAGTCGATGATAAGAGACTTAGCGATGGCGGCGCTAAATTTAGTCAAGCAAGAACACAGAGAGAAAAATAGCGATAAAATAGAAGAGTATATAGAAAAGAGAATTCTAGAAAAGCTTCTTCCACCGCTACCAAATGGCGCAACTGAAGAGAAAAAAGAGCAATACCAAATCAGCTATGAAAAGATGAAACAAAAACTAAAAGATGGCAAGCTTGACGACCTTACTATTGAGCTAGAAATCGACCAAGCAAGCTTTGAAGCTGGATCAAATTTACCGCCTGATATGGCTGCTATGCAAGAGAGCTTTATAAAAGTAATTGGAATTACAAACAAAAAAGTCAAAAAAGAATTTAAAGTAAAAGACGCAAAAGAGAGCCTAAAAAACGAAGCTAGCGAAAAAATATTAGATATGGAAAGCATTAAAGCCGAAGCATTAAGAAGAGCTCAAAATGAAGGAATAATATTTATCGATGAGATTGACAAAGTAGCTGTGAGTAGCTCTGGTTCATCTCGCCAAGACCCTAGCAAAGAAGGCGTTCAAAGAGATCTTTTGCCTATTGTAGAAGGTAGTGATGTATCTACTAAATTTGGAACTATTAAAACTGATCATATACTATTTATAGCTGCTGGAGCATTTCATATCTCAAAGCCAAGCGATCTAATTCCTGAGCTTCAAGGTAGATTTCCACTGCGTGTAAGTCTTGATAGCTTAGATGAAGATGCCCTATATGAAATTCTAACAAAACCTAAAAATTCACTTTTAAATCAGTATAAAGCCTTACTTAATGTAGAGGGTGTAGAGCTTGAATTTAGTGATGATGCTTTAAGGCAAATTGCTAAACTAACTCAAAGTACCAATCAAAAAGTAGAAGATATCGGAGCTAGAAGACTTCATACTGTTATCGAAAAACTACTTGAGGATATTAGCTTTAATGCTGATGAATATAAAGGCCAGAAATTTAGCATAACAAAAGAGTTAGTCGATGAAAAATTAGGGCAAATTTGCCAAGATGAAGATAGGGCAAAATATATATTATGAGAAGCGGATTTGTAACCTTAATAGGCAGAACAAATGCTGGTAAAAGCAGCCTTTTAAATTACTTGCTTGATCAAAAAATATCAATGGTCTCACATAAGCAAAATGCTACAAGACGAAAAATTTTAGGCATTGTAATGAATGAGCAAGACCAAGCAATCTTTATAGATACCCCAGGTCTTCATGATAGCGCTAAGACATTAAACAAACTAATGGTTCAAAGCGCTATTAAATCTTTAGGTGATGCAGATGCAGTAGTATTTGTAGCTAGTATTTTTGATAGTTTAGAAAATTACGAAAAGTTCTTAAGCTTAAATACTACTTTACCTCATATAATCGCACTTACAAAGATAGATGAAGCGAGCCAAGATAAGCTATTTCAAAAGTTAAATGAGTATCAAAAATACTCAAATAATTTTCAAGCTATAGTTCCAATAACTATTAAAAAACAAGCCTATAGAAAGATTTTTTTAGATGCTCTTACCCCCCTGCTTCCAGAGCATCCTCATTACTATGATCCAGAGTTTATCACCACGACAAATGAAAAAGATATTTATAGAGATTTTATATTAGAGGCTATATTTGAGTGTGTTAGTCAAGAGGTGCCATATAGTTCTGATGCGATTGTATCAAAGGTAAAACAAAAGAGCGATATCTTAGAAATCGAGGCTAAAATTATAACAGATAATACCCACCATAAGGCAATTTTAATAGGCAAAAATGGTGCTACTATTAAGCGTATTGGAATCGTGGCTCGCAAAATTATAAGTGAATTTAATAATCAAAAAGTATTTATTAAATTAAATGTAGAGATAGATAAAAACTGGCATACTAATGAAAATAGCATTAAAAAATATTTAGATTTAAAAGGAAATTAAGATGGCTTTTGAGAGAGTTTTGCAAGTTATAGATGATATAAAAAATGGCAAAATGATAGTCATGGTAGATGATGAAGATAGAGAAAATGAGGGTGATATAGTATTTGCTGCAGCCTTTAGCGATGTGCAAAAAGTCAATTTTATGATCACTCACGCTAGAGGTGTTTTATGTACCCCACTTAGTAAAGAGTTAGCTAATAAATTTGATCTATATCCTATGGTTGGAGCAAATACTAGCTCTCATGAGACAGCATTTACTATTAGCATTGATGCTAAAAAAGCGACCACTGGAGTAAGCGCATATGAAAGAGATATGACAATTAAAATGTTAGTAGATAGTGCTACAAAGGCTGATGATTTTGTCCGTCCAGGTCATATATTTCCACTAATTGCTAAAAGTGGTGGCGTGTTAGAGCGAACTGGACATACTGAAGGCAGTATAGATCTATGCAGATTGGCTGGTCTTGCTCCAGTATCTGTAATCTGCGAGATAGTAAATGATAATGGTACGATGGCTAGACGCGATGATTTAGAAAAATTCTGCGATAAATTTAATCTAAATATGGTAAGTATAGCCGAGATTATAGAGTATCGCCTACATCATGAAAAATTAATTAGTGTTGATGAGCTAGGAGAGTCGCAAATAGCTGGTAAAAAAGCAATCAAGTATAGCATAATAGATCACCTTGGAAATAAACATTACGCCTTTATTTTTGGTCAAATAGCTTCTAAAACGAATGTAAAATTTCACAAGATAAAAGATGATATAGAACTTTTAAATTCATATAAATTCAATGAGTTTTTATCTCACATAGAACTACTAGATAGTGAAGGTGGAATACTGATATTTTTAGCTGGCAATGAAGATGATAGCGGACTTATTAAAAACTATGGTATAGGAGCGCAGATTTTAAAATACTTCGGTGCTAGCGATATTGAGATTTTAAGTTCGAGCGAATTTAAAGAGTTTGTAGCTATTAGTGGATTTGGGTTAAATATTCTTTGGCAAAAGGGGTAAATTACCCCCCCTTTTTTTTTTACTTTTCAAATTCTATCAACATGAAAGGCCATAGGTATGTCATAACACAAATGACAATCTGTAGTTAAAAGTCTTCTATAACTAATCCAAAGTGGTGTGTAATCATATTTAAGATTGATATTTAAAATATCATTTGCGGTTAGCCCTTCAGAACCATTTGTAATACCCAACTCTGTAGTATAATCAATTAATTTTGAATCTTCTTTTACAATACGCCAAAATATAAATATTATATGTTCAAAAGAATGCCATGTAATCTTCTCATAAAAATTACCAACATATTTGAAAAAATCTACCAAATCACTACTCTTATAAGCTGGAATATCAAAAAACCAAGGATATAGAGTAAAATCTTTTGTATTATTTTTAATTACATCATTCTTCTGAAATTTTAATAAAGAAAAATTATCAATAAAAGATGCGCAATTTTGTAAAATATCCGAGAATACGCTTGGATTTGGTCTAAAACCTGCAAAATAAATATTTTTATTATAATTTTTTAATGCTTTTTTAAATATAAACTCTAGATTATTTAAAAAAATAATATCACAATCTACGCAAAGTATAAAATCGTAATAATCTTTTGCCCAATATAATCCTAAAAATTTTTTTAAATTTACAATGCATCGTTCTTGATTTTCATTATATCTTTTTAATAAATTATCATTACACATATTAATTTTAATATATTGTTGAATATTTAAAAATTTAATATTATGCATTATATTGTATTGATGTGATATTTTAGAAATACCTGATGTTTTAAATATAAACTCAATTGCCCTTGAAATTATAATCTCTTCATCTAAGTTGCTAACCAAAAGAACAATATCAAAATCTATCCCCCCCCCATATTGCAATTTGACAAGGAATTTAAACATAAATTAAGCCAATTTAGTTTCTTTGTATGTATAGGTATCATCAACGCATTTTTCATCTTATCTCCTTAAAATATAAAAATATTCAAATCAATTTTAATCGATCTATGTAAATATCGTATTTCTCTCATTTGAATCACATGCAATAAAGCAATAATAACCAAATTTCGCCTATTTTATCATTTTTTCCATTTTAATCTTTTTAATATCAAAAAATAGCTTGATATATCCACCTTTATACCAGTTCTTATCAGCTTGTATCAGTGCTTCTCCGAGTTTATAAGTTAGGCACTCTTTTTCTTTTAAGGCTTCTTTGTAATCTGGATATGACTCAAGTGGTGGGAGTTTTAAGCTTGGATTAGCTTTAATTTTTTCATTATAGGCTATTTGTTCTTTTTTATGTTCTTTTCTAATATTTGCAAGGATAAAAGGCATTTTTATATATCCCCATATGCTTTTAGAGTTTGCTATCATAGCTTGGCCTAGTTTATAAGAGAGTTGGTTTTTAATGCGAAATTGGGCATTATTATTGCCTATATCATTTTGTTGCTCCATATATATATTATTTTGATCGATTAGATTTTTCATTTGATCAAAAAACGCAATACAAATTCTAATCTGTTCTTCATTTAACTTAGATTTTTTAATATCACTTTGTAATTCTTGATCAAAATTTGGCAAATAAGATATATGATATTTACTTTCTACTGGCGCTTGCAATCTCATTGAAACAGGACTTAAATTATTTAGCATTACCCAATTTGAAAGCATTCCATGAACCCATCCCATATTAGCTATATTTAGAAAATAACTAAAATTTTGTCTTTTATTAAAATCATAGATGCTAAAAAACTTTAACATTTCATCTCTACGACCATACATAAGCCGATCATCGACTTCAGTTTGCCCCATCCAATTAAGAGCTATTTCATTTGATTTAACTTTTAATAGCTCACTTGCGTGTAATAGCTTTGGAATAGAATCTGGTCTAATTCTAATAATATAATCGTATTTAAAATGATGTTTCTTTTCATAATTTCTAATTATTTGACAACACTTATCAAGCAAGTAAAATTGTTTGCATACATTTGTAAAATAAACATCAAAATGATTATCTAATTGATCTTTTGTGATGTTTTTAATCTTGTTTATATATCTATCTACAATATCTCTTTGAAAATCTTCGTCATTTTCCAATATAGCATCCTTAATAATGCTATTATATTTTAAAAATTGATTTTTATTTAAAGATTCATTATACTCTTGATTTAATACTGCAAAAACATTTGGGAAATGTTGATGAAGTTTGGCTTTATTATTTATAAAATCAGGACAATTGTTTTTTATGCTTGCGAAATTTCTATCTACATAATTACCTGCAGCTCCACCAAGCCCTGGATAGCAAAATACCTTATCCCATGAAGAAATAAATATATCTGCATTAATATATTCAGCCAAGTTCATGGCCGCTCTTAAACAATGTTTATAATGCCCCCTAAAAGCTCCAACTATCATGATGGCAACTTTGATATCTTTTGAACAATAACTATTATATATTTGACTGAATCTTTTATAATAAATTTGTGAGCCAATATTATTAACGAATCTCACTTTTAAAATATGGTTTATATTACCCCTTGCTCTTGCAAAATAATTCCATTCATTAAGACTTTCAAAATATTCAAACATCTCAACAAAAATAAATATAATAGAATTTCTACTATATTTATCAAAATTAATACGGATATTATCTAAAAATTTAATAGCTTCATCTATAGATAGTATTTTATTGTTGATTTTATAATTAATGATATAGAATTCTATAATTTCTTTAGGAATTTTAGAAAATATATTGTTATTAGTTATTGAACTTATCTTGCTTTTTATTAGATTTTTGAGTATATTATAATCTACCACCTCCATATTTTCTTTCTCGAATTGATGCTTTAAATTTGAATTATGCAAATATGAAACCAGCTCATTTAACAATCCACATTCAAACAACATATTTTGATAATAAACTGGATGTTTTTCTTGGCACAACTCTAATGCTGACCATATATCAAAATTATCAATTAAACTATAAATTTCTTTCATTGTAATCTTTCTGTTGTTAAACTAATCTCTCATACTCTTGTGGAGTACCACAAAATACAATATCATCTATTTTTATTTTAAAATATTTAACAATTTTACCTTGAGCAATAAGTTCATTATATAAAGGTGCAATATAAAATTCCCCTTTATCTCTTTTATCGGTTTCAAATGATTTTTTAAATATATTCATAAAATCATTTGCTGAACCAAAATAATATAAACCACTACTGCAAAGAGAGGATATTCTATCTTTTTCGGTTGTTTTAGCCACATCATCTATACCTTTTGGCATTACAAAACTCCATTGATCTCCTTCACCTTCAAAAACTTCTAAATATCCATCAATTTTTGAAATATCAAAAGTATTTGGCAAAGTAAAATTTGGGCGAAAAGTATCTATATTAAATATCAAAATGCTATCGTTTAAGTTTAAATTTGATTTTTGGAGACCTAACTCCACAGTATGAGCTTGACCTTGGGTTTGAAATTCTAATTCAACCATATCGTAGAATCTCAAACCCATATTTTCACACTCTTTTTTGATAAAAGTTTTTGTATTTTTAATATTTCTATATATAAATAAAAATTGACAATTATCAAAATATTTATTAAAACTATTAACAGCATGGTAAAATACAGATTTTCCATTAATATCAAGCATATATTTAGGTAGCTCATAACCAGCTTTTGTAAAACGACTACTTAATCCAGCCATAGGAAATATTATAATCAAAACTTTAGCTCCTTAAATTTAAAAAATCTCTATACAATCTAAATGCATTTGCAAATAAAGCCATTTGTCTATTCTTATTATCAGAATGTAATGGAAGCATGGATAAAAATAGATGAATTGTAATCGCATAAAGTTCTTTTTTATTACTTTTACAAAATATATTTAAAAATTCATCTTGTATTGAACTAATTGAACTTGGAGCTTTGATGTAAAAATTAATTCTATTATCTATTATATCTAACTCATAATATTCAGCAATAATAAAATCATATAAACCTACACAAGAATGAAAAAGCTTGGCATAATCATATCTAGCATCACCAAAAGGAGTTATATTGCCATCAAAATCTATTCCTCTAGGATCAAATGTTTTAATATCTTCAGATTTAAAATCATACATAATATTGCTAAAACAAAAATCACCGTGAATAAAGGAATTAGCCAAATTTGGCTTAATTGCTAAATTTAGATCTTTTAACATTTGGTCTAGTGATATCTCAATATCTTTAAATTTCCATATTGTTTTCATATCAAAATCTTTGTCACAGATAAAATCTTGAAGCCTATATATAGTTTTTGTTAAAAAATCAAATTTACTTTCTTTATCTGATCGATAAAAATGCAATTGAACTAGAAAATTATTAAGAGTATTAAATATCTTTTTCCAAACAAAACTTGATAATTTGCCAAATACAAAAAGTTCTGAAAGCGTATTTAAATAAAGATATTCGGTTTTATATGAATTTATATCTAAAGCAATAAATCTAGGCAACTTTAAGTCCAATAGCGATGGGAAATTTGTAAACCAATTAATTTCTCCTTGTATTTTTAATTGCATATCTGAACTTTTAATAAAATATCCATTTTCTTTTTTTAGATCATTAAAAGCCCTTTGAGTTGTGATATTTTTTTTGAAATGAAAATAACTAGTCACTGACCCCAAATCTATCCAATTATGATTTTCTACTATTGTAAAAGGATATTGTTTTGAGTAAAGTTTTAGTCCTTGAGTATATGAAAAATTTGATTTTAAAATTGATTTAATAAAATCATATGGTTTAGCAATTTCAAAATATCCAGATAAGACTGTGTTATCATTATAGATAAAATTATTATTAAAATGATAACCTTTATTTAAAAATTCCCAATCATAATTATTCTCTATTTGACTTACAACTAAACAATTTTCATAAAATTCTAAATTATTAAAATATGTATCCCCATGTAAAATACGAATACTTTCATTGAGTGGCATTAACATATTTAAACAATATATTATAGACTCACCAAGACTTATATTGTCTGGCACAAAAATTATATCTACAGATAATTGTTTTAGTCTATCTTTGTCAGCTTGTTCTAACGCAAAACTTTGCGGTAAAGACAAAACTATTTTTTCATTTAAAGAATTAAATAATTTAACTTGATATTCGTATAATCTTTTATTGCCAATTGGTACAAATGCTGGAGGAAGTTTTCCTAATTCTATTTGAAATTCTATGGGAAGATATTTGGCAGATGTAATCAATATCATTGATTATACCCCCCCCCCATTTACTTCTTTACTTGAGGAAATTCCTAATAAATCTCTTATCTCATTATAGCTTAAATTAGCAAATTCATTTGGTCTTATAGCTCTATCATCAATATAAAATCCATCATTTCCGCACCAAGGCTTACCAACTACAACTTCATCATACGGCACATCGTGTTGATCAAGCCATTTTATAATAGTTGGTAAGGTTTTCACATTGATCTGACCTATATTACCACTATATGTTTTCATATTACGACTTGTAAATATAGTGATTTTAAATCCCATTGCTCTATATTTTTTTAATTGATTAATAATCTCTACATTTGCTGGCTTACATTTATAATCAGATTCATCATCTATAGTAAGCGTTCCATCTAAATCTATTACTATATTCTTCATTATGACCCTAACATTGTAATTTATTATAAAATTCTATACACGATTGTATAATAAATTACCTTAAACTATTTAATATAACCTACTTCTTCTTTGGTCTAAATACTTTCATAATATTCTCATCGCACTCAATATAAGCCGCACCAATTAGGTCTAGACAATATGGAATTGCTGGGAAAATAGGCTCTAAACACTCCTTTATCGCTTTTGGCTGACCTGGTAGATTAATTATTAAGCTCTGGTCTTTAATGCCGGCTGTTTGGCGAGATAAAATAGCTGTAGGAACATACTTTAAACTACTACTTCGCATTAATTCACCAAATCCTGGTAGCATTTTCTCACATACAGCCTCAGTTGCTTCAGGTGTTACATCTCTAGGTGCTGGCCCTGTCCCGCCAGTAGTAAATACTATATCGCAACCCTCTTTGCACATATCTTCTAAGCTAGATACTATCATATCATAATCATCAGGTATAACCCTATAAATAAACTCTAAATCGCTTATTACCCACTCTTTTAGTATATTTTGAATCGCCACACCGCTCTCATCTGCATAGACTCCAGCACTTGCTCTATCGCTTAGTGTTAATACTCCTATTTTAGCCATTATTTATCCTTTGTATTATCATTATTACATCAGCTCTACTTGCTAATTCATTCTCTAGTAAAAATTTAGCCAAGGCATCTATCTCAGATCTCATCTTATCTATTAGTCCATTTACTTCGCTGCGAATTCGTTCTAAAAGCTCTCTAGTCTCATCATCACTAGGCATAATCCTATCCCCCATTCCATACTCCATTACTAGTTCCCTAGCGATATTTTTAGCTATTTTTATATCATTTTTAGAATTAGTATATAGTTCACCAGTGATTAAATTCATCGCACAAATACCAGCTAAATGAACTTTAATAAGCCCCAAAAGATCACTTTTTGAGCTTAAAAATGTATCGCTAGCACCAAATTTATCATTTAAAAGTGAAATTTGATTAAAATTAATACCGCAAAACTCAGCCATTAGCGCCTTAGCTGATTGATAAATAGCTTGGATTTGCTTTTCGTTTTGACTTAGACTATGAAGGTGTTTTTTACCATCAATTACCCTATTTTCCACTGCCTTGAAGTCATCATTATTTATAATCTCTCTACCATTTCTTAATGCATTTATGGCTGCTTCATTTACTAGTGTTGCAAGTGCTGCTCCGCTAAATCCAGTTGTACTTCTAGCTACAAAACCAATATCTACTGAGTGTCTTTTGCCTTGCAAATATATACTAAGTATATCATTTCTATCGCTAATATCAGGCATTCCTACAAATATACGCCTATCAAATCTTCCACTACGCAATAAAGCTTCGTCCATCATCTCAATCTTATTAGTTGCTGCTATTACAACTACACCGCTACTGCTTAAAAACCCATCCATTTCAGTTAAGAGCTGATTTAGTGTAGCCTCTCTCTCATCGCTTCTATTACCACCACGAGCTTTGCCTACAGCATCAATCTCATCAATAAAGATTATACTTGGTGCATATGTTTTAGCCATACTAAAAAGCTCTCTGACACGCTTTGCCCCCATACCAGCATAAATTTGAACAAAATTAGCACCACTTTGGTAAAAAAATGGTACATTTGCCTCTCCGGCTACTGCTTTGGCTATTAGTGTTTTGCCAACACCTGGAGGGCCTACCATTAGCACACCTTTTGGCATTTTAATGCCTAAATTTGAATATTTAGTTGGATTTTTTAAAAAATCTACTATCTCAATTAGCTCACTTTTTACATCTTTGATCCCTGCAACATCGTTAAATGAGATATCTGAGACTACTGGAGTTATCTGATTAGATACACCCTCAAGTAGATTGGCTGACTCACTTTTTTCTTGTGGTTTTTTTGCCACCTTAATAAGCGGTGTAAATTTAATAACCACAAATACCACTACAGCTAAAAGCATTAAAATCAAAACTACCCAAATCAAGCCACCATCACCACTACTCTCTACTGCGACCCTTTGACCTAACTCGCTTAAGCTTATCATCTCTTTTGGAATTATATAACTTCTATTTAATGCTTTAATTATCACACTATCGCCATCTATTATAGCATTTTGAATAGCTCCGGCTTGCAAAAAATTATCATACTCTAATAGGGTAATTTTACTAGGCATCGAGCGAAAAATAGCAATTACAAATAGCAATACTAAAACAATACTAGCTGCGATTATGGCTGATTTTTTATTAAATTTAGGTAGCTTTATTTGGCTAAATTTGAGCATAATTAGATTCCTGCATAATTTCATAATTTGTTATATGTATCCACTCTTTTGCTATATTTTTAGAACTTTTAATTTTGATTTTATTATAATATTGATCCCAACCCTCATAGATATCTCCATTTGATTGCTTCTCTACTAACACATCTAGCGGTCTATCGGCATTGTTTTGTCTAAATTTTAGATTATTTTGTGCTACGATATTTTGAAGCGTTTTTAGCCGCTCTTTAGCAATTTGAGAATCAACATCCATAGGCATTGTGGCTGATTTGGTGCCATTTCGTGGGCTAAAGATAAAGGCATGAATATGCGTTAATGGAAATTTATTAAAATTCTCTATAGCTTCATTCCATATTTGCGGCGTTTCACCTGGATGCCCTACGATAAAATCAGTTCCTAACGCAAACCCCATTGAGCTTAGCTCACAAAATAGATCTAAATCTCTTAAGGCTCTATTTCTTCTATTCATTATAGTAAGCATCTGTTGACTGGTATGCTGAAGTGCTATATGCAGATGCCTCTCTAACCATGGTTCGTGTAAAATTTCTCTAAAACTCTCATCAATCTGACTTGGTTCAATACTTCCAAGACGAATTCGCTTAATTCCATTAATTTTACCCAAATGCGCTACTAATCTGCCAAGACTAGTTCCAATACCTTTGCCGTAACTACCGATATTAGTACCAGTTAATACTATCTCGCTATAGCCATTACTTGCTAAAATTTTAGCCTCTTTTAATATTATATCCTCATCTATACTTCTACTAAATCCCCTAACACTTGGAATAATACAGTAGCTACAGGCAAAATCGCATCCTTCTTGAATTTTAATAAAAGCTTTGGTGTGATTTTCATAGTTACTTACTATATTTTTATCGATGAAATTTAGATCTCCTAGCTCATAAAACGGCTCGCTCTTACCTAACATTTCATCGATTTTACTCTTATTGCTAGCACCAAGAACTCCAAAAATAGCCGAACTTTTAAATAATTCATCACCTTTGCTAACTGCTCCACAACCAGTTAAGATTACTTTTTTGCCGCTATTGCGCATACTATTTATATAGTTTCTTACTCCGCTATCTGCACCATTTGTTACTGTGCAAGAATTTACCACAATAATATCAGCTATACTCTCATCATTAGTTATCTCATAGTTTTTAACATAACTTTTTAAAAGCTCAGTATCATAGATATTTGTCCTACATCCAAATGTTTTAAAATATACTCTCAATCTAAATTTTCCTTATCTAATTCTAATTGTTGCTCGATTTTGCCAGTATGTCTTCCCATAAATAGTGTCTGAGTCGGATAAGCGATTTTGATATCATTTTCAGCATTTAATGCCTCTATAATCTCAGCACTAATAGTACTACGAAGAGCTAATGTACCATAAGAATTATTCATATACCAAACACTAATATTAATCCCATAAGGCTCAAAAAAACTAAATATCCTAGGTTCAACATTTGTATTTTTTATATTATACTGATCTCGTAATTTATTCATCTGCTGCTTAGCTATATCAGTATAACCTTTTGAATACTTTCTTGCTATATTTTTGATTATATGCATCGCTTTTTTGTGGTTGCTATCATAACTTAGCATTATATCAATCCCATCCCATACGGTTTTCATACCGCTATGAGTATAATTAGCTATTAACTCTGTAAATATATAGTTATTTGGTATAAATATAATCCTGCCGCTTCTGCGATTTACTTTATATGTCGTTAGTGTAATGTCTTCATAAATTGTCATTCTAAGTAAGCTAATATCTATAATATCACCTACATAATCTCCATTTTGATATCTTACACGAATTCTATCACCCACATGAAATGTCCCACCAAATATAATCACACTCCACCCAAGTAAACTCATAAACATATCTTTCATAGCAATTGCTAAACCAGCAGAGGCAAAACCAAGAATCGTAACCATATAGCTAACATTTTCTATATATGCAAAGAGTAAAATAAATATTATGATAGTAAAGTTTATAACATTTATAAATTTATTTATAGTGTAGAATTTTTGATTATCAATTACATATTTTTTGGCTGTAAATTTAAGTAAAAATCCAATCAAAATCACAATAATAATAGTAAAAAATATAGTTAATGTCTCTTTGATCTGTGAAGTTAGGCTATCAGTAGCACGGCTAATTGTCTCATCTAATCTAGTTTGATATACTCCAAATGTAGTTGTGGCAATCTCTTTGGCGATATTAAATTCACTTAAAGTTCTATTAATCTCAACTAAATTTGCGTAATTTGCTGCTGTTTTATTTAAATCATAAAGCTCTTGAAGCAAATTTTGCTTCTTGCTAAGAATATCTACAGCTACTTCAAGCTGAGCTAAGCGACTATAATACTCACTTTTTTGTCCTTTTAATCTCTTAAGATACGAAAATCCTCCAATTATTGCAATTGGATTTGTAATCTTATACTCCTCTTCTACATCTGGCACAGCTAGCATACTTTGAAATGGAGATTTTTCATACTCTTTTAATAACTCAATCTGCTCTTTTAAGCTTGAAACTCTGCTATTTAATTCATCTTTATTTTGTTCAAATTTACCATTTTTTAATTGATTTTGAGCCTGTTCTAACTCCAAAAGAAGATTTTGGTATGTGTTGTAATTGGCATATTTTATCAGCCAGATATTTCCTTTTAGAGTTGCGTCTAATCTATTTATATTCTCATTTAGTATCGAAATTTGACTCTCCTCAGCCATTAAAGCAAGAGCCAAAAATAGCAAAATTTTTATAATTTTACTCATTTAAATAGCCCTAAAACTTCTAATACTCGCTCTTTAGAAATATCACTTTTTATAAGATTTTTGCCAATTCCATTAGGCAGGATGAATTTAATCACGCTATTCTCACTCTTTTTATCTAGACTAAATGCATTATAAAATGCGTTTTCATCTTTGATTTTATACTTTGTTGGTAGATCAAATTTGATTAATAAATTCTCTATCCTATCAAATTCCTTAACACTCAAAAGCCCTAAATTTAGAGCTAATCTATTTGCCATATTCATCCCTATAGCCACCGCTTCGCCGTGTAAAAGCCCCTTGTAATTTAGCTCATTTTCTATCACATGAGCAAAGGTATGTCCGTAGTTTAACACCGCTCTAAGCCCCTTTTCACGCTCATCTTGGCTAACTACCATAGCTTTTAACTCAACGCATCGTTTGATAATTTTGGTTAAATCATCTTGATTATTTATATCACAACTTTCAAAAAATTCAAAAAACTCTCTATCAAACATAATAGCCATCTTAATCGCCTCAGCGATCCCAGCGGCAAACTCACGCTTAGGCAAACTCTTTAAAAATCTACTCTCACAATAGACCGCCTTAGGTTGATAAAAACTACCGATTAGATTTTTACCAAATTTATTATTTACCCCAGTTTTGCCTCCCACACTAGCATCAACTTGAGCCAAAAGAGTAGTAGGGATAGTAATAAAGTCAATCCCACGCTCATAAATACTAGCCGTAAATCCACTCATATCGCTAATCACCCCACCACCAAGAGCAATTATAGTGCTAGAGCGATCCAATCTACTTACAAAAAGCTGTTCTAAAATATCTTCGATTGTAGCTAAATTTTTATACTCTTCTCCATCTGCTATGGTGATTACATACTTTTCATCAGCTTCAACTATTGATAAGATATCATTTAGGTATAATCCTCCAACTTTGGAATTTGTGATGATTGCGACTTTGCCTTTAAATTTAAGCTTAGAAAGCTCATCTATATATACTTTGTAGCTATTTTTGTCTAAATTTATATCAATTTGCATATTTTATCCTTTTTTTGATTTTATCCAACTCACCTTTAATTACTCTTTAATTATCCTTGAATTGCGTATAATTTTTTGCGTTCGCTTGAGCTAGCGATATTTAGCATTTTGCGATATTTGGTTATTGTTCTTCTAACTAGCTTGATATTAAATTCATCTTCAATCTTAGCCAAAATCGCCTCATCACTAAGTGGCTTAGCCCTATTTTCATTTTTAATTAAATTTAATAAAAATTCCTTAATAGCAGCATTTGAAACCTCTTGAGAAGCTGCAGCTGCAAAGAAGTTTTTAAGCGGGACGATTCCACGCTTTGAGCTTAGATATTTATTTTGGATAGCACGGCTAATTGTAGATGGATTTCTACCTAAATCCTCAGCAATATCTTTTAATTTCATCGGCTTTATATCCCCACCAAAAAAGTAGTCATATTGATACTCTATTATCATTAAGCCAATCTTGTGAAGTGTGGATTTACGCATCTCTAAAGCATCAATTAGATCTTTTGCCTCTTTTATTTTACTTGAGACGAATTCACTTTTTTCATCTATACCTTCAATATCTATATGAATATTTGGATAAAATTCATCATTTATAGCTACTTCAATCCCGCCATCACTATCATAGACAAATATATCAGGTATTACCAACATCTCATCATCCATATACTCAATTGCTGGAGGATTTTTAAATTTCTTTAGTAAGCTCATAGCAGCTTCATAATTTTTACGCTTTGTAAATTTACTTATATTTTCAAAATTTTGAATAATTTCAACACAAAGCTCATAAATCTCATCATTATCGCAAAGCTCATCAAGTTGAAATATAAAACTCTCTTTATAATCTACGGCCCCTACCCCAACAGGCTCTAAATAGGCAAATCTAGCACGAACTCGCTCAACTTCATCTTTACTAAATCCTATAAAAATTCCATCATCCCACTCAAAATAACCCTCACTATTAATACACTCTATAATCAAATTTGCAATCTCTTTGGATTTTTTAGATGGAAATAATCTATCATCAATTTGCCTATATAATTTCTCATAAAGACTCTCTTTATAAACTATACTTGATTCTATAGTATCGCTTATGCTGGTTTTGTATAGGTCGTTATAGAAATTTAACGATCTACTTTTTGGATTTGGCTCAAGCTGTACAAATGGATTTTTATCGATAAATGGTTCTAAAGTCTCCTTTAACTCATCACTAGCAACCTGTAAAATTGGCAACCAACTTCGTAGAGTCTGATTTAATTTAGCTTTAGTAGTGAGTTTTTGAGATAGTTTCATTAGTCTAATAATCTAAACTCTTCACCCAGATAATGGGTTCTAACAAGCTGATTATTTGCCACCTCGTTTGCGCTTCCACTAGCTAGCAGCGTTCCACTTTTTATTACATAAGCTCTATCGCAGATTGCTAAAGTTTCACGCACATTATGATCAGTGATTAAGATTCCAATATTTAGCTTTTTTAAATCATTTATAATACTTTGAATATCAGCTACTGCAATTGGGTCAACCCCAGCAAAAGGTTCATCAAGTAGTAAAAATTTAGGCATAATCATCAAACTTCTAGCAATTTCACATCTTCGCCTCTCACCGCCACTTAGACTAAGTCCTTTTCTAGAACGAATCGGCTCTATATTTAGCAAATTTAGCATCTCTTCAACCTTTGCATCGATGCTTTTGCTATCTTTATATACTATTTGTGCTGCTAAAGTTAGATTTTCTTCAACTGTTAAATCCTTAAAAATACTACTTTCTTGAGGTAAATAGCCAATACCTTGCATAGCTCTTTTATGTAATGGATTAGACGTTATATCTTTACCATCTAGCATAATCTGTCCACTACTAGGCAAGATTAATCCGCAAATCATATAAAATGTCGTAGTTTTACCAGCACCATTTGGCCCTAAAAGTCCTACGACTTCACCGCTTTTAATCTCTAACGAAACGCCGTTTATAATATTTGTTTTTTTAATATTTTTCTTTAAATTTAAGACTTCTAATCTATGCATATCTTACCTCATAAACTCTCTCATTGCCACTAACTATAATATCTACAATACAGATATCTAACCCATTTTTGTTAGCAAATTTAAGCAGCTCATCATCGGCCCATTCAACAATATGTAAGCCATCTTCATATAAATTTTCATACAGACCATTTCTTTTAATAACCTCAAATCCGCCCTGATAAATATCATAATGGTAAATTTGACCATAATCTTGCATTATACTAAAAGTTGGAGAGGTTACAATAGCTGGATTATTCTTATTTATAATAGCTTTACTAAGTGTTGTTTTGCCACTGGCTAGATTACCTCTAAGGGCAATAATTCCACTATTTGGTAACTCATTTATAAGAGTATCTAGCTCATTTAAGCCTAACTTAAATCTCTTTAACATAGCTATTTTGATCGCTTTTTGGAATTGATTTAGTTGCTGGAATAGCTAAAACCTCATAGCTCACCTCTTTAGCAATAAATTTAATCGTAATCTTATCGCCTATTTTAACATCTTTGCTAGGTTTTGCTACAATACCATTGATACTCACAACGCCACTTTTACACATATCTTCGCTAATGGCTCTACGCTTAGTAATATTAACTGTATTTAAAAATTTATCTACTCTCATAGACATATTTTAGCTAAATTTGGCTGAATTTTGATTTTAATTTACAAATTTTACGATGGAATATAACATAAAGCCCTCTTCAAGTGAAGAGGGAGAAGATTATTTTTTCTTACAAGTTTTGCAGCTAGCAACTGCATCTTTTAAATTTTTACCAACTTTAAATTTAACAACTTTTTTAGCTGGAACTTTAACTTCTTTACCAGTACTTGGAACTTTAGCCGTTCTAGCAGCTCTTTCTGATATACTAAAAGTACCAAAACCAACAAAAGTTACGCTATCGCCTTTTGTTAGCACTTCGCTGATTGTCTCAAGCACACCATCAAGTGCAGCTTCTGCATCTTTTTTAGTTAAGCTGGCTTTAGCAGCTACTAGGCCTACAAATTCTGCTTTTGTCATTGTTAATCCTTATGTGGAAATTTACATTCTAATTCTACACTATTTTACCGCTAAATTCAAGGGTTTAGTCCATTTTTACATAAAAATTAAGCCATTTTGCACAATTTTTTGATATAAATTTAAAACTTCTAAATAAATAGCCATAAAATCACTATTTTTTACAATTTTTCAAAATCTCATTAATGATAATTTTTGAGCCATTTTTATCTATTAAATTTAATAGTTTTTGAGAAATTTCTTTTAAATTTGCACTATAAATCATCTCTTTTACACTATCTAAATTTAACTCATCTTGACTTACAATCATTCCAGCACCTTGATCGCACAAAAATTTTGCATTATAAAATTGATGATTATTAGCCGCATAAGGAAATGGAATAAAAATCGTAGGTAAACCAGCCGCACAAAGCTCCCAAATAGTGCTAGCCCCAGCCCTACTAATACAAAAATCAGCTCCATTCATATAATGTTCAATATCTTTACTAAAAGCAAAAACTTCAGCCTCTATATTTAGTTCTTGATATTTACGTATCATTGCATCATACTCTTTTTGGCCACATTGATGAATAATTTTTATACCATTTTGGGCTAAATTTGGAGCTAAATTTAATGCTAAAGTATTAATAAAATTAGCTCCTTGTGAACCACCTAAAAATAAAATTACTTTAAAATCTTGCCTAATTCTAGCAATTTTAAAAAATCTATCATCCACTGGATAATCAAATTTTGGCTTAAAATATGAGCTAAAAAATCCTTTAGCAAACGGTTTTAACAATAAATTTAATCTACCAATTATTGCATTTTGCTCGTGAATATATAGCCTTTTATTATATATAATCGCTCCAATAGCCGCAGGTGCTGCGCTATATCCGCCTACACTAATTATCATTTTAATGCCATGAGTATCAAAAATATGCTTACATTTAAATGCTAAATTTAAAATATTAACTAAAGATAATACCTTGCCAAATCCACGTTTATTTACTACACCACTACTATCTAAAAAATAGCAAGCTTCAAATATCTCTGAATCTTCAAACCACATTCTATCTTGCCCACTACTTGAACCAATAAAAATAGCTTTAAGGCCACGCAAATTTAGCTCACGTCCAAGCGCTCTAGCAATAGCCAAATGCCCGCCAGTGCCACCACCTGTTATAGCAATCATGATAAATCTGCCTTTTTACTAATCATAAGTACCATTCCAATTCCTACACAAAGTGCTAAAATAGAGCTACCACCATAACTTAAAAACGGAACAGCAATCCCTTTAATTGGCGTAATTGATGTAATACCATATGAATTAATCAAAAATGCCATAGTAATAATCGTACCAACACCTAGCCCAAATAGATGATATACTCTATTTTTGTTTCTTGAAGAGATCTTAAGTATTCTAAAAATTACATAAATCATCATCAAAGTAATACAAAAAATACCAATAAACCCAAGCTCTTCAGCGATACCAGCCAATACAAAATCTGTGTGAACCTCACTTAAAAATCCAAGCTTAAAAGTCCCATTACCAAGCCCCACACCAAAAAACCCGCCATGATAAATTGCATTTAGAGAGTGGCCTATTTGATATGGCTCTTCTGCTCCGCTAACTCTTAAAATATCAGCCATACTAGCAGGTAAAAATGACAATACAAAATCTTGATTTGTTACCCACCAAGACTGAAATCTCCTAATCCTATGCTCTTGGGTTATAATAGCAAAAAACACCAAAATCACCCCAGCCAAACCAAACAAACCAAAAAATCTCTTACTAGTCCCAGCAAATGTCGCCAAAACTATCAAAGTTAGTGCTAAAACCACCACTTGACCTAGATCTTTTTGTAAAATCGCAATCAAAAAAACAGCAATAGCAAAGATAATAAAATATGGAAAAAGTAAGACAAACTCATCTTTTAAACGCTTTTTATTGTGATCTAGTTTACGTGTAAAACTCCATGCTAAAAAAAACACAAAACCGATTTTAAAAAATTCAACCGGAGAGAGAGAAATTGGACCAAGCCGTATCCAACGCTTTGCCCCACCAGTAACTGGTACAAGCGATGTGGGTAAAAATTGCATCACAATCATTGCTAAAAATGAACCAAAAAATAGCGTAAAACCAATTACTTCAAATGTTGTAAGCGAACCAATACAACGCTTATCTGGGTCTATTTGTGAGAGCTTCCACATAATAAAAATCCCCACAAATCCAACCACAAACTGCCTAAGGAAAAAGTGATAACTAGAATAATCGTAATAAAGCACAGTAAAAGCTGGCAATGAGAGCGAAAATATCATTCCAATAGCAATCAGCACAATACAAGCATAAAATAGCCTAGAATCTACCTCATACATTTAGCTCTCCTAATCATTTAACTCTTCAGCCACTTTGGCGGCTAATTTGAGCTTATCACTATCAAAATGTGTGTAAATTCTAGATGTATCTAGGCTAGCGTGACCTAGTGCTTCTTGGACTAAGACTAGATCTTTTTGCTTTTTATATAGCATTGTGGCAAATGTGTGCCTAAGCATGTGAGCGCCATTTTTGCCCTTTCTAATGCCAGCTTGAAATAAAATTTGCTCCACTATTCTACTCACATAAGCTTGAGTTAATTTCCCACCATTGCGATTGACAAATATATATCCATCTTGATTTATATAGTTGATAGCTATAGAGTCTAAAAGCGTATCTATCAGATGTTTTTTGACCATCACAACTCTATATTTATTGCCCTTGCCTCGTATCCTAATGATATATAAATCACCCTCTTGGCTAATATCTTTTCGTTTTAAATTTATAGCTTCGCTCACACGCATTCCAGTAAAAATAATAATCTTTATAATTAATCTATTTCTATGCGTATTGCTCTTAAATTCAGCCGTATCAATAGCCGCTATAAATCTCTTTACTTCATCCTCACCCATAAATTCAGGTAGCTTAGCACCACGCCTTCCGCTAATTCCACCCCAATTTTTAAGCTCAATATCAAATATATGAGATTTGCCATTTTCTTCATTTTGCTTGCTTAAATAGCCAAAGAAATTTATAGCTGCTATTCTATAGTTTTTCTTGCTTGCATCGCTTAATGAGCCAGTGCAACTAGCTAACACCTCACTGATTAAATCCTCATCAATCTGTGTAATGCTTTCTAATTCATAATAACATAGCGTTTCGTAAATTTTTTTCAGTGGGTTAAAATATGTATTTATCCCTGTTAATCCTGCATTTCTAGCAGCCTTTGCTAAAATATCAAGCTCATCAATATTATCTATATTCTTTGATAGAGCTAAATTGATACTAGCTAGGGCTTTAGGATCTTTTAATTCTTTATTTGATAAAGAATTTAACTTATACTTTACAAATCTACCAAGCCAAAATAGCATAGAGCTTTTGAAATTATCTTTACAATCTAACTTATACTTCATAGCTTGGTTAAATTCTATTAATCAATTTTTCTACCATTTTTACCAGCGATGATAAAACGAAGAGCATTTAGTTTGATAAATCCATTTGCATCTTTTTGGTCATATACGCTATCTTCTTCAAAGGTACAATAAGCCTCGTTAAATAGATTATCACTCTTGCTATCTCTACCGATTATTATAACATTGCCTTTATATAATTCTACTCTTACTACGCCATTTACATGCTTTTGACTCTCATCGATAGCAGCTTGAAGCATCTTTCTTTCTGGAGAAAACCAATATCCATTGTAGATTAATTTAGCATATCTTGGCATTAATTCATCTTTTAAATGAGCTGCTTCTCTATCTAAGGTTATACTCTCAATTGCCCTATGAGCTTTTAGCATTATAGTCCCACCTGGGGTTTCATAGCAACCACGGCTTTTCATACCTACATAGCGATTTTCGACTATATCAAGTCTGCCAATACCATGCTTAGCACCAAGTCTATTTAGCTCTTGAAGCATTTGGCTAGGATTTAGCTCTTTGCCATTTAGCGCTACTGGATCGCCATTTTTGTATGTAATTTCTATAATTTCGCTCTCATTTGGAGCATCTTTTGGGCTTGTAGTCCAACGCCACATATCATCTTCAGGTGCGTTATTTGGATCTTCTAAAATCAACCCTTCATAAGATATATGAAGCAAATTCGCATCCATTGAGTATGGAGATTTACCCTTTTTCTTGCTAATATCTATACCATGTTTTGCAGCGTAAGCTAGAAGTTTTTCACGACTATCTAGATCCCACTCTCTCCAAGGGGCAATAACTTTGATATTTGGATTTAAAGCATAAGCTCCAATCTCAAATCTAACTTGATCATTTCCCTTACCCGTAGCACCATGACTGATACAATCAGCCCCAGTCTTTGCTGCTATCTCTACAAGTCTTTTAGCTATTAATGGTCTAGCAATCGATGTGCCTAAAAGATACTCACCTTCATATATAGCATTTGCCCTAAACATAGGAAATACAAAGTCACGCACAAAATCTTCTTTAAGATCTTCAATAAATATATTTTCAGGTTTTATACCAAGGCTAATCGCTTTGGCTCTAGCTGGCTCTACCTCTTCGCCTTGACCGATATCAGCTGTAAATGTAACAACTTCGCATTTATACTCATCTTGTAGCCACTTTAAAATTATACTAGTATCAAGTCCGCCACTATAGGCCAAAACTACCTTTTTGACATCTTTTGCTTTCATCTTTGCTCCCTTAAATAAAATGGGGTATTGTAGCTAAAATATGCTTAAAATTTGATATTTTATATGATTTGGTTATTTTGAATTTAAGTTATTATGAAGCTTGGTTAAATTTGGAGCTAGAGTTGCTCCAAATTTATAAAATTATTTGAGTATTGTATTCTCTTTGCGGATTAATGAGCCATCTATATCACGCAAAAATTTACCATTTTCATCACATTTAAATATATCTTTATTGGTAAATGAATCTACAATTTCCCAAAACTCATCATCGCTAAATCCGCTATACTCAAGATATTTTTTAATAGCCTTTTTAGGTGGTTTGCCATCATATTTATTTACTAATCTTACGCCCTCTTCTCTATCTATATAACCCAATCTAATATCAATGCACGCATTATCAGTAGCTCTACCAAAGCCGTATTTGCAATATTTTAAATAGTCATGTAGATGATTAGAATAGCAATCCAAATTCTCAAAATTTTCATATGTAGTCTCTACTGGGCGATCAGAACAGCTAAAGCCATGCTCTTTGGCAATTCTTAAATTCTCTTTATAATTCCATTTTACATAATATCCTAAGAATACACCAGTTACATTTACCCTTTTTAACTCGTCATCACTTGGATAAGTGTAAAAATATAGATCTTTTTGCGTAAGGCCATCTACACCTATCATATCTTCTATACTACTTCCTAAAAGCCGCCAAATCTATCTAGCCAAGCCTTATCTAAGATATTATTATCCTTTGATGAAGCTGGGCCACCATACTCTAATTGCGGACTTTCGCCCCAGATTATTAATGGAATTCCAAAACTCACAGCAATGCGTGGCACACAAGAGAATATCCCAAGATGGTTTTGCCACTCATTATCTCCAGTTTTTTTAAAAGCTGCTTTGGCCAGTTTTTTATAGACATTTGGATCTCTTTTTATATGGATGATATCTACACCTATGCTATTTAAATTCTTTAAATTTTTGCGACCTACTTTTGTTGGAATAGTCGGCTCAAAGCATACACAAAGTGGTTTAAGACCCAAATTTAACATTGTTAAAACTTGAAAAGTAGAATCCTTGCCACCACTTACGCCAATCACACAATCATAAATTGGGTGCTTTTTATGTTTTTTGACAATCTATAATAATTCAGCTT
>NZ_MJKB01000002.1:0-86848 GCF_002139495.1 Campylobacter sp. P0085 | reverse complement strand
TAATATCCCTTTTTACCGAAAAAAATTGAATAAATTTAATAAAATATATATATATTATTGATTTACTTGACATTATTAAATTTTTTTGCTACAATTTGCTTATTAATTTGAGTAAAAAGGAGATAAAATGCAAAAAGAAACTTTAGCAACACATTATGGCTATGATACAAAGGTTGGTACAGGTGCTATGTCAGTGCCTATTTATCAAAGCACAGCTTATGATTTTGGTACAGCTGAGACTGCGGCAAATAGATTTGCTCTAAAAGAGCTTGGGCCTATATATTCTCGTCTTACAAACCCAACTCTTGATATATTTGAAGCTCGCATTGCAGCCCTTGAAGGTGGCAAAGCAGCTATTAGCACTTCAAGTGGTCAAGCGGCGATATTCTTTGCAATTGCGAATTTAGCTGAAGCTGGCGACAATATAATAGTAGCTAAGAAAATTTATGGTGGTGCCACTACACTTCTAACTCACACTATTAAAAGATTTGGTATAAAAGCTAAAATTTTTGATTCTGATAGTGCTGATGATTTAGAGGCTTTAATAGATGATAAAACCAAGGCTATATTCTTTGAAACTCTATCAAATCCACAAATAGCTATCGCAAATGTAGAAAAAATCGTTGAAATAGCTAACAAATATGGCGTAGTAACAGTAGCTGATAACACAGTTGCGACTCCAATTTTATTTAACCCAATCAAAAAAGGCGTAGATGTCGTAGTTCATAGCGCTAGCAAATATATCAGCGGACAAGGCATTAGCGTAGCTGGTGCCATCGTAGCTGGCGAACAACTAAACCAAAAATTAGTCGGCAACAAAAGATATGACCACTTCAATCTAGCCGATGAGAGCTATCACGGCTTAGTATATGCTGATTTGGTGGGGGCTTTTGATATCTATACTTTAAGAATTCGCCTAAGTCTATTAAGAGATATTGGTGCTACACTTTCAGCATTTAACGCTTGGCAATTAATACAAGGCTTAGAAACTCTAAGTATCAGAGTCAAAGAACACTCTAAAAACGCACTAAAAGTAGCTGAGTTCTTAGAATCTCATCCAAAAGTCAAATATGTAAATTACCCAGGCTTAAAAAGCTCAAATTTAAATGCATATGTCAAAGCTAATTTCACAGATGGCCTAGCTAGTGGGCTTTTGAGCTTTGAAGTAGCTGATTATGAAACAGCTAAAAAAGTACTAGATAGCGTCAAAATCTTTAGCGTAGTAGTAAATATCGGTGATAGCAAATCCATAATCACTCATCCAGCTAGCACAACTCATCAGCAAATTCCAGCCGATGAATTAGCAGCTACTGGCATTAGCCCAGGCTTAATACGCTTAAGCATAGGCCTAGAAAACGCTGATGATTTAATAAGCGATCTTCAAGAAGCATTAAAATGAGCCTACTTACAACCAAAGGTGTGTATGGCTTGATGGCTATTCTCGAGATATCAAAAGGAGATAGAAGCAATCCTATCTCCTTAAAAGATATCTCATTAGCTATAAATGTTTCAAAAAACTATTTAGAACAACTTCTAAATAGTCTTCGCAAAGATGGTATAGTAGGTAGTATTAAAGGAATTAAGGGTGGGTATTATCTTAGCAAACCTATAGATGAGATCACCCTTTATGATCTATTTAACAGCTTAGAAAATGAATTTAATCTAATAAATATAGAGTTAGAAAATAATCTATATAATCTATTTTTTAAAGAATATAATGATAAGTTAAAAGAGCTTTTTATGCAACCTTTAAGCAGTATTAAAATAGATCAAGCACAAGCTGGTAAATATCTAAACTATATAATTTAAGGAATAAAGATGAAAATTGCAAATAGCGTAAGCGAATTAATCGGCAACACTCCGCTTATCAAAATAAATAAATTCGGCGTTGAGGCTAATATTTTAGCTAAATGCGAATTTCTAAATCCTAGCCACTCGGTTAAAGATAGAATCGCTTTAAATATGATTGAGAGTGCCATCGCAACTAATAAAATTGATAAAAGCACTACAATCATAGAACCAACAAGTGGCAACACAGGTGTAGGCCTAGCCATGATAGCAGCTGAGCGTGGGCTTAAAATTATCTTAACAATGCCAAGCTCAATGAGTATTGAGCGCCAAAAATTACTTAAAGCATTTGGTGCCGAGTTGGTATTAACAGATCCAAAATATGGTATGCAAGGCGCTGTAGATGAAGCATTAAGGCTATCAAAAGAGATACCAAATAGCTTTATACCAAGCCAATTTGATAACCCTGCAAACCCTGAAATGCATAAAAAGACAACCGCACTTGAAATTTGGAATGATACAGATGGTAAAGTCGATATATTAGTCGCTGGATTTGGTACTGGCGGGACGGTAAGCGGTGTTGGTGAGATACTAAAATCTAAAAATCCAAATATCAAAGTAATCGCAGTTGAACCAGCTAAATCACCACTTCTAAGCAAAGGCGAAGCCGGCCCACATATGATCCAAGGTATAGGTGCTAACTTCATACCAAAAAATTTAAATAGAGATGTTATAGATGAGTTTTTAACTGTCTCAAATGAAGATGCTATCGCAACTGCTAAAGCATTAGCTCAAAAAGAAGGATTATTAGTCGGGATATCAAGTGGAGCAAATATATACGCCGCTAGCCAAGTAGCAAAGGCAAATCCAGGCAAAACAATCGTAACAATCTTATGCGATACCGGTGAGAGATATCTATCAACTGTGCTTTATGATTAAAATTTTTGGAGTGACTTCACTCCAAATCATATAACTGCAAATAACTTTTTAAGACTACTATTTTCTAATTTTTCACTATCGTAGGCTGAATTTAGTTTTTGTAAATCTTTTTTATACCTATCTAGTGTCTCTTCGATACTAGCAAGCGCTGCTGCTTTATCGGATGGATTCATATTTGAAACATCTAATGCCTTTAAAAGCTCGGCTCTTTTGATCTCTAATTGCTTTTCAATTTTCTCATTATTCATAATATTTACAGTATTCATTATACCGTATTTATTTATATTATCTCTAAAAGTATCAACGCTATCTACACTACTACTTTTGCTATCACTTTGTAGCATTTGAGATAATATATCTTTAAATTCAGCATCGCTTTTATAATGCTTTGAAGTACCATATACTTCATTTTGATTTTTTGATATATTATTTATTTGCATATTTTATCCTTAATAATTATTAGATAAAATAAGCAATTTTTATTCCTTAAGCAGCACTATTTTTACTAAATATTCCAAGTATTTTAGCACTTATTATTTTAAATATACCTCTTTTTTTACTCTTACTTAATAGATACTTAGCAATTTCTGCTCTATTAAACATAATAGCAAAACTATATGGAGTAAGCCCCATTCCATTATTTGCATCGATATTAGCTCCTGCTTCTACAAGTAGCTTAACTATTTCAAGATTCCCTTTAAAGCATACTCCAGCTAGCGGGGTTTGACCTCGATCGTTTCTCTCATCAACATTTGCACCACGCTCTAAAAGCATCTTAGTTGTCTCATATGAGCCATTATAACTAGCTAGCATTAACAAACTATCGCCTTTATGATTTTTAAGATTTACATTTAATCCTGCATTTAGCATTAACTCTAGCTGAGCAAATTCATTATTTCTAGCAAAGTTAAATGCATATCCGCACAGCTCTTCATATCGTTTTTCTTCTTCTGGAGTTATCATTTTCTATCCTTATTGTAAATTTAAATTCCATTTTTATGATACTTAAATTTACAATATCTCCCCCAAATATGGGGGATGTTTTATTATTTAGCCAAAGCCGCTTTAACGCCTTTTGCGTATTCTGGGTCTATCTGTTCGAAGTGATTAATCGCTCTTTGGATTATCTCATCTTTGACCCCTTCCATACTCTCAGCGATATTAGAGTATAATCTATCTTTTTCATCAGCCGGAAGTATCTTGTATAAAGCTCTTGCATCTGTGTAGTAATCAGCATAATGCTCTCTATGGCTAAATCTTTGCGCTATATCACCAATAGCCAAATCTGGCTCAGCAAATTTAGCACTCTCTACTGGCCCACCAAAGCTATTTGGCTCATAATATGCTGATTTTTCTTGTGCATAGCTACCATTATTCATAGCTCCACCTACATAGTAGTTATTGACTTCAACTATTGGCTTATTAACTTCAAGTTGTTGATAATGCACACCAACTCTATATCTTTGAGCATCTGGATAGCTAAAAATTCTAGCTTGTAGCATTCTATCTGGGCTATATCCGATACCTGGGACTATATTGCTTGGGCTAAATGCTGCTTGCTCTACTTCGTTAAAGTAGTTTTCAGGATTTTTATTTAAGGTCATTACACCAACTGGTATTAGCGGATAATCTGCGTGTGGCCAAATTTTGGTTAGGTCAAATGGGTTGAATTTAGCATTATTTGCTTGTTCTTCGCTCATAATTTGAATTTTAAAATCCCATTTAGGAAAATCGCCTTTATCAATCGCTTCATATAGATCTCTTTGATGGCTCTCTCTATCTTTTGCGATTATTTTAGCCGCTTCTTCGTTTGTTAGATTTTTGATACCTTGGCGAGTTTTGAAGTGAAATTTAACCCAAAATCTCTCACCATTTTGATTTATTAAGCTATATGTATGACTGCCAAAACCATGCATATGACGATAACTTGCTGGAATTCCTCTATCGCTCATTAAGATCATAACTTGGTGCATTGTCTCAGGATTTAGCGTCCAAAAATCCCACGCAGCATTTGCTGATCTTAAGTGTGTTCTTGGGTCTCTTTTTTGCGAGTGGATAAAATCTGGGAATTTCATACCATCTTTGATAAAAAATGTCGGTGTATTATTACCTACTAAGTCCCAATTGCCCTCTTTAGTATAAAATTTAATTGCAAATCCTCTAACATCTCTTTCTGCATCTGCTGCACCAGCCTCACCAGCAACCGTGCTAAAGCGTAAAAATAATTTAGTTTTTTCACCTTTTTGAAGTACATTTGCTTTAGTATATCTACTAATATCTTCAGTAATCTCTAAAACACCATATGCACCACTACCCTTAGCATGAACTGTTCTTTCTGGGATTCTCTCTCTATTTTGAAATGCAAGTTTTTCAATCAATTGATAATCTTGAAGTAATACTGGACCGGTAGCACCTGCTGTGATACTAAACTGATTTGAGCTAATCGGATTTCCGCTAGCTGTATTTAATTGTTTTGCCATATAATTTTCCTTTTTAATAAATTTAATATGTAGTAAAATTATATGGCTTTTTTTAAAATATTTTATAAATAATAAAAATTATTATTTATAAAATATAAAACTATTTTTTTCTGGGGATATTTTATAAATATTGGTTTTAGTGCAATCTTAGTATGATTAAAATTGATATTAAAATCAAATATTAACCCATTTTAATTAATAGTTTATTTAAAAGCTATAAAAGAAGCAAAATTTGCCCATTTAAAAAATGTCTCTACGCTGCTAAATCCAGCATTTTTACATAGCTCTTTATTCTCATTTTCACTATATGGTATCAAAACATTTTCTAACGCTTGACGCTTTTGAGCTATCTCAAATTTAGAGTAACCTTGAGCTTCTTTATACTCTTGATATATATTAATCATCTCTAAATCTAGCTTTTTATCATCATATACTAGCTTTTCACTAAATACAAATAAACCATCATATTCCAAACTAGCAAAAATTTTCTTTACAAAATCATCTCTTTTAATAGGTCTAATAAACTGCAATGTATAATTTAAAAGCACTGCATCAGCCTTGCCATAATCATATTCTAAAATATCAGCTTGTATAAGATTAAGCTTTGCACCATATCCATTAGCCCTATTTGTAGCTCTTTGTAACATAGCAGGACTACTATCTAAACCTACAAGTTCAAGATCAGGACGCAATCTATAAAGTTCTAAAAGCGTAGTAGCAGTAGAGCATCCAAGATCGACAACTTTAGCACCCTGCCCTAATCTTTTAGATAAAAATAAAACAATAAGCTCTTGAGTCTGTTTATAAAATGGCACCGATCTAGATACCATATCATCAAATACACTAGCTACACTTTCATCAAATTCAAACTGCTTGCTTATTACATTTTTAAAGACCTCATCTCTCACTTATAAACCCCTTCTAAATTTCTTGAGTGCAAGCTTATCTCATCTATGCTCAAATCACAGCTTTTAGCAACATTTTGAGCTATTATTATATCTTTTGAAATTTGCCTTTTTAGATCTTCTAAATTATCAAATTTCATATTATCCCTAATCCACTCAACAAAGCAAACTCTGACAAAATTTGGCCTATAATCGATATTTTTATCTAAAATATGATTTTCAATCGCAAACTCTCCATCGGTACTAAGTCTATTACCGATAAAAGTTATAGAGCTATAAGTGATATCATCCATCTTTGTTCTTGTGGCATAGACGCCATTTTTAGGCACTAGATATGGGGTTATATCTAAATTTAACGTTGGATATAGATATTTTTTACCAATTCCTTGACCAGCTATCACCTTGCCAACTACGCTATACTCACGCCCCAAAAGCCTATTGGCCCTATATATATCACCATCACGTAAAAATCTTCTAATAGCTGAACTATGCACTCCAAGCCCATCAAAGCAAAACTCATCTACCACAACCACTTCACCATCAAATAGATGCTTTAAATCGTGCTTATCCCATGCTCTATCTTTGCCAAATTTAAAATCATAACCAACTACAATTTTTTTTAAATTCACAAAATCTTTTTTAAGCATATCTATAAACTCATCACCCCTAAGCTCAGATATATCATCTAAATCATAGTAAAAACAAGGCACACCGCTATACTCTTGGCGTCTATCTCCTGGAGTTAAACAGGCTCTGCCATTGCATATTACAACCAAAGCGCCACCATCGCCAAGCTTTTTAATTAACTCTTTATGTCCTTTGTGAATACCATCAAAACTTCCAATAGCTACAGATTTTACACTACTTTTTGAAATAGTAGAATAGTTCAATATTGCCTTCCTTGCCTTTTATTTTTGATTCACTTTTTTTAATTAACTTCCAACCTAAAGCATTACACTGAGTCTCAAAATTTATCATCGCTTTATTTATAGCTTTTTCATCTTTTACTACACCATTTTTGGTTCGTTTAGCATTTATTCCCACCTCAAACTGCGGCTTAAATAATAGTATAATATCATCAAGTGCAAGCCTATCAATATGCATAATAATATTTAACAACGAAATAAAGCTCACATCAGCAGTGATAATATCAAATTTATCACCACTTTCAAACTCCCTAATATCGGTATTTTCTTGGACTATTACTCTGCTATCATCTCTTAAATTTGGGCTTAATTGCATATTTCCTACATCTAAGGCTACAACTTCTTTTATCCCATTTTCTAACAAAATTTGGACAAATCCACCCGTGCTAGACCCGATATCCAAAGCGGTTTTACCACTTAAATCCAGCCTAATTTCATCTAAAAATCCAGCCAATTTAAGCGCTGCTCTACTAACATAAATTTGAGTTTTAACCTCTATCATATCGCTTGGTTCAATCTCTTGGCTAGCTTTTTTGATAATTTTTGAATCAGCCAATACTACGCCATTTTCTATAAGTCCAGCTGCTTGATTTCTACTAATATTTAAAGCCTTTGATACAGCTAGATCAGCTCTCATTTTTTAATCTTTCATACTCTATCTCATCTATTATTTTAATACCTAAAGATAGAGCCTTTTGATATTTACTTCCGCTTGACTCTCCACTTAATACAAAATCACTTTTAGATGATACTGACCCGCTAACCTTTGCTCCAAAGCTCTCTAATTCAGCCTTAATCTCATCTCTAGGGCGAGAAAGAGTGCCAGTTATTACTACTGTTTTACCGCTAAATATATTTTGAGTAGTGTTTATTTCATCTATAATTGGAGTTATATACTCTAATAACTCTACTACTTTGATATGATTAACACGCATAAACTCCAAATAGCTAAGCGCCATCGCTTCGCCAAAACCATCTAAATTTAAAAGCTCATCCATACTAAGGTCTAGCCATTTGTTAGGATAAACTGTAGCTATCTTTTTAGCTGCTACTTCACCGATATGTTCAATCCCAAGTGAAGTGATAAATCTATGAAGTGGTGGTCTTTGACTTGCTTTTATAGCATTTAGAGTATTTTCAATTTTTTTACTCTTAAAACCCTCTAATCCATCAAAACTAGAACTATCTAATCTATATATATCAATTATATTTGAGATTTTACCATTTTTATAAAGAAGCTCTATAATTGCATCACCAAGACCATCTATATTCATACACTTCTTAGAAGCAAAATATATAATAGAGCTTACAACTCTAGCCTTGCAACTTAAATTTTGACACTTAATAAACGCCCCTTCATCTAAAAGCTCACTTCCACACTCAGGGCATTTGCATGGACGGCTTATCGCTACTTCTTGGCCATCTCTTCTAGCCTTATATACATCAGTAATCTTAGGTATTACATCGCCACTTCTAATCACGCAAACCATATCGCCCTTCATAAGTCCTAGACGCTCAATCTCATCGAAGTTATGTAATGTAACATTTCTAACAAAAGCCCCATCAATCTCAACCCCATCAAGAACCCCAACAGGCGTAACTACACCTGTTCTGCCAACTTGCAAGGCTACATCTATAAGCTTAGCTGATTTTTGAATAGCTGGAAATTTATAAGCTACCATAAATTTAGGAAATTTTACTGTAAATCCTAATTCATCGCATTTTGCCAAGCTATTAACACGAACTACCATACCATCCATCATTATAGGCTTTTCATCTCTTAAAGATAAAAGCTCATCATAAGCTTGTCTAATCTCATCTATACTATTACAAACCCTAACAAAATCATCCCTTAAAAATCCTAAAGATCTAACAAAATCCATCATATCACTATGAGTATCAAATTTAAGATCATTTGCACCCACGCCCCATGGGTAAAATTTTAATTTTCTTGATTTTGTTATACTTGAGTCTAATTGTCTTAGGCTACCAGCGGCTGCATTTCTAGGATTAGCTAGTAAATTTTGACCATCTTTAGCACGATTAGCATTAATCTTTTCAAAATCACTTTTAGTTATAACTACTTCGCCTCTAATTTCAATAAGACCTCTATATGGAATCTGTAAAGGCACAGAACTAATAACCCTAGCATTGCTAGTAACATCTTCACCAATGGATCCATCGCCCCTTGTAGCTGCGCTTTTTAAAACTCCATTTTCATAGGTTAAATTCAAGCTTGCACCATCAAATTTAGGCTCTACAAAAAATCTTTGTGAGCGTTTATCCCCACGCTCTATCCACGCCAAAAGCTCATCATCACTAAAGATATCTTCCATCGACCACATTCTAGCTTTGTGGGCTATCTTCTCAAACTGCTCTAAAATCTCGCCACCAACTCTATTAGTAGGCGAAAATATCACTTTTAAATTTGGATTTTGGCTCTCAAACTCAGCCACCTTATGATACAAAGCATCATACTCATCATCACTTGCCATAGGTGTATCATCTGTGTAGTAGGCTCTAGCCCAATCATTTAGCTTATTTACTGCTTCTAAATACTCTTTTTGATTCATACTATCTCTAAATCCTTATATGCATTATGCAATTTTAACATCTGGATATGCTCTTTAGGGTCGTGTGTGCGAATGATACTAGCTCCATTTTCTATAGCTTTTTGGTGTAGATACAAGCTCCCAGCTAAGCGCTCATCTACGCTACTTGGGCTGTAATAATCTATCATAGATTTTCTACTAGCACCTACTAAAAGCGGATATCCAAAAGACAAAAAATGCTCTAAATGCTTAATCAAAGCCATATTATCACGAGCAGTTTTGCCAAATCCTATACCTATATCAAGATAAATTTGCTTAGCCTTAGACTCTTTAATCTCTTCTAATTTTTGAGCGAAAAACTCACTTATAAGCTCTAAAATATCGCTATCTTTAACATTGATTTGCATAGTTTTAGGATCGCCATTTTTATGCATTAGACAATACTTGGCATTGTATCTACCGGCTAAAAAAGCCAAATTTGGATCTGCGGTTATATCATTAACAAAGCTAAATCCATGATCTAAGGCATACTCCAAACACAATGGATCAAAGCTATCAAGGCTAAATTCCACCCTCTCATAAAGCCTATTAGCATAGATGAGATCTACAACTGGCTTGACTCTTTGAAATTCAGCCTTAGCACCGATATATTCGCTCCCTGGCCGTGAGCTTACCATACCGATATCTATATAATCGGCGCCCAAATCAATCACGCTCTCAATGCGCAAAATCGCATCATCAATGCCAACTCTACTTGCTGGATTGAAGCTATCATTATTGAAATTTAAAACCACCATAATCTCGCATTTTGATGGTTTTTTAAACGAATTTGATAGAAATTTAGCCAATTTATCTAGGCCAAAATCTTGAGCTAGCTCCTTTTTGGCTAGAATTTGAATTTGCTTATCATTTGCTATTAAAAGTGCGTTTTCTAACCCCACACCACCAAAAATTGCGTTATGAGAACTTACCAATTCAGCACCGATACTAAGGGCATCTTGCTTTAAGATATTTACAGCTACAGCCTTTATATCTTTGATTAAAATAAAATTTAAATTTGCCTTTTTTCTCATAATTTTCGCCCCACTTTTATGTGGTGATATAAAGTGGCAAATTTGGTCAAAATCACTATCTATATTTAATTTATACGCTCTCATTTTATCCTTTGCATTATTAGTAAAAGTAGCGGTAAAAGCGTGGTTTGAGCTTTGGAATTTAAATCTGTGATTCTATATAATTTATTAAAGTATATATAATCTTCATGGGTAAATTTAACCCCATTTTTGACTGCGTCTATTATTATGGATTTAAGTAAATTTAGAAGTTGAGTTTTGCTTAATTTATCGCTCTTTTCAAGTGCTGTTTGAGTAGATACATACTCATTGATATAACTTAAGCTTAGCTTAGTAAAGTCTATCCCCGTTGGCTCACTTTTGGTTAATTTAACCCTATTTTCTATACTTAATCTAGAGCGAATTGTAGCTAAAAATATATTTTTAGCTGGTGCGACTAAGACAAAGATTATATTTCTTGGTGGCTCTTCAAGGATTTTAAGTAGAGCATTTTGTGACTCAATGCCATATTTATTAGCCATAATTAGCAAAACTTTTGGCTCTTTTTCTGCGATATATGCTTGGGATAATATCTCTTTTACACCATCTATAAGCAAACTCTCATATTCAAAAATTTTTAGATACTCAGGCTTTAAGAGTTGAGAATACTCAATCTTAATGCTCTCAAAATCATCACTAATGATAATCTTACTATCTAAACTCAAAGCTCAACCTGACCAAATAACACAGCATCAATAGTGCGATCAAATAGTCTAAACATAGATAAAAGCTTAAAATCCAAATTCTCATCTGTAGAGCTAAGATAGAAGCTATTTTCTGCTTGTTCGTCAAATAGCCACATATAGCTACTGGTGCGATTTTTAGCTATTGCGCATAGCTTTGAGCTGCTTTTACCAATGTAAAAATATACAAATCCATTTGGAAATGCGATACTAAGCATATCATCAAGCAAGCTTATCTCCTCTTTGGAATTTATATCATTTAATCTTGGATATAAAGATTTAAGCGAGATAAATGGCAATATGGGGCGATGCGAGCCTTTACGATTAATACTACGCAAAAGATAGCTCTCAAACCAATCTCTATCTTCATCGCATATTACAATAAACGGCGCTCCATCAATCAAATATCTAAGCCTAGATGCAAGTAGTGGCGCCCACTCTAAACGCCTCTCTTCCATCCAGCTTAGCTCCTTGCTTGAACTCCTAATAGCGTCCAAACTCCATTTGATTAGATCCATTACTTCTCTAACTCATAAGCTTTATGAAGTGCTCTAACAGCTAATTCGCCATATTTTGCCGCTACTATCATTGAAATTTTAATCTCACTTGTAGAGATCATCTGAATATTAATCCCCTCATTTGCCAACACAGAAAACGCCATAGATGCTATACCGCTATGACTTTTCATACCTACGCCTACTACGCTTACTTTGACTACTTCGCTATCTATCTCAATAGATTTTGCGCTACCATCATCAACAACATTTCTAGCCGCTTCCATCTCATTTTGAGGCACTGTAAAGCCAAGACTTGTAGTACCATCTTCGTGGCTTGTATTTTGGATAATCATATCTACATTTATATTTTTATCAGCTAATTTTTTAAAGATACTAGCAGCAACTCCTGGCTTATCTACAACCCCTCTCATAGTTACTCTTGCTTGATTTTTATCTAGTGCTATACCGCTTATTAGTGCTTGTTCCATTCCTGATGTATTCATATCCGCTTCTCCTGTTATTAGTGTTCCTTCATTATTGTTAAAACTACTTCTAGTGACCAATTTCACCTTTAATTTTTTAGCTAACTCTACACTTCTATTTTGCAATACCTTCGCCCCCATACTAGCTAGCTCTAGCATCTCATCATAGCTGATTTTATCAAGTTTTCTAGCCTTAGGCTCGATTCTTGGGTCTGTGGTATATACCCCATCTACATCGGTATAAATTTCACACAAATCAGCGTCCAACGCTCCAGCCACAGCCACAGCACTAAGATCGCTTCCGCCACGCCCAAGAGTTGTTATATCTCCATCTTTTGTGACCCCTTGAAATCCAGCTACTACGACTATTTTGCCTTCTTTTAACGCCTCTTTCATCTTTTTACCATCTATATCGATAATCCTAGCTTTAGTAAAATCATCATTAGTGATAATCCCAGCCATATCACCGCTAAATGCCACAGCCTTATAACCTTTTGAATTTAATGCTATTGAAAGAAGTGAGCTTGTAACTCTCTCACCAGAGCTAAGTAGCATATCCATATCAGCGCTTTGTGGCTGAATTTTAGCAAAATGCTCAGCATATTCTATTAACTGATTAGTTACCCCACTCATAGCTGAAACTACTACTACTACATCATTTCCAGCATCTTTTGTAGCGATTACTCTCTTGGCTACTTCTTCTATTCTTTCTAAATTCCCAACACTAGTTCCGCCATATTTTTGTACAATTAGCATTATATAAACCCTTCATCTTTAAAATATTTAAGCACCTTAGCATAAGCACCCTTTTTAAAGTGATTAACCTTGCTTAATACATCATTTACAGGCATAAAGCAGTAATCATCAAATTCAGGATGTTTAGTCGCTAAATCTATTTTTGCATTTGGCTTTAATCTAACCAAAAAATATCTCTGAGTCTGTCCATCATACGGAGCCATCTTTTTAGCTATGCTTTTAGGGAAATCATACTCTAGCCACTTAGGATGCTCACACAAAATTTCTATTTCATTTGTTCCTATCTCCTCTTCAAGCTCTCTAAAAAGAGCCTCCTTAGGTGATTCACCCTCATCAATTCCACCTTGTGGAAACTGCCAAGCACCGCTAATATCGTGCCTTTGGGCGATAAATACCTTACACTCTAAAGGATAAGATGGAGATAAGATAATAGCCGCTACATTTGGGCGATATCTCTTGCCTTTATCCATTTTTTGTTCCTAAAAATTTGGTAAAATCCTACCTTAAAAGCGTTTAAAGTTTAATAAATCAACTAAATTTAATAAATTATTTGTTAAATTTAGAATAAATTTTAGGACAAAAGTTGCATATTTATATCCATATTCCATTTTGTGAATCAAAATGCCCATATTGTGCTTTTGGCTCTCATAGCGATAAATTTAATATAACTAAAGAGTATTTTAAAGCCCTAGCCAAAGAGATAAAAAGCATAAAATTCAAAGATAAAATCTCTACAATTTTCATAGGTGGTGGCACTCCTAGTAGTGTTGAAGCTGGGTTATATGATGAGATTTTTGAGTATTTAGTGCCAAATTTAGATATTAATTGCGAAATCACTAGCGAAGCAAACCCAAACTCAGCGAATTTAAATTGGCTAAAATATATGAGAAAACTCGGTGTAAACCGCCTAAGCCTTGGAGCGCAAAGCTTTAATGAAAATAAGCTTAAATTTCTAGGTAGAATTCACGACTCAAAAAGAGTCTTTAAAGCCATAAAAGATGCTAAAATAGCTGGTTTTACAAATATAAATGTAGATATAATGTATGGCACCAAGCTTGATACAAAAGCCTTGCTATCTAGTGAAATTCAAGCTCTAAACAAGCTAGAAATCACGCATATTTCAGCTTATAGCTTAATGCTTGAGAGCAAATTTAGCACTAAAAAATCATATCAAAAAGATAGCCCAATCTTAGCTAAATATCTTATAAATTCACTTAAAAATATCGGATTTAAGCAGTATGAAATATCAAATTTTGGTCAAATTTGTAACCACAATCTAAGTTATTGGCGTGGCGATGATTACTATGGATTTGGTGCGTATGCTGTGGGGACAACTGGATTTAAAAGATACAAAGGTGCTACTAATCTTAAAAATTATATCGATAATCCTTTTAAAAAATCTATTGAAATTTTAAATGATGAAAACAAAAGAGATGAAAGAGTCTTTTTGGGGCTTAGGAGTTGCGTTGGGGTTGATTTATTAGATTTAAGCTTAGAGATGAGACAAAGGGCTAAAATATTAATTGAAGAGAAAAAATTGATATTAGAAAATGAGAGAATCTATAATCCAAATTTTTTATTAGCTGATGAGATATTTTTGTATTTAAGCCAGCCTTAAAGGCCAGCTTATAAATTTACTCTACTTCTGCGTCGATAACATCATCATCTTTTTTCTTATCTTGTGCGTTAGCGCCAGCGGTTTGATTTTGATACATTGCCTCAGCTAGCTTATGGCTCGCTTCACTTAGGGCTTTTACCTTTGTATCAATCTGCTCTTTTGTGGCATTTTCATTTTTCAATGTCTCTTTTAGATCATTTAAGGCTGCTTCAATTTTAGCCCTATCTTCACTTGAAATTTTCTCACCAAGTTCATCAAGAGATTTTTGAGTTTGGTGAGCTAGGCTATCAGCTGCGTTTCTAGCTTCAACGGCCTCTTTTCTCTTTCTATCTTCTTCTTTGTGTAATTCAGCGTCATTTACCATTTTATTTATCTCTTCTTCGCTTAAACCGCTTGAGCCTGAAATGGTGATATTTTGAGCTTTTCCACTAGCTTTATCTTTAGCAGAGACTGTGAGAATTCCATTTGCGTCTATATCAAATGTAACTTCAATTTGTGGCACGCCTCTTGGTGCTGGCATAATGCCTTCAAGATTGAAATTACCAAGACTTTTATTATCACGGCTAAATTCACGCTCACCTTGTAAAACATTGATAGTAACGGCACTTTGGTTATCTTCAGCAGTTGAGAAAGTCTGAGATTTTTTAGTTGGGATTGTGGTACCTTTTTCTATCAATTTACTCATAACTCCACCAAGAGTCTCAATACCAAGGCTAAGAGGTGTAACATCTAAAAGCAACACATCTTTTACATCGCCTTTAATTACCGCACCTTGTATAGCTGCTCCAATTGCCACTACTTCATCAGGATTTACTGATTTATTTAGCTCTTTATCAAATGCTTTTTTAACCTCTTCTTGTACCAAAGGCACACGAGTTGAGCCACCCACCATAACTACTTCTTTTATATCACTTTTGCTCACACCAGCATCTTTGACAACTTCGCTAATTTTTGATATTGTTTGAGATACCAAATCATCTATCATACTTTCAAATTTAGCCCTACTAATACTCTTTGTAAGGTGTTTTGGTCCAGTGGCATCAGCTGTGATAAATGGTAGAGTTATAGTTGTTTCCATAGCGCTACTTAGCTCTTTTTTGGCATTTTCAGCAGCTTCTTTTAGGCGTTGAAGAGCCATAACATCGTTTTTAAGGTCTATTCCACTTTCACTTTTAAATTCATTTACCAAAAAGTCAATTAAGCGATTATCAAAGTCATCACCACCTAAAAACGCATTACCACCAGTAGCTAAAACTTCAACTACATTATCGCCAGTTTCTAGCACAGTTACATCAAAAGTTCCGCCACCTAGGTCATAAACTACGATTTTTTCGGCCTCTTTTTTATCCAAACCATAAGCCAAAGCCGCCGCTGTTGGTTCATTTATAATTCTAAGTACATTTAATCCTGCGATGGTTCCTGCTTCTTTTGTAGCTTTTCTTTGGCTATCATTAAAATATGCAGGCACAGTTATAACCGCATCAGTAACACTCTCACCTAAAAACGCCTCAGCATCTTCTTTTAGCTTAATCAATACTTTAGCCGAAATCTCTTGTGGAGTGTATGTTTTGCCAGCTATCTCAACAGCACACGCACCATTTCTATCTACGATATGATATGGAAGTCGAGCTTTGGCTTCGCTAGCATTTTTCTCATTCATCATAAGACCCATAATTCTTTTGATAGAAAATATGGTTTTTTCAGGGTTTGTTACTGCTTGTCGTTTAGCAGTATCACCAACTAAAATTTCACCCTTATCAGTAAAAGCTACCACAGAAGGAGTTGTGTTTTTTCCTTCTTTATTTGGTATTACTTTGCTTTCGCCTCTCTCATATATGCTTACGCATGAATTTGTTGTTCCTAGGTCAATTCCTATTACTTTACTCATTTTGTATCCTTTTTATTAAAATTTATTTTGCTATTACAACCATTGAAGGTCTTAAAACTCTATCATTATATAGATAGCCTTTTTGATAAACAGTAGCTATTCTACCACTTTCTACCTCCTCTGTCTCTATATAATTTATAGCGTTATGAAATTCAGGATTAAACTCACCATTGGTATCAATCTCTTTTATACCATACTTTTCAAAGCACTTTTTAAACTGCTCAATAGTTAGATTTATCCCATCTTTTATCTTGTTTGTTATCTCATCATCTCCGCTTTGTAAATTCGCAGCAATCTCCAAAGCATCAATAACTGGCAAAAGATCTCTAGCGAAGCTCTCATTTGCAAATTTCAAAGCTTCAGCTTTTTCACGCTCTAAACGCTTTTTGATATTTTCAAAATCAGCCGTAGCCCTTATCAAATCTTCTTTAACTTTATTAAGCTCATCTGCTAAATCATTTTGGCAATTTTGTTCATCTGCTTCGCACTCTTGGCAATTTTGTTCATCCAAAGCTGGATTTTCATCTAAATTTTCTTTTTCGTTTTGACTCACGCCGCCTCCTTTAACATACTAAAAAACTTTTCATAATCACTATACACACTACTAGCACAGACCATTACAGCGGGCTTACCTTGATATAATACATCAGTTTTTAACCCCATATAGCCAGTAGAAAACAACGGACTAAAGGCTAAATTTCCATTAAAATTATCACCAAATGATGGATCTAAAATCGCCTTTATGCTATCATCTTTACAAATTTCAAAAGCAATTTTCTCATTTTCTTGAAATAAAATCTCGCCTCTTTTTAAAGCCTTAATCTTCGCTCTTAACTCGCTCAACCCCACTTGCATAGAGATATTTTCAAGCTCTTCTAAGCTAACACCAATTAAGTTGCTTAAGAATCTTTCAACCTTTGAGCTAAATTTAATTGATATGCTCTCAGTAAGAAAATCAAGCACCAAAAAGCGATCTTTGAGATTTAAAACATCTTGTAAAAATAGCTTTTGATCTTTAAAAATCATGCAATAAATATCATTTTTATAAACTAATAAATTTAGCAAATCTATATTATTAATAGATAAAACAGAGCTAAATTTTAGCCTATTTTGCCAATAAATCTCCATTGCACTAGCTGTAGGAATTCTACCACCGCTTATATGTAACTGTGTTATAGCTCCCTCATCGCTAAGCTTTTTAAAATAGACTCTAATAGTTGATGCTGGAATCGCTACATTCATTCTCATGCCAAGCTCATTAGAGCCGATTGGTTCATTAACCTCAAGATAAGCATGAATGATAGATTCTAATATCAAATCTCTTTTATCTAGTTTCATTTATTAGCACTCTTTATATTTAATTGCTAAGATAATTATACAACATTGAGCCTATCTTTGTCAAGTAATTTAAGCAAAAAGATTAAAATTTGTAAATTTATTTAGCAATTTATATGATTGATTGCTTATTTTATTAAATATTATCTATACAAAATAAAAATATAAAATATAAACAATCTAAATTTTATTGATTTTTAATAAGCTATCAAGTATAATTTCGTTTTAATTCAAAGGAGATAATTTGATGAATAGTTTAACTGCAAAAGAAAGAGATGATTTAGAGCAAATCTTTGCCCAAATTCAGATCGCTAGATTTAATTTTAATATTTGGAACTATTATAAAATCTTAAATAAAAAAGGTCAACTAGCGATCAGATTACTAAAATTTAAGAGCAAAAGACTATTTTTTAAATAGTTCTGGGCAGCTCTTTTTGAGATGTTCAATCACAGTAATAACTTCATCAACACCATTTGCATCGCTATTTTCTAATACATCATCTATAACATCTATATATCTATCAAAGGCGTCATTTAAACGCTCTTTTTTTACTCCAGCGTAGTAAAGCATTCCAAGAGTAGCTAACTCCAATTCATAGCTCATCTCTTCTAGCGTAACATCATTTTCGTAATTTTTCATCATAATTCTCCTGTTTTTTTATTTATCAAATTTACAACTTGTGATTTTATATCATCATAATTATAACTATCTACAAATCCAGCAAAAAACCCGCCACTAGCATTTTTATGACCGCCACCATCGCAAAGCTCCTTTGCCATTTGGCTCACATCAAAATCCCCATTAGACCTAAAGCTCATAGTTTTTTTACTAGTCATATCTATAAAAAAATCAAATTCAGGATTAGCCACTAAAAAGTCGTTACCAATTACACTAGCGCTTCCTATATTATAAGTCAAAATTCCCTTACTACCACGATAATTAATGCTAAATTTATCCTTATTAGCTCCAAGGCGTCTAACTAGATAACTAGAGTTTAGATTACTTAAAGTATCATCATTTTTAAGGTAAAAAAACTCCTTCTTAATCCCATGGAGTCTATTATCAAGTTCAATATGGGCATTATTAAGACTTAAAAACTCACAAAAGCTTCTCATAAGATAAAAGATATACTCTATATGCTCATCTTCAAACATTACCTTATTTATCTCTTTTGCCCCAGCAATTGCGCCCATACAGACCTTACCAAGTTCAAAATTTGGATCATTTTTTAGCCATATATCAACAGCATTTACCACATCACAATATGCTCCTAGCCTCTCATCTTTGCCAAAAATTGCACTAAAAAAATCATAACAAATTTTTGTCGCACTTCTAGCATTATCTAAATAATACCAAGAAAACTCTGCTGCACACTCAGCTCCTGTTTGATGATGATCAAGCAAAATAAGCTTAACATCTTTATTTTCAAGTTGTTCTTGATAGCTTTGACATTGAGCTTTGGTTAAATTTAGATCAGTGATTAAAATCACCGCCTTTTCATCGCCTATCTTTGAAATTATATGCGACATCTTTTTGTCTATCTCTTTACCATAGTTTGAATTATAAAATTCGACATTTTTCAAATAAAAACTACTAACAAATTGGCAAGAGTATCCATCTAAATCAGTATGACTAAGATGATAAATCTTCATTTTATTCCTTTATTAAAGTTCTGGTATCTCTATAGTACCAAGAGTTTCAAACTGCGTATTTGGCGCAATCTCAGCAAAACTTAGCACTGCTATATCGATTGAAAAATTTTGAACTATATTAGCTATAAATTTACGAATACTTGGCTCAACGCAAAGCACCATATCGCCCTGTTCGCTTATAGGTCTATTTTCTCTTTTTGCCCTTAGTGCGCTAACTATAGCTGAGGTTTGGGCTACATTTATCATTAAGGTATATGCTCCATCTTTATAACTTAGGCTATCAATTAGCTTTTGTTGGGCTGGAGCATCTAAAATATAGAAGTTTAACTGACCATTTTCATCTGTATAAATAGAGGTAATAACTCTAGCTAGAGCCGCTCTGACATGTTCGATAATCATATCTAAATTCTTACTAACTTCAGCTACATCACTAATAGCCTCAAGTATACTTAGCATATCTTTAATTGGGATATTATCTTTAAGTAAGGCTTTTAATACCTTTTGGATAACGCCCACGCCAACTACTTTTAGAGCATCATCTACTACTACGGAGTATTCTGATTTTACCTTTTCAAGAATATTTTGAACCTCTTGTTTTGTTAGTAACTCACTAGCGTTTTGCTTAACTAACTCGCTCATATGAGTAGAAATAACACTAGCTGCATCAGCTACTGTATAACCACTTAAAATTGCATCCTCTTTATAATTTTGATCAATCCATAATGCATCAAGCCCAAAGGCTGGATCTTTGACTGCGATACCATCGATATCTGCGCTCACATATCCACTATCCATAGCCAAGCACTTATCAGGATAGACAATGCCAGAGCCGATTACTACGCCTTTTAATTTAAATTTATACTCATTTGGGCCAAGTAAGATATTATCTCTTAATCTGATTTTAGGCATCAAAAATCCAAGCATTGTAGCCATATTTCGCCTCATAGCACGGATTCTCTCAACCAAATCCCCATCAGCAAGTTTTAAAAGTCCATAACCTAAATCTAACTCTAAAATTTCAATCTTTAATATATCATCAATCTTAGCTTGTTCTTCAAGGGCAATCTCTTCTTCGCTTTTCTTAGGTAGTTTATTAGCCGATGGTGCAGCCTTATTACCATTTCCAGCTTGCTGAGAGCCATTTTTATCGGTTTTGACAGCACTAAAATCGATTTTTCCCTCTTCTATCATTTTTAAAATAAATCCAATCCCTAAAAATAATAAGCCCATAAATCCTAAAGAGAATGTTGGAAGACCTGGCACTAAAGCAAATACAAATAGTATAAAACCGACAATTAAAAGCGTCTTATACTCACCAAGTAACTGACTTACAACACCTTCAGCAAAATTATCTTCATCTTTACTAGCTCTTGTGATGATAATAGCTGTTGCAGTTGAAGTAATAAGCCCTGGAATTTGACTTACTAAGCCATCACCAATTGTAAGAATAGTATATGTAGAAGCGGCATCTTTGATAGCCATATCATATTGAAATGCACCAATTAAAAATCCGCCAATAATATTAATAATAGTAATAATAATACCAGCTACAGCATCACCTTTTATAAATTTAGATGAACCATCCATAGCTCCATAAAAATTCGCCTCAGATATGATATCTTGGCGTCTTTGCTTGGCTGTTTGTTCATCTATTAATCCAGCATTTAAATCAGCATCAATTGCCATTTGCTTACCAGGCATCGCATCTAGAGTAAATCTAGCTTGAACTTCACTTACACGAGTTGAGCCTTTAGTTACAACCATAAAATTTATAAGCACCAAAATACAAAATACAATAACCCCAATTACATAGTTTCCACCGACAACAAATTCACCAAAACTAGCAATAATCTCACTTACAGCTTCTGGTCCATTATGCCCTTCGCTTAAAATCATTCTAGTTGTTGCAATATTTAGCGCTAATCTAAATAGAGTAACAATTAAAACAAGAGTAGGAAATGTACTAAGGTCTGTAGGCTTTGGTATATAAATGGATATTAATATTATAAGAACAGATATAGCTATAGATAGTGCTAAGAAAAAATCTAACACAGCACTAGGTAATGGCACAATGATAATAGCTAAAATCGCTACAATAACAAAAACTACAGTTAAACTCTTTGCCTTCATCACTGGCGCTAAAAATGGCGCCACCATTGTTAGAATATTGCGCTTAGCCAAGGTTATTTCTTTATAATATCAGTTAAGGTAATCTGGTCTAAAAACTCATCAATTCGACCTTGTAAATCATTAAACATAGGCCAAATTTTACATTCATCGCCTTTGCTGCTAGGACAATCGCATCTAGAATTTGCGCACTCAAATACATTTACCTTACGCTTTTCAGCACTCTCTAAAATGCGCTTAATGCTTAAATTTGATGGTTTATCGGCTAAAACAAACCCACCATTTGCACCTTTAAAGGAGTGCAATATACCCTCTTTTGCTAAATTTTGTAAAATTTTTGCTAAAAAACTTTTTGAAATTCCAAGTTCAGACGATATAGTATCTACATCTTTTGGGTGATTAGCTTGTGATAATAAAATCAATGATAGCATAGCATATTCACTGGCTTTGGTAAATAACACCTAGACTCCTTAAGATTTTTAATCGGATATTTTACTAAAAAATAGATTAATATTAACTTTTTTTAGTGATACTATAAATCAAATTTCAATTTTAGGATAAAAAATGGCCAATTTATGGGTAACAACTTTTATATGGGCATTCTCATTTCCGCTTATTGGATACTATATCGTCGGAGTTGTTGATAACTATTTTGCTATACTTTTTCGTTCTTGTATAGCATTTTTGATATTTTTACCATTTTTAAATTTAAAGTTAAAATTTGATTTAAAGCTAAAATTAATCACTATTGGCGGCCTACAAATTGGTCTTATGAGTATATTTTACTACCATTCATTTTTATATCTTAGCGTAAGCGAAGTTGCTCTTTTTACTATATTTACACCATTTTATCTAAGCCTAATCTATGATCTTATATCGTGCAAATTTAAAAAACTATACTTAATTAGCATTACTTTATGTATAATTGGTGCTTTTATTATTAAATTTGAAAGTTGGAGCCTTAGTTCTTTATATGGATTTATACTCGTGCAGATGGCAAATATCTGCTTTGGGGCAGCACAAGCATTTTATAAGCTTACTTGTAAAAATTTAAAAGATAATAGATCAAATTTTGGATATTTTTATCTTGGGGCGGTTTTGGTTTCAGGGGTTAGCTTTATTCTCTTTGGGAATTTTACAATGCTTCCACAAAATTTGCAAAACTGGGTAGTTTTACTCTACCTTGGTGTAGTAGCTTCTGGGTTTGGCTATTATTTGTGGAGTAGTGGCTCACTTATGGTCGATAGTGGCACTTTAGCAATTATGAATAATGCTATAATTCCGATAGCAATTTTGGTAAATGCAATTTTTTGGGGAGTAGATTTTGATATTTATAAGATGACAATCGGTGGATTTTTGATTGTTTTAGCCCTATTTTTACAGAGTAAGTTTGAGACATTTTATAAAAAATCAAATTAATTTTAAGTATAATACATAGTTTTAAATTTGGGATTTGATAGTTGCTGCGACATTTCTTTACAAATAGTATCGGAATTTTATGTTCTAGAGTGCTTGGATTTATTAGAGATTTAATGACGGCAAATGCTCTTGGTGCAAGTATTTGGAGTGATATATTTTTTGTAGCGTTTAAGCTGCCTAATCTATTTCGTAGACTCTTTGGAGAGGGTGCATTTTCTCAAGCCTTTATGCCAAATTTAGTAAAAGTTAGTCAAAAAGGGTTATTTTGTGCTGAAATTTTAATCAAGCTTAGCCTTGCGATGCTTGGTCTTAGTCTTATTGTGATGCTCTTTGCTCCTTTAGTTACTAAGGCGCTTGCGTTTGGATTTAGTCCTGAGACAATTGCTCTAGCTGTTCCACTAGTAAGAATAAATTTTTGGTATCTTTTGGCAATTTTTATTGTTACACTACTCTCAGCACTTCTTCAATATAAAAACCACTTTGCCACTACAGCTTTTAGTACAGCTTTTCTAAATATATCGATGATAACTGCTTTGCTTTTAGCATTAAATTTAGACCAAAAAAGTGCCGCAATGTATCTTAGCTGGGGGGTTGTAGCTGGAGGAATGTTGCAGGTTTTATCTCATATTATCGCACTTAAAAGATTAAATTTACTCCGTTTATTAACTCTTGGTATAGCCAAATTTGCCAAAGGCAAAAGAGCTAAAGCTAAAGGTTTTTGGCAAAACTTTGGCCATGGAATTATTGGTAGTAGCGCCAATCAACTAAGTGACTTTATCTCCACTTTTATTGCTAGCTTTCTAGCTACTGGGGCAATTAGCTATCTATACTACGCAAATAGAATCTTTCAATTGCCTTTAGCACTTTTTGCTATCGCACTTTCTACGGCAATATTTCCTAAAATTGCCAAAGCAATAAAATCTAAAAACGATACAAACGCCATAAATTTACTAAAAAAAAGCTTTAGTTTACTATTTTTTTTACTACTATTTTCTACTATTGGCGGATTTGTTTTAGCTAATGAGATTATTTGGCTGCTATTTCAAAGGGGTGAATTTAACACTAATAATACTATAGAATCAGCTAAAGTCTTGCAAATGTATATGTTAGGACTTTTACCTTTTGGGCTTTATAAGCTCTTTTCGCTCTGGCTATATGCTAAAATGCAACAAAAAATCGCTGCTAAAATAGCTATATATTCACTTTTTATAAATACTGCTTTATGCTTGCTTCTTTTTAAACCTTTAGGAGCAAGCGGACTAGCACTTGCTGGGAGTATTAGCGGACTATTTTTACTAGGATATGCGATTTTTGTATTTGGAATTAGGCAATTTTTGGATATAATCTTTAATAGGATAAATCTAATAACTATAATCTTAGCAGTAATTTTTGGCTATTTATTAATAGAATTAAAGGATATAATATATGCAAATTTATGATACAGTTTTAAAACAAAAAGTTAAACTTGTTCCACTTAATGGCAATGATATAAATATCTATGTCTGCGGACCAACTGTTTATGATGATGCTCATCTAGGGCATGCAAAATCTAGTATTAGCTTTGATCTGCTTAGGCGAGTTTTAATAGCTCTTGGGTATAAGGTTAAGTTTGTCAAAAACTTTACTGATATAGATGATAAAATTCTAGCTAAAATGAAATCTAGCAATCAAAGCTTAGAGCAGATAACAACCTACTATATAGATAGATATAAAAACGATATGAACGCTTTAAATGTCCTAAATGCCGATATAGAACCTAAAGCCACAGAGTCGCTTGATGCAATCATAAATTATATTCAAAAACTAGAACAAAATGGCGCTACGTATAGACTTGAAGATGGGATTTATTTTGATACAAGTAAAGATGATAAATATCTAAGTCTAAGCGGCAGAAAAGACGAAAATCTAATCGCAAGAGTTACTAGCAGTGGAGCTAAAAAAGATGAAAAAGACTTCGTGTTATGGAAATTTGATGAACAATGGTATGATAGTCCGTTTGGCAAGGGGCGACCAGGCTGGCATACTGAGTGTGTAGCAATGATTGAAGAGATCTTTAATGGAACCATTGATATTCACGCTGGTGGAGCTGATTTGCTCTTCCCCCACCATGAAAACGAAGCTGCACAATGCCGATGTGCCAATCATAAAGAGCTATCTAAATACTGGCTACATAATGGATTTATTCAAGTAAATAACGAAAAAATGAGCAAAAGTCTTGGCAATTCATTTTTTGTTAAAGATGCTTTAGCTATTGCTCCGGGTGAAGCGGTAAGATATTATCTAATGAGTAGTCATTATAGGGCAAATTTCAACTACGATATAGGAGATTTACTCTCTAGTAAAAAACGGCTCGATAAAATTTATAGACTTAAAAAACGCTTAAGCGGCGTAAGTCCTGGAGAGATAAATTTAGAGTTTAAAAATGCGATTATAGAAGCCCTAAGCGATGATTTAAATATTTCAGAAGCCTTAGCAAAAATTGATGAAATGGTAAATATAGCAAATACAAATCTAGATAAAGAGCCTAAAAACAAAGCACTAAAAGCTGATATAATGGCAAATTTAGAATTTATAAAAGAGATTTTAGGAGTTCTTTATATAGATGAGTTTGAGTGGTTTCAATATGGATTTAGCTTAGAACAAAAAGAGCAAATTGCAAATTTAATAGAATCTAGAAATAGCGCTAAGGCTGCTAAAGACTATACTAAAGCTGATGCTATAAGAGATAAATTAACCGCCCTTGGTGTAGCGATAATGGATACGCCAAATGGAGTAAAATGGGAGAAAATATGGACGGAATAACAGAAGTCTTTAGACGGTTTAAATCCTATTATAAAGAGTATGTGTGGCAGTTTGCTATTGCAATTTTAGGAATGATTATGGCTAGCATTGGAACTGCGGTTTCTGCATGGCTAGTTAAACCTGTGCTTGATTATATCTTTGTTGAAAAAAATGAAACACTTTTATATTTGCTTCCATATGCGATTATTGCAATATATTTTATAAAAAGCCTTGGAGTATATCTACAGGTATATTTTACCGCTTATATCGGACAAGATATGGTAAGGCGTTTTAGATACAAACTACTTGATAATCTACTTGGATTAGATATGAGTTTTTTCCATAAATATCGCACTGGCGAGCTAATGAGTAGGATCATGGGTGATATTGAGCGTATTCGCAATATCGTCTCATCGCTCATTCCTGAACTAGTGCGTGAGTTTGTAACTATTATTGGATTACTTTGTGTTGTAATTTATCAAAGCCCTACTTTAGCACTATTTTCACTTATTGTGTTACCAGCAGCCTTTTATCCGCTTTCACGCTTAGCTAAAAGAATGCGAAAACTTAGCCGAACATCGCAAGAAACTTCTAGCGATATCACATCGGTGTTAAATGAAATTTTCTCAAATATCGAAATAGTTAAAGCTAGTAGTGCCCAAGAAAAAGAGCTAAGCAAATTTGATAATCACAATACTAAAATATTTCATTTAAATTTAAAAAGCGTTAAGGTAAATGCTTTAGTTAGTCCAATGATGGAAACATTAGGCTCAGTTGGAATCGCAGTTACTATAATTATAGGCGGCCAGCAAGTTATTGATGGACAAATTACAGTAGGTAGCTTTTTTAGCTTTCTTACAGCGCTATTTATGCTCTATACGCCTATAAAACGTATAACAAATATATATAATCAAATGCAAGATGCAGTAGTAGCTAGCCAAAGAACATTTGAGTTACTTGATATGCAGCCAAGTATTGTTGATGGAAATATAAATTTCCCAGCTAAGGTAAATTCAATCACAATCCAAGATTTAAAATTTAGCTACGGTGATAAAACTGCACTAAATGGTATAAATCTCAAAGTCTATAAGGGTCAAATGATAGCTTTAGTAGGTAGTAGTGGTGGCGGTAAAAGCACACTTATTAATCTATTAATGAGATTTTATGACCCAAATTCTGGAATGATTTTAATCAATGATAATGATTTAAGCGAATTTAAACTAGATAGCCTAAGGCAAAATATTGGTTTAGTTACTCAGCGTGTATATATCTTTAACGATACAATAGCTGCCAATGTAGCGTATGCTGCTCCACTAAATGAGGCTAAAGTTATAATGGCACTTAAGATGGCAAATGCTTATAGTTTTGTTCAAAATTTAGATAATGGAATCTATACAACTTTAGATGAATATGGCGCAAATTTAAGCGGTGGCCAAAGACAAAGAATCGCCATAGCTAGAGCTCTTTATCATAATCCACAAATTCTAATATTTGATGAAGCCACTAGCGCACTAGATAATGAAAGCGAACAAGAAATAACAAAAGCTATTGAAAATTTAAGCAAAGATAAGATTATATTTGTTATTGCTCACCGTCTATCAACTATCAAAAATGCTGATAAAATTGCTGTTATAGGCCATGGTAAAATCGTAGGATTTGGTACAGATAAAGAGCTTGAAGCAGAATGTGAAATCTATCAAAAACTAAAACTAGGAGCAATCCACTAATGCTACAAAAAATAGTATATAACGACAGACCAACAAGCATAAATAATAAAAATGATGCTATTAAAGCAATTTATCAAAAGGGCTTAAAAAAAGCTGCTTTAGAACAAAATGCATTTATTATGAATGGGGATTTGGCTGTCGAAATACTATGGAAACAGCACTTACCAGCTGATATTGATAATATTTTAAAATACACGCTTGATGCACTAAAAGGAATATGTTATGTTGATGATTGCGCCATTATATCGCTTAAAATTTCTAAACGATACTCCCAAAAAGAGCAGCTAATAATAACAATAAAAAATAAATTTATCTTATCTAAATTTATTAAAAAGCTCATATATACCGCATTTATAAAGCCTCTAATGAAATTTATCGATGCTAATTTTAAAGATATAATAGAGTATGAAAAACATAACCATAATCCAACAACTACGATAAATCCTAATAATAATTTAGCGTTAAATTTGCTTATAAATACACAAAATCAACAGATAAATCCAAGTCAAAATTTATCATCTTCAACTAATCAGACAACAAATCAAATACAAAAAACCAAATCTGAAATTCAAACTCAAACTACATCAAATGAAACTGCACAATCAGTATCAACAGACAAAAACCATCAAATGCAGGCTGTAACACTAATCAAAACTACACTACAAGAATTCAAAGACAAAATCACAATTGCCTATAAATTTAGCCCAAAAAATATCGCCATTTATATCGTAGTATCAAAATCCCTAGATACACAAGTACGCAAGGAGATCGCGCACTTAAGCAAAGAAAAGATTATGGCCTTGCAAAATAGATTAAATCAAGGCCAATTTACTATTCATTATGGCTCAATTCCACTAAAATCTAACAATATTAAACTCTAAACCGTTCTCCACACAGCAATTGAAGTTGGGTTAAATGAATCAGTTCCACAGCTATACTCTAGCATAGCATCTTCGATGATTATATCACCATTTTGAGCTTTTTTAAGTGTTGAAGCGAAATTTAAATTCCAGCCATTTTGTATAAAATAATCTTTGTGATTTTTACTAGCTTCACCTAGATTGCGAATTTGAAACCCAAATGGCTCAGCGTGAATACACCTGACAAATGGAGCGATACTAGCTACAACCTTAAACCAATTATCAGGAATTTCTTTAACTTGCTCAATCGTATGGCAAGTAAAGACCAAAACTTTTTTGCCAAAATCTAATTTTTTATCAAATTTAGGCTTTAAATGGTTAAAATGAAAAAACTCAGCTCTCATATTTGGCTCAATACTAGCTAATTTTTTTGCCATCTCTACGCCGCTTTTGGTAAATTCGCCACCAAAATATCTCAAATTCACCCCGCTACCATTATAAAATATCTTAAAAAGATTTTGTCCATATCCACAGCCTAGCTCCACCACACTATCATACTCATCAAACGATAAAGCATCAATAATAAAATCAACAATAGAATTATCAGTATAAAATGGAACCAAAATATTTAATCCATTTAGTGAAGTAATTTTATTATGCGGAATATCAGCAAAGTTAAATTTCTCACTAGGAAAATTAGTTTTATACCAATTTAACACACCTTTTTCATCTGCTTTAAGTTGATTTAAACGCTCCTTTTTCTCTAATTCGCCAATCACTTGAAGAGCGTTATACCCCCCCCCTATTTATAAATTGACTCATGAACTCCGCCCTTATAGCCTAAGCATTTTCATAAAAATTTTACCATTTTTTCTCTTGATATGCCACTTTTACTCCTTAAATTTATAAAATATTATATCTATAAATTGCCCAAAATATCATTAAATTTCTTATTAATTATAAGCAAATTTAAGCAAATTTTAGCTAAAATAGCAGGTTTAAAGGAATGTTATGAACTATAGTGATATTAAAAAAATTTTTTTTAAACTAAATCCAGAAAATGCCCATAAAATAGCTGAATTTGGAATGAAAGTATCTGTAAAAATTCCATTTGTTAGCGACTATTTGGTGGATAATTTCTGTTTTATTGACACTAAGCTATCACAAAATATTTTTGGAATTAATTTTTTAAATCCAGTTGGACTCGCCGGTGGATTTGATAAAAATGCTACAATGATTACACCGCTATCTGCGATGGGGTTTGGATTTTTAGAGTATGGCACTCTTACACCAAAACCTCAAGATGGAAATCCAAAACCAAGGCTATTTCGCTTAATAGAAGAAAAAAGTATACAAAATGCCATGGGATTTAATAACGATGGCTTAGATAAGATTAAAGCTAGAGCCTCAAAGGTATATCCTTTTAGTATCCCTCTTATTGCTAATATTGGCAAAAATAAGATTACACCAAATGATATGGCTATTAAAGATTATGAAATTTTGGTTAAAGGGCTTGATAGTTGCTGTGATGCATTTGTAATCAACATCAGCTCACCAAATACTCCAAATTTGAGAGATTTACAAAGCGAGTCTTTTATAAATGAACTATTTGCTGCTTTAAGTAGCTTAACCAAAAAACCTCTAATTTTAAAAATAGCTCCAGATATGAGTATAGACTCAGCTATATCTCTTTGTTCTACAGCTGCAAATGCTGGATTTAAAGGGTTAATTATCAATAATACTAGCGTGGATTACTCTCTTACACCAAAGGCAAAAGATTTTGGCGGTATCAGCGGCCAACTTATTAAAAACAAGAGCAAAGAGCTATTTAAAGAGGTTGCTAAAGAGCTTTATGGTAAAGCAGTATTAATTAGCTGTGGTGGAATTGATAATGGTCAAGATGCATATGAGCGTATCAAAATGGGTGCAAGCTTAGTACAAATATATACTAGTTTTATCTATGAAGGTCCAAGTATTTGTAAAAATATCAATAGTCAAATATTAAATTTAGCCTTAAGCGAGGGATATGAAAATATTTCTCAAGCAGTTGGCGCTAATCTAAGGAGATAAATGCTACCAAAATTTAGCAAAATTACCCTTGAAAATGGGTTTGAGATCTATCATACCCCTTTAAATTTAGGTTCAAATGTTATTAGCATAGATCTTTATTATAAAGTTGGCTCTAGAAACGAAACAATGGGTAAGAGCGGAATCGCACATATGTTAGAACATCTAAATTTTAAAAGTACAGACAATAGAAAAGCTGGTGAATTTGACTCCATTGTAAAGGGTTTTGGCGGAGTAAATAATGCTAGTACTGGTTTTGATTTTACTCACTATTTTATCAAATGTTCGAGTCAAAATCTTGATACATCGCTAGAACTTTATGCTGATATAATGGCAAATTTAAGCCTTAAAGAAGATGAATTTTTACCTGAGCGAGATGTTGTTTTAGAAGAGCGCAGATGGAGAACGGACAATAATCCAACTGGAATACTATATTTTAGACTATTTAATCACGCTTTTATATATCATCCTTATCACTGGACACCAATTGGATTTATTAAAGATATTGAAAATTGGAATATTGCTGATATTAAAGAGTTTTGGTCTAAATTTTACCAGCCAAAAAATGCATTTTTAATGATTACTGGAGATATTGACAAAAATACTGCATTTGAACTTGGCAAAAAACACTTTGAAGGTATAGCAAACCGCTGTGAAATACCTACTATGCACTGCATAGAGCCTGAACAAAACGGAGAAAAGTCTTTAATAATTCACAAACAAAGTGATGTAGAGATGATAGCTATCGCTTATAAAATACCGCCATTTAATCATCCAGACCAGACTGCATTAAGTGCAATTGGCGAATATCTTAGCAGCGGTAAAAGCTCATTATTTGAAAGAGTTTTAATAGATAAATTAAATTTAGTAAATCAAATTTATGCTTATCCTATGGAAAGCATTGATGAAAATTTATTTATAATAATCGCTATTTGTAATCCAGGTATAAAAGCCAAACTAGTTAAAAAAGAAATCTTAAAGCTGATAAAAAAACTAAAAAATAGCGATATAGATACTGATGAGCTAACTAAAATTAAAAATTGCCTAAAGAGCAATTTTATCTACTCATTAAGTAGCGCAAGCAAGCTTGCAAGTCTGTATGGAAGCTATATAGCAAGAGGCGATATAGAGCCACTTTGGCAACTCTCAGATAGGACAAATGCACTTACAACACAAGATATCAAAGAGTGTGCAAATAGGTATTTTAACAAAGATAAATCCACTACAATTATATTAAAAGGAATCAAATGAAAAAAAGTATTTATGGAGCGATGACAGCTCTAGTAACACCTTTTAAAAATGGTAAAATAGATGAAAATGGTTATGAAAAACTTATTAAAAGACAGATAAAAAATGGAATTGATGCAGTTGTACCTGTAGGAACTACGGGCGAGAGTGCGACTCTTACTCATGATGAGCATAGAATTTGTATTGAGATAGCTGTAAATGCGTGTAAAAATAGCGATGTAAAAGTATTAGCGGGTGCTGGAAGTAATGCTACTCACGAGGCTATAGGTTTGGCTGAATTTGCTCAAAATTGTGGCGCAGACGGAATCTTATCAGTAGCACCATACTATAATAAACCAACTCAAGAAGGATTATATCAACACTACAAAGCTATATCCAAATCAGTAGATATACCTATCTTGCTCTACAATGTCCCATCTAGAACGGGATGTGATATATTGCCAGAGACTATTATAAGGCTATTTAATGATTGCGATAATATCTATGGAGTTAAAGAAGCAAGTGGCAATATAGAAAGATGTGTTGATATTTTAGCTCATGAACCAAAGATATATTTATTAAGCGGTGATGATGCTATTAACTATCCAGTTTTAAGCAATGGAGGAAAAGGCGTTATATCAGTTACATCAAATCTCTTACCAGATCAAACTTCAGCTCTTACTCACTATGCTATGCAAAATGAGTTTCTAAAAGCAAAAGAGATTAATGATAAACTATATAATATAAATAAAGTTCTATTTTGCGAGTCAAATCCAATACCTATTAAAGCTGCTATGTATATTGCTGGTTTAATAGATAGCTTAGAATATAGATTACCACTTGTAGCTCCAAGCAGTGAGAATCTCAAAAAGATAGAATCAATAATGAAAACTTACGATATAAAAGGATTTTAATGAACTGTTATCATGAAGAATTTAAAGGCAAAACCCTAGTTATTAGTGGTGGTACAAGAGGAATTGGTAGAGCAATTGTACTTGAATTTGCAAAATATGGTGCAAATATTGCATTTACCTATAACTCTAATGAAGAGATGGCTAAAAATCAAGCATTAGAATTAGAAAAAGAATTTGGCATCAAAGCTAGAGCATATCCTTTAAATATTCTTGAACCTGAAACTTATAAAGAGCTATTTTTAGAGATAGATAAAGATTTTGATAGAGTCGATTTTTTTGTATCAAATGCAATTATTTCAGGGCGCGCAGTAGCTGGTGGTTATACTAAATTTATGAAGTTAAAACCTCGTGGAATAAACAATATCTTTACAGCCACCGTAAATGCATTTGTAGTAGGCTCTCAAGAAGCTGCTAAAAGAATGGAAAAAGTAGGCGGTGGTAGCATAGTTAGCTTAAGCTCAACTGGAAACCTAGTCTATATAGAACACTATAGCGGTCACGGCACAGCAAAAGCTGCAGTGGAAGCTATGGCAAGATACGCAGCTACTGAGCTTGGCGAGAAAAACATCAGAGTAAATGTAGTAAGTGGTGGGCCAATAGAAACTGATGCTTTAAGAGCATTTACAAATTATGAAGAAGTAAGAGATGCTACAGCATCATTAAGTCCTTTAGGTCGCATGGGACAACCAACTGATCTTGCTGGTGCTTGTTTATTTCTATGCAGCTCAAAAGCTAGCTGGGTAACAGGCCATACATTTATAATAGATGGTGGCACTACTTTTAAATGATAAATTTACCAAATTCTCTAGCTATATTTCGTATACTCTTAGCTCCACTTATGTTTTTTTTGCTTTTATGCATTAAGGGTAATGGGGATGCTATAGAGATTAGTTGGCTTAATTACTTTTGTGCTTTAACATTTGTAATAGCTAGCATTACTGATTTTTTTGATGGATATATAGCTAGAAGCTGGAATCAAAAAACAAAATTAGGTGCAATCTTAGATCCGCTTGCCGATAAAATGTTGATTTTAGCAGCATTTTTAGGTTTAATGATAATAGATAGAGCTGATGCATGGGCAGTATATATAATTCTTGTTAGAGAGTTTTTCATTACTGGATTTAGGGTAGTTATGGCAAGTGAAAATATAGATATAAGTGCATCCATAGCTGGCAAGATTAAAACAATAATACAGATGGTGGCCATAGGATTTTTATCTATGCAATGGTGGGGTGGCGAAATTTTACTTTGGATTTCTGTTATTCTTACCTTATATTCGGGATATGAATATATACATGCTTATATTAAAAATATTAAAAATATATAATTTTACTATATATATTTTTTAAATAACTATAATATAGCCTTTATCTAAAATATATAATTTTTATAATTTATTTATATATTTTAGATAATATTATGAAATTTTAAATAAATTTGAGGAGTAAATATGAAAAAGTTAATATCTTTTTTATTCATTAGTCTTTTAATGATTGGTTGTTCTTCTAATAATACCAACAAAGATAAATTAAGAGTCGCAACAGAAGGTACATATAATCCATTTTCATATCATGATGAAAGTGGCAAACTAGTCGGATATGATGTAGAAGTAATCACTGAAGCAGCCAAAAGAGCTGGATTTGAGATTGAATTTCATGAGACAAATTGGGATGCTATATTCTCAGGATTAAATTCAAATCGGTTTGATATGATAGCAAATCAAATAAGCGATGCGGACCCAAAAAGAGCCGAGCTTTATACTCTTAGTGATCCATATATAGTTACTTCAGCTGCCGTTGCTGTAAGGGCTAATGATAATAGCATAAACTCACTAAATGATATCAAAGGCAAAAATATTGCTCAAGCAATGGGTAGCAACTACTACGAGATTGCCATAGAAAATGGGGCAAATATTGTTTTAGTTGATGGATTAGCACCAGCTATTAAAGCAGTCAGTCAAGGTAGAGCAGATGCTACTATGAATGATAAACTTGCTATATTAAACTATATCAAAACAACTGGCGATAAAAATATCAAAGTCGCATTTAGCACTGGCAATGGCACAAGAAGTGTATTTTTATTTAAAAAAGAGCTAACCGAACAAAGAGATAGAATCAACAAAGCTCTTGAATCTATGAAAAAAGATGGCACCCTAAAACAAATTTCAGAAAAATATTTTGGAATAGATGTTAGTGAGTAATTATATTGAGGCATTTTTGCCTATGATTAAGGGGGCTATTTTATATACAATCCCCCTTAGTATTATATCTTTTATTTGTGGTATTGCAATAGGTGTTATTGTAGCGCTTATCCGTATCAATCACAGCAAAAATCCACTATCAAATTTAGCTAAGGCTATTTGCCAGTTCTACATCTCTATAATTCGTGGAACACCTCTACTTGTACAGCTTTTTATAATATTTTATGGTTTGCCAAATATTGGCATAACGCTAGATCCATTCATTAGCGCAATTATTGCTTTTAGCCTTAGCATTGGCGCATATAGCAGTGAAACTATTAGAGCTAGTATATTAGCAGTGCCAAAGGGCCAATGGGAAGCTGGATGGAGTATAGGACTAACTAATAGCGATACTTTTATTAAAATTATAGCACCGCAAGCCCTTAAAATAGCCTTGCCGACTCTATCTAATACCTTTATAGCGCTTATTAAAGATACATCTTTAGCTTCAGTGGTTTTGGTAGCTGAACTATTTCGTCAAGCTCAAACTATCGCCTCTCAAAATTATGAATTTCTAAGAGTCTATTCGCAAGCTGCTCTTATATACTGGATTATTTGTATAGGTCTTGGATATTTACAAACTCACCTCGAGGCAAAATTTAGCAAGCATCTATAAGAGGAAAATATGCTACAAATAAGAGATATAAATAAAAAAATCGGCTCTCATACCATATTATCAAATATTAGTTTTGATATTAAAAAAGGTGAGATAATTGCAATTATCGGGCCAAGCGGAAGTGGCAAGACTACACTTCTTCGTTCATTAAACTATCTAGAGATACCAGATAGCGGGATTTTGGAATTTAGCGATGGGAGTTTAAAAATTGATTTTAAACAGCATCCAAATAAGCAAGAAATTTTAAATTTAAGACGCAAAATGGGAATGGTCTTTCAATCTTATAATCTTTTTGCCCATCTAAATGCTACGCAAAATATCACCCAAGGGCTAATCAGCGTCCAAAAAATGCCAAAAGAAAAAGCCATTGAGATTGCTTTAAATTTACTAAATAAATTTGGCCTCAAAGATAGAGCCAATGCCTATCCTAGCTCTTTAAGTGGAGGACAACAGCAGCGTGTTGCAATTGCTAGAGCTGTTGCTTTAAAACCAAATATTTTATTGCTTGATGAGCCTACAAGCGCACTTGATAAAGAACTAGTAAGCGAAGTTTTATCCACGCTTAAAATGCTAGCAAATGAACACCAAACTATGATCTTAGTCACTCATGAGCTTAAATTTGCCAAGGATATCGCTGATAAGATTATATTTTTAGAAGATGGCAAAATAGTTACTATTGAATCCCCAAAAGAGTTTTTTAGTTCGCAAAACAATCCAAGAATTCTCAAATTTATAGGTGATCTAAACTACTAATGCAAGCAACGCAAAAAGGATTTATCTTAGCTTTAGCTACATTTATTATGTGGGGTGTATTCCCGATATTTTTTAAATTCATTGAAGGAATTGCAGCTACTGAGGTTTTGGCTCATAGGATTATATGGTCAGCTTTAATTTTGCTAGCTATACTTATAATTACAAAAAGATTAAACAGCGTCAAAAGAATAGCAAAAATAAAAAAAGTTACTCTAACCTTAGCCATTACAGGCGCATTAATTGCTAGTAATTGGGGAGTATTTATCTATGCAATCAACCAAAATGAAATTTTAGCAACTAGTCTTGGATACTTTATAAATCCTCTTTTTTCCATACTTCTTGGTGCGATAATATTAAAAGAGGAGTTAAGTCCGGCTTTAAAACTCTCAATTTTTATCGTATTTATTGCTATTGGAGTTCAAATTTATGCCATTGGCAATCTACCGCTAATATCTATTATACTGCCATTATCATTTGCGTTATATGGACTTTTGCGCAAAAGACTTGGGGTTAGAACTTTTGAGGGGTTATTTATAGAAACTATCATTTTAACACCTTTTGCTCTACTTTATTTGTTATATCTAGCTATAAATAATAGCAGTGAATTTGGGATAAATTTTAATGGTATTATGCTATTTTTAAGCGGATTTGTAACTATACTACCACTACTTACATTTAATGCTAGCACCAAATATCTTAAACTATCTACAATTGGATTTTTGCAATACATAAGCCCAACTTTAAGTATGATTATTGCAGTTTTTATATATAATGAGACTTTAGATTTTTATAAAATTATTAGCTTTGCACTCATATGGATTAGTCTTGCAATTGCTACAATTTCAAATTTAAGGAGAAAAAATGGCACAAAATGATTTAATTATAATGGCAGTTGCTGTATTAATTGTAGGAGTAATACTCTATAAACAGATAAATAAAGTAACACAAAATATCACAAATGATGATGAAAATCCACATTTAGTCTATTCTAAATTTTGTGATGCGATAGACAATCAAATAGATATATTGCGTCAAAACACCCAAGAAGATATGATATTAGAACCTAATAAAAAAGATGAAATACTAGAGGTTTTAAGCGATTTTAGTAAAGAACTTGTATTTATTGAGTCTTTAAATTCAAAAGATAGCACCCAATGGCAAAGTAAACTTTTTGCTCTTCTTAGCAGACTTGATAGTTTTGTAGAGTCTAATTTTATAAACGGAGAACAGCTTGCTAGAAGCATTAAAGAGAATTTAAGAGATGAGTTTAACAGACTTGGGCTAGATAGAGATTAGAATCTAGCCTTCTGAGCAATTATACGATTATACGCATCAATAATTCTAGCAATCTCTATTTTACCACTTTTAACAGAGTTAAAAATTGCATCATTTAAAGCTTTTATAGAGTTGGTTTTATTATAAAAATACTCACTTACTAGCAATATATCTACTCCAGCATTTACTGCCTTTATAGCATTTTGCTCAAGTGTTCCTCCAAGTGCTTTCATTAACATATCATCGCTTATTACAACGCCTTCATAATTTAAGCTATCTTTTAGTAAATTTGTAACTATTTGGCGTGAGAGCGTAGCTGGATTTACATCATCGATTGTAGGGATTATCATATGGCCAACCATTATAAATTTAGCCTTTTTACGCTTAATTAATTCATAATACGGCCTAATCTCATCAAAGTCAAAACTATCTACTATAGTGCTAATCTTATGTGTATCAGATGAGGCATTGCCATGACCTGGAAAATGCTTTAACACACTAGCAACGCCTACATTATCAAAAGCTGATATAAACTCACTAGCATATGCAGTTACTTCACCTGCATCCTTGCTAAATGCTCTTTGTCTTTGACCAATTATAGGTGATATATCATTATGAAGATCAACTACTGGAGCAAAATTCATATTTATTCCAAGATTTTTAAGCTGAGTTGCCATATTAGTATATAGCTTATTAGCACTATTTAAATCTAACTCACTACCAACCTTATAAGCTGATGGAAAATGCTCAAAATCGCTAAATTTATTAAATCTACTAATTTGCCCGCCTTCTTCATCGATAGCTATAAAAAGAGGATATTTAGAACTGGCGGAATTTAAATATTTGGTTAAATTTTTTAACCCCTGTTTGCTGCTAATATTTCTAGCTAGTATCATTACTCCACCGATTCTACCATTTTTAATATCAAGATGAAGCTGCTTAACCCACTCATCACTAGAACTGTTTCCAGTAAATCCCACCATCACCATCTGACCAATCATATTTCTTAACTCTTTATCACTTGGTGTGCCAAAGAGTGAAATAGTAAAAATAAATAGCAAAATAATCTTTTTCATCGTCGTTTTAATAAATCCTTTAATGCCTCTTTGGCGTCTTTGCCACCTAGCATATCAACTACTTGACTAGCAATTGGAGTATAAATCGCTTTTTGCTGAGCAATTTTAGTAATTGCATATGCTGTAGCTACACCTTCAGCCACCTCTCCAATTTGAGCTAAAATCTCATCAAGACTAAATCCACTAGCTAATCCAAGACCAACTCTATAATTTCTAGATAATTCACTACTTGCAGTTAAAAATAGATCCCCTGCTCCACTAAGACCTAAAAATGTATCACTCTTAGCACCAAAATGCTCACCAAATCTAGCCATCTCTACTAATCCTCTAGATATCAAACTAGCTCTAGCATTTTGCCCAAGACCAAGACCAGCACATACACCGCCAGCTATAGCGATCACATTCTTATATGCGCCACAAATCTCAGCTCCTATAACATCGTCGCTAATATATGGCTTAATAAAACTTGGAAAAGTGCTAGCCCAAATTTGAGCTAACTCATCATTTTCGCTGCTTATCACTAAAGCACACGGCAATCCTTGTATAACCTCACTTGCAAAGCTAGGACCGCTTAAAAATGCCAAATTTTCGCTTGGAGCAAATTTAGAATAGATCTCATGTAAAAACTCTCCACTAATCGTATCTATACCTTTAGAAGCTACTAATATTTTTTGATTCTTTGCTTTAAAATTTGAGCGTAAAAACTCATGTGTTTTTTGAGTTGATATACTAAAGAGCAAATAGTCGCACTCTAGCGCCTTATCCAACTCTACAAAACCTTCAATGTCACGCTTTGTTCGAGATGAGATAATGCAATCATTATTTATTTTAAGTGCTGAGTATAAAGCCTGCCCCCATTTTCCAGCACCGATTACTGCTATTTTCATATCTTGCTATCCATAGTTTTATATCGCTACTAATACTTACTAACAAAATCTCTATAAGATTAAATTTAATTTTGCAAAATAAAAAACATAATTTTATAAATAAAAATCTTGCTATATATTAATAAATTTAATCTTATGAAAATTGCTAATAAACCAATAATGCTACCCTAATTTCGTTTTTAATAACTCATTTACTTTGGCTGGATTAAATGCACCCTTGCCCTCTTTCATAACTTGACCAACAAAGAAACCAAATAATTTATCTTTACCGCTCTTATACTCAGCTACTTTATCTTCATTTGTAGCTAATATTGTATCAATGATAGATAATATAGCTGAATCATCACTTACTTGTTTTAGGCCCAGACGATCAATCACGCTATCTATATCTTCATCACTTTCTATTATTGCATCTAAAACATCTTTAGCAGCTTTTTGTGAGATGGTGCCATCTTCTATTCTGTTTAATAGAGTTGAGAGTTTTGCGCTATTAACTGGACTTGTCTCTATAGTTACACCATTTTTTAATCTACCTAAAAGCTCTACAGTAAGCCAAGTCACGCATAGTTTTGGTGAGTTTGTACCAGCTATTAGATCTTCAAAATATTTTGCCATCTCATAGCTGCTAATTATCACATCAGCATCGCTCTCTTTTATTCCAAATTCACTTATATATCTAGCTTTTTTTTCATCTGGTAACTCAGGTAAAATACTAGCTTCTTCCATAAGCTCATCAGGAATAATAACTGGTAATAAATCAGGATCTGGAAAATAGCGATACTCTGCACTATCTTCTTTACTTCTCATTGGTTTAGTTATTAATTTTGTCGTATCAAATAGTCTAGTTTCTTGAACAACCTCACTATCATATCTGCCATCCTCCCAAGCTTCACACTGACGCTCTACCTCATACTCAATAGCTTTTTGAATAAATCTAAATGAATTTAAATTTTTAATTTCAACTCTTGTATATAGCTTTTCATCACCTTTTGGTCTAATGCTAACATTTACATCGCATCTAAAAGAGCCTTCTTGCATATTAGCATCGCTAATATTTAAAAATCTTAAAATACTATGAAGTTTTTTAAGATACGCTACTGCCTCATCACTACTTCTAATATCTGGTTCGCTTACGATCTCTAAAAGCGGAGTTCCAGCACGATTTAGATCTACAAGACTAGATTTACTCTCATGGCTATTTTTGCCAGCATCTTCTTCTAAATGCGCTCTAGTAATACCAATTCTTTTACTTTTATCGCCAACTTTAATAATTAGCTCACCATTTTCTACAATTGGAATAGTAAATTGAGATATCTGATAGGCTTTAGGTAGATCTGGATAGAAGTAGTTTTTGCGGTCAAAAACACTCTTTTTATTTACAGTTGCATTTATTGCTTTACCAAAGCTAATTGCTTTTTTTACTGCTTGAGAATTTAACACTGGCAATGCCCCAGGAAGAGCTAAGCATGTTGGACAAACATGAGTATTTGGCTCCTCTCCAAAACTAGTTGAACATCCACAAAATATCTTAGTTTTTGTATTTAACTGACAATGTACTTCTAATCCTATAACTGTTTCAAACATAAATTTAGCCTTTTGATATTGATAAAATAATATATTTTAGCACAAAAAAAATTAAATATTAATAAGGTTAATCTAGCGTAAAATAGCGAATTGATGCAAATCCAGCCACACCGCACTTCATCACAGCACAAATTTGCTCAGCACTCATTATCCCGCCAAGAGCAATAACCTTAAATTTTGATATTTTTATAGCTTCTTTTAATCCTTCTAAGCCTTTTGGTTTGCCCTTATTTGGAGTTGCAAAAATTGGACTAAATGTAATAAAATCGGCTCCATATTGATTGGCCAATTCTATCTCTTTAATATTATGAGTGCTAGCAATTTTGATTAAATTTGGCGGAGTTTCCTTTAATAAATGAATAAAATTTGAACTAAAATGAATACCGTCAAAGCCAAGTTTGCAAGCCAAATCGATATCATTTTGAAGTAAAAATTTTATATTATGAGATTTAAATTTAATAAATTCTTGAGCTGTTTTATCATAGTTATTAGAGTTTTTATCTCTAAAAAGCAGCATGTTAGCCTCTTTTAATCTAAGAAAATTATTAAAAGCATAATCCAAATTTGAATAAAATTTGGGATCGCTAATTGCATACTTGATCACTATTTAAAATCCTTAATAACAGATATGATATCAAAGCTAAAATAAGACCGAAACTAGCCCCAATTAAACCACTAAGAAAAAGTCCTAAAAAATAAAAATGATAGATACAAAATAGTGCGCCGACAATAGCAACTGCCCACGACGCACCTAGAATAAAATTTAAAATATATACCAAAAAATTAATGCTCTTCAGAAACTACCACAGCACCAGCTAAATAAACATATGTTAAAATCATAAAGATAAATGTTTGTAGCAATGCCATAAATGTTAGTAATGCAAATGCTGGAAGTGGAGCAACCCACGGAGCAAGACTAAGAACAACCATCAAAAATAGATCATCGCCTTTAATATTTCCAAAAAGCCTAAATGATAATGAAACTATACGAGATAAATGAGATACAATCTCGATAGGAAACATTAAAGGAGCAAGAAATTTATTTGGTCCCATAAAATGGGCAAAATATTTAATCACACCTTGAGTGCGAATACCTTCAAAGTTGTAATATATAAACACACAAAGAGCCAAACAAAGAGTTAGATTCAAGCTAGAACTAGGAGCTTCAAAACCAGGAATAATACCAATTACATTACTTGTCAATACGATTAAACCAATTGTAGCTACTAGCGGTAGATATTTTCTAGCAAGCTCATCACTACCCATTACATCACGACCCATTGATACGATACCTTCTAAATATGCCTCAAGTAAATTTTGAGTACCACGAGGTACAAGCTGCATCGAGCTAGTAGCCATTTTAGCAACAATTAGCACTATAATCGCAACTAAAATAATGTGAAAAAGGTACGTAAAGCTATGATCATTAACGATCAAATTTGAAAAGAGAAACAGATCTTTCATAGAAAAGCGCCTTTTAAAAAAATTTGCGGTAATTATATCTTAATTTAGATTAAGCACAAATTAAAAAATCAATTTAAATATCTATTTTTGGTTATTTTATTCTAAATTTTATTTAATAAATAAATCATAAATAATCTTAACAATAGTTAAACTTACCACAGTTAAAAAGATAATTTTTATAAATTTAATCTCTTTTTTTATGACCATATGCGAACCAAAATAAGCTCCAATCATTTGGCCAAAACCCATAACTATTCCAAGTAGCCATAGAATTTGCCCACCTCCAATAAATACAGCTAAAGATACTATATTAGAAGTAAAATTTAAGATTTTAGTATTTGCTACTGCGGTTTTTAAATTTAAACCAAGCAAACTAGCAAAAGCAAACATCCAAAACGATCCAGTACCAGGCCCCATAAATCCATCATAAAATCCAATTCCTAACCCAAAAATAGCGTAAAATAAATTTTGACTTATTCTCTTTTCTCTATCAATTTGACCAAGATTTGGAGTAAAAATGGTGTAGATTAGAATTGCTGCTAAACAGATTGGAATTAGATATTTAATCACCACAGCATCGATTAAAAGTACTGACCATGTACCACACACTGCCCCTACAAATGTCCATATAATTCCGCGCCAAAGAGAGTTAAAATCCACCATTTTTTTATGAGTGAAATTAGCTGCTGCTGTAAAACTACCAAATGTAGCTTGTAGTTTATTTGTAGCTAATGCTACATGCTCTGGGATACCAACTGCTATTAATGCTGGGATGGTAATTAGCCCTCCACCTCCAGCAATTGCATCTATAAATCCACTAAAAAATGCTACAAAAAATAAAAGTATAAATATCCAAATTTCTAATTCCAAATTTAATCCTATAACTCATAAATTCTAATAATCTTTTGATATCTTAACTCGCTATTGCACAAAATAAGCAAAATATCATTTTGCATAAATTCAAATGAACCACTAACCTTTATAAGCTCGCCATTTCGTTTTGCTAAAACGATTAAAAAATCATCTGGCAAACCAAGCTCCGTTAAGTTTTTACCAATTACCTTTGATGATTCCCCTATTTTATACTGCTTTATGTCCGAATAAGATATTGGGCTGCTAGGCATATTTGGAATTGTAGTCTTAGATGGTTCGATAACTCCAAATATTTTTCCGCTTTTATTAAGCGTAGTGCCTTGAGTAAGCACAGATATTAATACCATAAAAAATATTATATTAAAGATTAATTGACCATTTTCTAGTTCAGCTGAGAGAGGATATGTAGCCAAAATAATAGGAACAACTCCTCTAAGGCCAACCCATGAGATAAAGCACTTCTCTTTTAAATTATATTTAGAAAATATAGTAGACATAAATACACTAATAGGTCTTGAAATAAACATAACAACAAGCGACATTAAAATACTAATCATAGCAACATGAGGTAGTTCGCTAGGAAAGACCAAAAGCCCAAGTGTAAGGAAGATAAATATCTGCATCATCCAAGCTATTCCATCAAAGAAACCAGTTAAATTCTTTTTATACAAAAACTCTTTTTTATTAGCGATAATTCCAGCTACATATACTGCAATATATCCATTACCGCCAATCTTTTCTGTCAAACCAAAAAGCACAGCAACCAAAGCTATTAAAAGCACTGGATATAACCCCCAAGAGCCTAGCTTTACTCTATTTATAAGGCTTGGGATTATAATACCAAATACATAACCCATTGTACCACCAAGGATAAACTCAAGTATAAGCTTGATACTCATTGTGTATGGATCTATAACTGTAGTAGCTGTAAGAAGTCCAAGTAGAGTAATAGTTAAAAAGATAGCCATCGGATCATTACTGCCACTTTCAAACTCAAGTAGCGACGCAAGATTATTTTTAAGCTTAGTTGAACGCATAATAGAAAATACTGCTGCTGCATCAGTCGAGCTAATAATTGCACCAAATAGTAACGACTCAAGCATAGAAAAGCCAATTATATAATAAGCAAATACTCCAGTAATCACAGCTGAGATAGCAACCCCAAAAGTTGCTAATACTATACCGCTTTTAAAAATAGGTTTTATTGATTTATAGTTGGTATTAAATCCACCAGAAAACAGTATATATATAAGTGCTATAGTTCCTACATTTTCAGCCATTTTAGCATTATCAAATTCAAGTCCTATAAGCCCATCGCTACCTGCTAGCATACCAATTGCTAAAAACATAAGCAGTGCTGGAACTCCATATTTATCAGATATTTTGCTAAATAAAACACTAAGGATAAATAATCCTCCAAATATAATCAACGAGTTATCCATAATTATCCTTGATTTAAGTCATTATTTATTTTGCACTTTAAAGCCTTACTAATAATAGCTTTAGCCACAGCTTCTCTCTCTTTAATCAAATAAAAATGATCTCCAAAATCAGTATAAAGCCCCTTCTCAATAGTATCAGCAAATCTTATGATAGTATTTACATCATATCCTAGATTTTTTATAGAGTTTGCTATTAGCTCTGATTTTTGTTCATTGCTAACAGCAATTATTGTAGCTATACAATTTTTAATATGAGCTTTTTCTAAAGTAGTTTTTTGAATAGCATTTCCATAATATACATTATCTCTACTATTCTTACCACGCTCTACTAAATTTAAATCATTTTCAAGTGCTATATATGAACAACCTTTAGCCTTTAATTGCCTTACTATTTCACGACCAAGCTTGCCATATCCACATACTACAAAATGGTTTTTATACTCTGGAATATCTATATTTACAAGCTCTTCTATCTCATCTTGTTCTTTTGTAGTTACAACTGCTTGCATTAGCTCATCTTGCTCTTCCATGCTATCAGCGATTTTGCTCACATTTTTTAAGATAAATGGAGTAAGAACCATAGATATAACTACTACAGCAGTTAAAATCTGCAATGTTTTATCATCAGCCATACCTTTTACAGATAATAATGTAAATATAGCTAAAGCAAACTCTCCAACTTGAGCTAAGCTTAGTGCTGCTTTTAATGCGACTTTTTTTCTAGTTAATATCATTAAGAATAGATAAATAATCAAAGCTTTAATTATTAAAACAGTAATCAAAACTAAAGCAATTATAAAAAGATTATTAGCAATTACATTAAAGTTTATCTGCATACCAACTGTTATAAAAAATAGACCCAAAAGAAGATCTCTAAAAGGTATAAGGTCTGTCTCAATCTGATGTTTATACTGCGTTTCAGCTATTAGCATACCAGCAATAAATGCTCCAAGTGAATAACTAAATCCAAAATAGTGCGCTAAAAAGCTAGAGCCAATAACCGTAAATAAAATAGTAGTTATAAATATCTCTTTTGAATTTGCACTCACTACTAAATATAAAACACGACTTAATATATACTTACCAATAAAATATAATATTACAATTAATATTACGGCACTAACCATAGATGTAAATATCAAAGAGCTTACAGCGCCATCTTCTACATTAAATATATCTATCATTAAAAGCAAAGGAATAACTGCTATATCTTGAAATAATAATATTCCAAGTACCTTGCGTCCATAACGCTTTGATATATGCCCATTATCATTTAATGTTTTTAAAACTATTGCTGTGGAACTAAGAGACAATGCAAAGCCTATAATAATAGCGCTTTTAATATCTATATCAAATATATAAACCGATAAAATGCTACATGCAAAGCCAGTAGCAAATACTTGAATAGGACCATATAAAAATACATATTTTTTCATTGACATTAAATGCTTAATACTAAACTCAAGCCCAATAGTAAACATCAAAAATACAATCCCAAATTCAGCTACAAAACTTAAATCATGATTATTTTTTAGCCCAAAAAGCTGTGAAATCAAGATTCCTGTAGCAATATAACCTATAATAGTTGGGATTCCATATCTGCGAAATATAAGATTAAATAAAACAGCACAACCAGCTGTTATTACAAATATATATATGATATTATCCATTTTCTCTACTTTTTATCATTTACAAATATTAAATCAAAACTACTACCACGCTTGACTAGCGAACCTTTATTTTGTGTTTTTATATTTGCCCTTAACTCCTCTATTACAGCTTCATACTCTTCAAGTCTTTGTTTTAAGCGCAAAATCACATCAACACCTGCTAAATTTACACCTAAATCTCTAGTAAGTCTTAAAATCATCTTAATCCTATCAAGATCTTTTTCGCTATAGAGTCTCATCTTGCCTTCAGTTCTGCTAGGCTCTACTAATCCCTCTCTTTCATACTGTCTTAGAGTTTGGGGATGGATACTTAAAACCTTTGCTACTACGCTTATTAGATAGACTGGCTCTTCATAATCTCTCATACCATCTCCTTTATAGTTTGCTTTGCAACATATCTCTTAATTGTGGATCAATCCGCTCAATATCTGGTAAAATTATATTGGTAACTAAATACATATCGCCATAGATGTTGCTTTTTCTATTTTTTACACCATAACCTTTTAATCTAATTTTTTGACCATTTTTAGTATTAGGCGGTATTTTGATTGATACATCTTTTTTAAATGTCTTTACATCAATTTTATCACCAAAAAGAGCAGTTTTAAGAGTTAAATCTAAATTTTTATACAAATCATCGCCATCTCTTTTATACTCCTTATCCTCTTCTATATTTACAGTAATAATTAGATCTCCTCTATGGTTTCCAGCACTTTTACCTTTATTTCTAGCCCGTAGCTTTTCACCGCTATTTAATCCGGCTGGAATTTTGATTTTAATCTTTTCGCCATTTATACTAAACTCATAATCACCGCCATTTACAGCTAGTTCAAGTGAAATATTTATTCTAGCTTGAATATCTAAATTTTGCCCAAATCCTTGATCAAAACCATCAAATCCACCAAAACCTGCTGAACTAAATCCACTAAACCCTCTCTTAGATCGTCCTGCACCGCCAAAATTGCCAAAAAGTTGATTTAATATATCATTAAAATCAGCATTACCGCCAAAATTTTCTCTACTAAAATCATGAAAACTCTGCCCGCCAAACATACTATCGCCATATTGATCATACTGCTTACGCTTCGTTTCATCGCTTAAAATTTCATAAGCTGCATTAATCTCTTTAAATTTCTCTTCAGTCCCTGGGTCTTTATTGATATCGGGATGATACTGCCTAGCTAGCTTTCTATAGGCTTTTTTAATCTCATCGCTACTAGCATCTTTAGAGATTCCCAAAGTTTCATATAAACTATTACTCATTATAATTCTCCACTTATATTTTTTTATATAAATTATATCATAAAAGTTGAGCTAATGTCAATCAACTTATTTAAATTCATTTGTATAAATATTAAATTTATATTTATCCCTACATAATATAATCCAAAGCAATTTTTTAAAAGGGAATAATATGAAAAAAATAACATTAATATCACTTATAGCAGCCTCAACAATTTTTGGTGCTAATGTAGAATTTAGTGATGCAAACCCAAATTTTAACCGCATAAATCCAACTATAGATCAAAACTCAATCCTATCATATAATAGTTCAATTCAAAAAGCAAAACAGACAGTTGTAAATATATCAACAACCAAAACTATAAAGGTAAAAAATAATCTAAATAGCCTAATGAATGATCCATTTTTTAAAGAATTTTTTGGTTTTGGTTTTAATATTCCAGAACAAAGAAGCCAAAAAAGCTCATCTCTTGGTTCAGGTGTAATCATCTCTAGTGATGGCTATATAGTTACAAATTATCATGTAATAGAAGATAGCGATGAGATTATAGTATCAATGTTAGATAATTCAAAAGAGTATAAAGCTAAAATAATTGGCTCAGACCCAAAAACAGATTTAGCAATTATAAAAATAGATGCTAAAAACCTAGAACCAGCATATTTTGCTGATAGCTCTAAGCTTCTTGAAGGCGATGTAGTATTTGCTATTGGTAATCCTTTTGGCGTAGGTGGAAGTATCACAAGCGGAATAATAAGTGGATTAAATAAAGATAATATTGGATTAAATCAATATGAAGATTTTATCCAAACAGATGCTAGTATAAATCCTGGAAATAGTGGCGGTGCTTTAATAGATAGTCGTGGTGCCTTAGTTGGTATAAACTCAGCTATTCTTAGCCGAAGTGGAGGCAATAATGGAATAGGATTTGCCATTCCATCAAATATGGTAAAAACAATAGCTCAAAAGCTAATTAGCGATGGAAAGATAACTCGTGGCTACATTGGTGTTATGATTGCAAATTTAACAAAAGACCAAAAAGAGATATATAAAAACAAAGAAGGCGCATTAATTACTAATGTAGAAAAAGACTATCCAGCTAGTAAAGCCGGCCTTCAAAGAGGCGACCTTATCATCAAAGTAGATAATACAATCATAAAAAGTGCAAATGATTTAAAAAATATAATTGGTGCATACTCGCCAAATACAAAAATTAATTTAGAATATGAAAGAGCAGGAAAAATCTACTCTACTAAACTCCAGCTAGCTGATACAGATGTTACTGGTAATACAGCTGAAAATTTAAGCATTGATGGCTTAAGCGTACAAAATTTAAGTGAAGAAATAAAATATAAATACAAAATACCTCAAGAGATAAAAGGTATATTAATCACAGATGTCAAAGATGGTTCAAATGCTGCACATACAGGCTTTGAAAGTGGAGATATAATTATTCAAGTAAATGAGAAAATTATAAATAATATTAATGAATTTAGCCAAGAGATAAAAGCGTCAAAAGCATCAAAAAGAAAACCAATAATCTGGATAAATAGAGCTGGAATTTTAATGGGGCTTGTATTGAAATAATAGCTATTTTTGGCTATAATCAGCTCAAATTTATAAGGCAGATATATGATAAAGATTCTAATGATTGAAGATGATTTTGAACTTGCAGAGATATTAAGCGAATATTTAGAGCAATTTGAAATAGAGGTTAAGATATGCGATGATCCATATCTTGGCCTTTCTACTCTTAATACAAATAAATTTGATCTAGTTATTTTAGATCTTACCTTGCCAGGTATTGATGGGCTTGAGGTTTGCAAAGAGATACGCACCAAACATACAATTCCCATCATTATCTCTAGTGCTAGACATGATATAAGCGATAAGATAAATGCATTTGAATTTGGCGCAGATGATTACTTGCCAAAACCATATAATCCCCAAGAGCTTCTAGCTAGAATCAAAAGCCATTTACGACGCCAAAGTATCACAATGCAAGAGATATCTCCAGCTCCAAAAGATCTAGTATGTGATGATTTTCGTCATATTATTACTCTAAAAGGCGAGCCGCTTCAGCTTACAGTTGCTGAGTATGATATCTTAAGATATTTAATTAAAAAAGAAGGTGGCGCTATAAGTCGTGAAGAGTTAATTTATAATTGCAACTCCATAAATGAAGATAGCACAAATAAAAGTATAGATGTTATCATAGGTCGTATTCGCACCAAAATAGGTGAAAATCCAAAAGAGCCAAAATATATCCACGCTATTAGAGGCGTAGGCTACAAGCTAGAACAATAAATTAAAACCAAAAAGGGCAAAATGAGATTTTCATCAATTTTTTACACCATTACGCTTATTTTCGCCCTTGGAATTGGGGCTATAGGAATAGCATTTTTATGGCTTATAGAGTATGATAAAGCCAATTACGCAAGAGAATTGAATACCAAATATTCTATTGTAGCTAGGGCTACTTTACTTCATTTAAATGAGTTAATTAATGAAGATGAGTATAAAGAACAGGTCTCAAATTTATATATGCCCCAAATAGATAATATAGAAAAAAAAGAAAAAATACTAAATCAAGCTGTAATCTTAGAAGAGATTACTACTGAATTAGGATCAAGCGCTATATTATTTTATGAGAAAAAAAACTATTTAAAGGTTACCAAAGACGACAATACTCTACTTCTTATAGATACAGCATATCAGCCATATAGATATATAATTATTCAGATTATTTTTGCTTTTGTAGCTGGAATTATCTTGCTTACATATATATTTATTATTCGTAAGATTATGCCACTTGGAAAGTTAAAACGCCAGATTGATAAATTTGCTCAAGGGGATTTAGAGATCAAAAATGTCGCCACTGGAAATGATGAGATCAGTCAGGTAGCAAGTGCTTTTTATGACGCTGTTAGCCAGATTAAAAATTTAAATAATAGCCGTCAGCTCTTTTTACGCAATATCATGCATGAGCTAAAAACACCAATTACAAAAGGTAGAATTACTGCTGAGATGATTCAAAAAAATAAAAATCAAGAGCGTTTAATCGATGTATTTGAGCGACTTGAGAGCTTAATAAATGAATTTGCAGCTGTAGAGCGTGCCACTTCTAGATTAATAGGAGAATTAAAACCTTGTAAAGTAAGAGATGTAATAGATGAAGCTATAGATATTGCTATGGCTGAAGAGTCTAGTGTGGGAGTTGAAGCCATAGATGATGCTACTGTAAAGGCAGATTTTAAACTTTTAGCAATTGCATGTAAAAATATAATTGATAATGCTCTAAAATATTCAGATGATAAATTTGTTAAAATTACAATCACAAACAATGAGATAGTATTTTCATCAAAAGGCCAGCCATTAGAAAATGATATAAAGCACTATATAGAACCATTTACACAAGGAACGAATGCCAAAAAAAGCTTTGGTCTAGGTCTATATATAGTACATAATATCTTAATAGCCCATAAATTAAAACTAATATATAAATATAATAATGGAATAAATAACTTTATCTTTAGTGATATAAATTTAAATCAAGGCAAAAATATAGACAAATAATCCAAGTAACGCCAATAAAAGCATTATCCACTTTTTATATATTGCTAATAATGCAATAATATTATACCCTATAAACTGCCATAGCTCTAGATTAGCCTTGCCTTGAGCTGGTGCAAATTCAATAAATCTAATCATAAAATCATCAAAAAGCCCACCTATTCCAAAAAAATGCAAAAATAGACTAACTGGATAAAATATTATAAAAACATAAGATAATGGAATTACGCTAATTTGATACCAGCTAGCTATAGGAAAAAAGTAATAAACAGGAATATTCATCGCTAAAAATACAAAAATCTCAAGAATTAAAGTATGCATCAAAATTCTCTTTAAACTACTAAGGTCACTTCTATTGCCAAAATGATAGATATATAAAAATATAAAATAGACCCCAAGACATGAAAAATAAAACCCGATAGAAAATAGTAATTGCGGACTAAAAGCTAATCCAATCAATATTGCTAAAATCAAATTTCCAAAGCTAAAAACCTTAAGCCCACGACTAAGCAATAAAAACCCAATCACACCCATAATATATGAACGCAAGAAACTAGGAGTAAAATCTAAAATATATAGATAAAATCCCATTAAAATAAACAAAATCAAACTAATATAAAATCTTAAATTTAAGTATGGAAAATATAGGTCTTGCAACGGCACAATAGTAAATCTAGCTACAAAAAATACAAAAATAAATATTACACTAAGATGAAATCCACTAATAGCTATAATATGCGCAATTCCCCAGTGAGTAACATTTTGACGCAACTCTTTACTCATTGGAGTTGCTAAATATAAGGCACTATATAATTCTTGCATTTTAGGATTTTGATGTTGAGATATGATTGCATTTTTAAGAATATTAGCAAGACTATAATTTATATCAAGCTTACTAATCTTAAAACTAGGCAAGAAAAATCTACCAGCAATATAATCTTTAAATTTAAGATTTTTAGTTATTACCCCTACTTCGCAACTACTACACTTTGGCAAGCTCTTAGAGCGAGTATAAAATATAAAGTTATCACTTTTAAACTGCAAAACATAATACTCGGAGTTTTTTCCTTGTCTTTTATCGCTAAATAAAAGATCAGCCTTAATAAAACTATATGGCTTAGCTTTAAAAGCTTCATAACTTCTAAACTCTAAATACAAATTTAGAGTAAAAATCGCAATACAAATAGCAATAAATACTCCAAATTGTCTAAAGTTAGAAAATAAATTCATCTACTTTGCAATGGCTTTATAGTAGCTTAACTCATCATTTAATAGCTCAAATTTTTGATTAAGGAGTGAAATTTGGGCTGATATTAGATTATTTTGCGCCTCTAATAGATCTTTTAACTCAGCACTTCCTTCATTATATTTACTCTTATAAATTGCAACAATCTTAGCTTGATCGTTTACCATTATGGCTAAATTATCATATGTTGCTTTATCAGTTTGATAAAATAATAGATATTTTAAAGACTCATTTATGGCATTTTTTAGCGTTTTTTCATAGCTAAATTTAAGTTTATTAAACTCAAGCTCACTAATTTTAATATGTTTTTTAAGCTTAAAATAGTCCAAAAATGGCAAACTAAAACTCACAACTCCACCAAGTTGATTAAAATCAAAGCTATTTTTAAACTCTTTATCGCTATCGCTTAAATTTGCACCAAGACTAAGACTAGGCAAAAGCTCTTTTTGACTTAGACGATACTCATAAAAGCTCGAATTTAGTTTTGCTACTGCTTCATTAATATCTGGACGATTTGAAAGCTCACCAACATCAAACTGGCTAATTCCTATAAATTCGACACCATCTAAGCTAAGTTCATCAAACCTTTTATCACTTCTAGTAAGATTTTTTAAACTCTCATAGTTAGATTCTAGCAATCTTTGTGTAGAGTGAATTTGATTTTGAATTTTTAATATATTTTGAGAACTTTGCTTAATAGCTAAAAGCTCCTCTTTACCATTTTCAAATTTAACCTTAACTATATCATCAAGCATCTTTGCATTATCTAAATTTTGCTTTAAACTACGCAAAGAGTCATTAAGATATAAGATATTAAAATAACTATTTGCTACTTGACTAATAATAGTCAATCTTAAATTATCCAATGTTAATCTACTAGAGTGCATTATCCACTCTTTTGATTTATAATTATCATATATCTTACCAAATATATCAAGTTCATAGCTAAGGCTAAATTTAGAATTAAATTTGCTGCTAAACTCATCACTTTTTCCTATATCTCTACTGCTATTTGCTCCTATCTCGCCACTCATTGATGGGATATAGCCATCACTTGCTATACCTGCATTTAACATAGCTACTTCTAAATTTAACACCGCTACACCAATATCTTCATTATTTTTAAGAGCCAAATCAATAAGCTCATTTAAGGTAGTTTGGTTAAAATCTTTATGCCACTTAGGAGTATAAAACTCAACATCTTTAATCTCATAATCTAGCTTTTTGCCAGCACATCCGCCAAAGATAATAGCTATAAAAATAACAATTATATATCTCATTTTAATCCCTTAGTAGTGCATCAATTGGATTTAATTTAGATGCATTTTTAGCTGGAATATAACCAAAAATTATCCCAATAAGACTAGAAACTCCAATAGCTATAACAATCGAAGCTGTGCTAAATATCATCGTAAATCCAGTATCTAAAGCATTTATAATAGTACCAACTAAATATGCTAGTCCAACTCCAATTACCCCGCCAATAGCACATAGCAATATCGCCTCTATTAAAAATTGAAGTAAAATATCTCTACTTTTAGCACCAATTGCCATGCGAATACCAATCTCTTTAGTCCTCTCAAATACACTTACAAGCATAATATTCATAACCCCAATTCCGCCAACCATCAGTGAGATAAAAGCCACTCCAGAGATTAAAAGACTCATTGAATTTACAGTGCTTTGAACGGTTTGCATAATAGTATCTGAATTTATAGTAAAAAAGTCCTTTGTCCCTCGCATAGAACTCATAGCCTCTATTATCCCGCTCTCAGCTACTTGAGCATTTACCTCATCATTAATTTTTACAATTATTGAGCGAATGTTTTGTTGGCCTGTTAATTTATTTACTGCTGTAGTATATGGCAGATATACAGTAATATTATCAGCACCAAATGAGCCTGAATCCTTATATCCTACTCCTATAATTGTAAAAGGTTGTTTATTAAATATAATTGTTTTGCCAATAGGATCAACACCTTCAAAAAATTCTTTTTGTGCTAAATTATCAATGATAATATTTGATCTTGAAAATCTTAAATCATCAAATTCAAAATCCCTACCATGCGTAATTGTTACCCCAGAGACATTAAGCAAATTTTCACTTCCGCTTCTTAGACTTGCATCTATATTTTTATTGCCATATGTGAGTAATCCAGTAGCATTAATCCTAGGCGTAGCATAATCTACAAAGCTAAGACTCTCAAGCATCTTATAGCTCTCAATACTAAAATCTTTTAACTTTCTAGCATTTTTATCACCAAAATTTTTACCTAAATGCAGCGTAATTGTATTTGTTCCCATACTATTGATATTAGCTAAAATCTTTTGCTCACTACCTTTGGCTAAAGCAACTACACAAATTACAGAAGCAATACCTATAATAATACCAAGCATAGTCAAAAATGATCTAAGCTTATGCGATTTAATCGCTCCAATACTCATCATAAAGCTCTCTAACAAACGATCTTTTAAAGCTTTGAAATTTGATTCTATAGATATGTTTTTAGAGCTTTTTTCGTAACATTGATTATTTTTTATATCATCTTTAATTATATTGCCATCTTTAATCTCTATGATACGATTTGCCCAACTAGCTATATCTTTATCATGTGTTACTATTATAATTGTATGGCCATCTTTGTGAAGCTCTTTTAAGATCTGCATTACCATCACACCACTAGCACTATCAAGCGCTCCAGTAGGCTCATCACATAGCAAAATCTCACCGCCGTTCATCAGCGCTCTAGCGATACTTACACGCTGCTGCTGACCGCCACTTAGATAGTTTGGCATAGTATCTATTTTAGATTCTAGGCCAAGTTTTGCTAGAAGCTCTTTAGATCTATTTAATCTATCATCTTTATTCATTCCAGCATAAATTCCAGGCAAGGCGACATTGCTTTTGACATCATTTGAACTAAGTAGATTATAACGCTGAAAGATAAAGCCAAATTTTTTTAATCTTAAATTTGAGAGTTCATCTTTATTAAATTTACTTATATCTTTACCATCAAGCTCATATTTGCCACTTGTTGGAGTATCTAGACAACCCAATATATTCATAAGCGTACTCTTGCCGCTACCTGATTGCCCTATAATAGCTACAAACTCACCCTTTTTAATCTCTAAATTTATCCCTTTTAATACCTCTGTTTGAGTATCACCGACTTTGAAGGATTTACGGATTTTGCTTAGCCTAATCATTAGAACCTCATCATCGGTCTTTTAGAGCCATTCATCATATTTTGCATGCTAGCTGAGTTTAGATGAAAATATATTACCTCTTCATTTTCGCTAAGACCGCTTAGAATTTGTGTATTTATACCATTTGTAATTCCTGTAGTTATAGCTCTTTGTTCGATTTTATCACCATTTTTAATATATACAAATTTACCATCTTTACCTGATTTTATCGCCATTGTAGGTAGATATAAGACATCTTTATTTTCAGCAATTATTATTTTATTTTCTGTTGTCATACCTATACGCAAAATCTCATCACTATTATCTACATTTACCTTAGCATAATAATATACAGCTGAGCTTGAGCTAGTACTGCTTGAATTTGAATTTGAAGTGGAGTATTTGCCATCACTTAAAGTAGTCAAACCTGGGTCAATTGAGCTTATATATGCGGTAAATTTTTTAGTATTATTTGAAAGAATCGAGTATTCTACCTTATTTCCTACCTTAATATTTGGTATATCTCCTTCGCTAACTTGCAATCTTATCTCCATTTTGCTTAAATCTGCGATATTTACTAAGGTTGGAGTTGTTTGATTAGCGTTGATAGTTTGACCAACCTCTACTGGCACAGATACTACAACTCCATCAAATGGCGCCCTAATATCAGTATAGCCCAAATTTGTTCTAGCAGTATTAATCTCAATTCCAGTTTGTTTGATTTGAGCTTGTATCTCTTTTAAACTAGCTAATTTTAAACTATAAGTATCTTTAGCATTTTCTAAGCTCTCTTGGCTTGTGGCGTTTTGTTTAGCTAGGTTTTGCTCCCTTTTATACTGCTTTAATGCGATATCAACTGAAATTTTAGCCGAATTTAACTTCGCTTCTAAAATCTCCAAAGCCGCAAGTTGCTGATCGAGCGTATTTTGCTGCTTTATGCTATCTATTTGAGCTATTTTATCTCCAGCTTTTACCTTATCGCCTACTTTTACATATAGCTCTTTTATCTGACCACTTACTTGAGCACCAACATCTACTAGATTACTAGCAAATACCTCACCTACTGCATCTACACTTTGTATGATATCTCCGCGTTTAACAACTGTTGTGATATATTTATCTTTTGGCTCATCATCTTTTAATCCCCACCATAAAATAGCCCCACTAACAGCTATAAGACCGGTAATAATTAATAATTTTTTTGAAATTTTCATTATTTTCCTTAGAATTTTTTATTGCCATTGTATGAAATTTATGTAAATTTATTGTTAAGATTGTAATTTAGATTTAATCAATTTTAACCATATTTAGCTACAATATTGTCAAATTTAATCCAAAAGAAAAGATCATGAAAAATATATCAATAATTATACTAGCAGCTGGTAATGGTACTCGTATGAAATCACCTAAATCTAAAGTTCTACACACTCTAAGTGGTAGATCAATGATTGCTCATGTAGTAGAAAAATCACTACAAATATCTGATGATATAACAGTAGTTTTAGGCTATCAATTTGATGAAGTAAGCTCAGAGATAAATAGAGAATTTAATAATATAAATATTGTCGCTCAAGATACTATCAACTTTCCTGGAACTGCTGGAGCTGTAATGGCAGCAAAACCTAAATTTGATAAAACTCTAATAATATGCGCTGATATGCCACTAGTTGCAACTAGCGAACTAATATCACTAACTCAATCAAATTCTGATATAACTATAGCTGCTTTTGAATCTAAAGATCCTTTTGGATATGGTAGAGTAGTAAAAAATGGCGATCAAGTTATCAAAATAGTAGAACAAAAAGATGCCAACGAAGATGAAAAAGCAATAAATCTATGCAACGCTGGGGCTTACTGCTTTGATACGGCTTTATTAAATTCAGTCCTACCACAGATAAATAACCAAAATGCAAGCAATGAATACTATCTAACAGATGCCATAGAACTAGCGTTAAAAGCTGGCAAAAGCGTAAGCTCTGTCTTAGTAAGTGAGCAAAACTTTATGGGTATTAATGACAAGCTAGCTCTAAGCAAAGCTGAAAATATAATGCAAGAGCAGATAAAAGCAAATTTGATGAAAAATGGCGTTATCATTAGACTTCCTCAAACTGTATTTATAGATATTAGAGCCAAATTTGAAGGAGAGTGCGAGATAGAGAGCGGCTGTGTGATTAAAGGCGATTGTCTTATTAAAAACTCTATAATTAAAAGCAGTTCAGTTATAGAGTATAGCACCGTAATTGATAGTGATATTGGTCCGATGGCACACCTAAGACCAAAAAGCCACATAGTCTCTACTCACATTGGCAATTTTGTAGAGCTTAAAAATGCAAATTTAAATAGTGTAAAAGCTGGCCATTTAAGCTATTTGGGAGATTGCCAAATTGATAGTGGAACAAATGTAGGATGTGGTACAATCACTTGCAACTACGATGGTAAAAACAAACATAAAACCATAATAGGCAAAAATGTATTTATCGGTAGCGATACACAGCTTATTGCGCCACTAAATATCGCTGATGATACTCTAATAGCAGCAGGTTCAAGCGTAACACACGATAGTCAAAAAGGCGACCTAATCATAGCTAGAGCCAAACAAAATAATAAAAGTGGATTCTTTTATAAATTCTTTGGTAAAAAAGATGAAAAATAAAAATATTCTCTTAGCAGTTTGTGGGAGTATTAGCTTTTATAAAGCTTATGAAATTTTAAGTCTGCTTAAAAAAAATGGTGCAAATGTTAAAGTACTACTAAGCGATGGGGTTCTTAAATTTGCTACTCCGGTTGGCTTTGAAGCCCTTAGCGATGGTGTTTTAACATCGCTTAATGAGAGCTGGACAAATGGCTTAGATCACATAAGCTTTAGTAAAAATGATCTGCTTATCATCGCACCAGCATCAGCTAATAGTATCAATAAAATTGCAAATGGAATAGCTGATAATATATTTTTACAAACAATTCTAGCAGCCTCTTGTCCTAAGATTATAGCTCCAGCTGCTAATAATAATATGCTAGATAATCCAGCCACAATTCGAAATTTAAAGATTTTAAATAATGATGGTTTTACAATTATTGAGCCAATTACTAAAACTTTAGCTTGTGGAGATTATGGAAAAGGTGCATTAAATGAGCCATGGCTAATTGTAGAAACCGCCAAAAGAGTATTAAACCAAGATGAGTTTTACAAAGGTAAAAAGGTTATAATCACTGGTGGTCCAACAACTGAAAAGATAGATGATGCAAGAGCTATTACCAATCACTCAAGCGGTAAAATGGCTAAAGCTTTAGCTGATAGCTTTTACTATGCTGGGGCTGATGTTGTATTTATTAGCTCTATTGATTTTAACACACCATATAAGATAATCAAATTTAAAAGCTCAGACCAATTAAATAGCATATTAAATCAGCAAATAGTCGCTCCAGATGATATATTAGTAATGTGTGCAGCAGTTAGTGATTTTATCTGTGCTAATCCCAAAGATGGCAAGATCAAAAAAGATCAAATGGGAGATAAAATTGAGCTAAAATTAAATATCGATATATTAAAAAATCTAAATTTAAAGTGTAAAAAAATTGGCTTTAAAATGGAAATGGACGCTAAAAACGCTCTACATAATGCTAAAAATATGCTAATGAATAAAAATCTTGATGCAGTGTGTTTAAATATCTTAGGAGATGATATTAAATTTGGCTCTAATGAAACCAAGATAAGTTTTATAACTAAAGATACAATTATACAAACAGAACTAACATCAAAAGAACTAGTCGCATCACAAATTACTAAATTGGCAAAAAATATATGATAAATAAATTATCTAAAATTCAATCTGCTCAAATATCAAATAATATTCCAACAATAATAAACTCAAGTTTGCCAGTTATCATAAAAGTATTAGAACAAACTAGATTTAATCGTTATAATATTAAATTTGGCACCAAAACAATCAGCACTACAAGCTATAAAGATCTAGAAGTAGGAAGCGAATACTATGCTAATATCGGATCTCAAAGCGGCGGTATGATAAGTATAAACTCTCTTACTAAAAGAGAGATTATAAAGCCAGTTTTAGATGATGGAGTAGCTCTTATTGAGATGGTAGCAAGCTCACAAAATCTCTCATGGCTAATACCATATATTAAATCCAAAATGGCAAATCCAATCTCAAAAGATGAATTTAGCATATACGCAGATATGATTATGGCATTAAATGAGAACATACTTCATATACCATTTTATTATGATAACCGTTCTGCATTAATACAAATTTTACTTGGGAAAAATCCTAAAATTTATCTGATATTTTCTTTATTTGCACCAATAATTATCTCTATAAAAGATGGAAAAATTCGCCTAGTTAGCTCACCTTATGTTAGTCTTAGCAAGGCCTTAGCTGATGAGTTAGGATGCGAATTTGAAATTAAACAAGTATCACCTCTATGGCAAAAAACAGTCATAAAGGCTACAATATGAATATATTAAATCATCTAGCTATAATTATGGATGGCAATGGAAGATGGGCTAAAAATCGCTCTTTAGTACGGACTAATGGCCACAAAAAAGGCGCAAATGTAGTCAATGATATTGCCATATATTGTGCTAAAAATAATATAAAAAATTTAACACTTTATGCCTTTAGCACAGAAAACTGGAAACGACCAAAAAGCGAAGTTGATTTTTTACTAAATTTGCTTTTGAAATTTATCAAACTCAAAGAGGAGCTTTTTTTACAAAACAATATTAGATTTCATACTATAGGTGATTTAAGTCCATTTAGCAATAAACTAAAAGACGCCATAGCAAATCTAAAAAACAAAACCCAAAACAATAACGGATTAAATTTAATCCTAGCAATAAATTATGGAAGTCAAAATGAGATTACAAGAGCTGTAAATTTAGCTCTTGAAAATGGATATAAAATTACAGAACAAAGCATAGCCAAACATCTAGATAGTGCTAGCTTTGGAGATGTAGATCTACTTATTCGTACTGGTGGAGAACAAAGGCTTAGCAACTTTTTATTATGGCAGTCTAGCTATGCAGAACTAGCATTTACGCCAACTCTTTGGCCAGATTTTAATAGCAAAGAACTTGAAGAAATTATAGCTAAATTTAAATCCATTCACCGTAAATTTGGGGCAATTTAATGCTATTGATATTTTTTATTTTTGGGATATGTCTTGGCTCATTTACTACAGTTTTAATCACTCGCATACCTATTGGAGAGGATTTTGTCTTTAGTCGTAGCCGCTGCCCAAGCTGCGCTAAAAAGCTTGGCGCTACTGAGCTTATACCTCTACTTTCGTGGGTAATGCTTAAAGCAAAGTGTAAAAACTGCAAAACAAAAATTTCGTCATTTTATCCGTTATCTGAACTAATAGTAGGATTTTTAGCAATTTTTGCCTTTTTTTTAGAATCAAATTTAATCTTAGCTATGCTTTTAGCGTTAATTTTTGCTATATTTTATGCCCTTGGGGCGATCGATTTTAGACTAAAAGCTGTTCCAAATTATCTTCTAATGAGTGGATATTTTTTGGCTGTATTATATGCTTCTATAACTCAAATTAACAATATTTTAGACTCATTTATCATAATTGGTATTATGGTAATACTAAAAAGCACTCTAATGCTACGCCCACGCCATCAAATTTTAGAACCAATGGGTGAGGCTGATAGTATTTTTATCGCTTCGATGGTGGCGATTTTAGGGCTTGAGTGGGGATTTATAGCTCTATTTTTAGGCGCATTAGTTCAGCTTTTTATCCACATATCTATAAAAGATAAAACCATTGCATTTATTCCGGCACTTTTTGGCGGATTTATCGTTGCTGCAAGCCTTAAGAATTTTACAAATATAAATTTAGGATTAATATGAATAGAGTTAATCGATATCTTTTTAGTAGCTTTTTATCGACTTTTGCCTCTTTATTTGCTACGCTATTTTTAATAGTTTCAATTGTATTTTTTATCCAAATTGCTAGAATTACTAGCTATATAGATATTAGTTTTTTTGAGCTTCTTAAATTATATCTATTTATGCTTCCACAAATTCTACTTTTTACCATACCTATTGGATTTTTTGTTGCTTTAGCGATGAGTTTTTTTCGTCTTTCAAGAGAGAATGAGAGCATAGTTATATTTACCTTAGGATACAATCCAAAAGATATAGCCAAATTTTTTCTAAAAATATCAACTATACTATCAATTACGCTATTATTTATAGCTCTTGTTGCAATGCCTACTGCAATGAATTTAAATAATAACTTTGTAGCATATAAAAAAACAAAACTAAGCCTAAATATAAAACCAAGCGAATTTGGGCAGAAATTTGGCGAGTGGATGGTATTTATAGATAAGCAAAATATAGATGAAAATCTCTCAAAATATGAAAATATTGTATTATATAATCACAACAAAGATAGCGAAAGATTTATTACTGCTAGTAGTGGCGATATCACAAATGAGAATGCAAGACTAAATTTAATCTTAAAAGATGGCTATATTTATGATATTAAAGATAACAAATGGAATGTTTCAAAATATGACTTACTAACGATTCGTTCAAATATACAAGATAGTTCTAATGATAATTTTAGTATAGCTGCATACTGGAAACAAGCTAGTAGCGATCCAAAAGTTGCTAAAAATCTTACAATATACTGCCTTATCGCCCTATTCCCTCTAGCTAGTACTCTATTTGCACTAAGCTTTGGAATTGTAACATATAGATATGAAAAAGGTATGGTATATATTGGAATATTTGCTGTTTTATCGGCATATTTTACAGCAATTTTACTACTATCTAAACATCCATTTTATGGAATTCCGCTTGTTTTTGTAGTTACATTTTTATTAAGTCAAGTAGCATTTATAAATAAAGTGGTAAAAAAATACTAATGAAAATAGCTCTCAAATATAGCTACAACGGCTCTAAATTTAGCGGTTCTCAAACTCAACCAAATGTCCAAGCCGTAGAAGATGCTATAAATGAAGCATTAAATCATGTAGGAATTTATGAACCAATACTATCAGGCTCTAGAACCGATAAAGGCGTTCATGCATTAAATCAAATATCAACCGTGCATTGTGGCGATTTTTGGAATTTAAATAGATTAAAAGATCAAATTAGCCGCCATCTTAGCCCATATATTAATCTTAAAGATATATGGATTGTAGATAAAGATTTTCATCCTAGATTTAGTGCAGTAGCTAGAGAGTATAGATATATAATCTATCATGGTGACAAATCACCATTTTTGAGTGATTTTGTATATTTTTATCCAAATTTAGACTTAAAAAGATTAAATTTAGCACTTGCTTGCTTTATTGGTAAGCAAGATTTTAAACCATATTACAAAGTTGGAAGTGGTGAAAAATCAACTATTAGAGAGATTTACAAAGCTTATGCGTATCAAATTCAAAAATCTGCATTTAGCATAAATAGATATAGCGATAAACCAAATTTAACTATTATTAAATTTAGAGCCAATGGCTTTTTAAGAGCTCAAGTTAGGCTAATGGTCGCAAACGCTATAAAAGCTGCAACTAGCAATGAAAAGCTAGAGGAGTTTATAGGGCTTCACAAAGCTCAAAAGCCACTAACAAAAATGCCAGCTCCACCAAATGGATTATATTTAAAAAAGGTGTTTTTTAAAACTTAAGCAATACTAGATTATATTTTACATTTATTTGTAAAATTTACAAGCATAACAAATGAAAATAATCTGAATTTAAATTTGATTATTTATTTTAAATTTGCTAAAATTACGCAAAATTAGCAAGGAGTAAAAATGGCTGAGTTTAAAGAAGAGCTTTTAAAACTTTCTAAAAGGATAGAAAATACAAAAGATAGAGTGCTAACTGAAGAAGCTACAAAGATGAGCTTTATAGTTCCATTTCTTAGAATTTTAGGATATGATGCAACCGATCCATCTGTGGTAGTACCAGAATTTACAGCAGATATCGGAACAAGAAATGGAGAAAAGGTTGATTATGCTATATTAAAAGATGATTCTCCTTTAATATTGATCGAAGCTAAGCATCATAGTGAAAATTTAGACACTCATTGTAATCAACTTATGCGTTATTTTAATGTTACTAAGGCTAAATTTGCAATATTGACAAACGGTATAGAGTATAGATTTTATACAGATAGCCAAGAACCTAATATAATGGATTTAACTCCTTTCTTGCTTATCAATATGAATCAATTAATAGATAGCAAATTAAAAGAGTTGGAAAAATTTAAGTGTGATAAGCTAAATATAGATGACCTATCATCTATGGCTACAGAGCAAATATATCATAATAAAATCAGAGATATATTTAAACAAGAAATAGAAAATCCTAGTGATGATTTTACTAGATTTTTTGCTCAAAAAATTACTAGCAATAGAATAACTGGAAATGTCTTAGATAAATTTAGATCTCATATCAAAAGAGTATTTGCCAATATGATAAATGACATTGCAAATGAAAAAATCGATAGTATCCAAGCTCAAATTAAGCAAAATCAATCACACAATAACTCGCAACAATCCCAAATAGAAGAAAGCAACATAAACACAGCAGAAGATAATCAAATAATAACAACAGAAGAGGAGTTGCAGTCATTTTATATTGTGCGCTCCATACTTGTTTGTAGTCCAACCATCCAAGCAAGCGATGTGAATTATAAAGATACAAGAAGTTATTTTTATGTTTATCTATATAATAAAACAACAAAATGGGTATGTAGAATTTATTATCGTCCAAATGGATCTTATATTATCATACCAGATCAAAATGGCGAAGACAAAAGATATGATATTCAAACGCCGGATGATATCTACTCTTTGCGTGAAGAATTAATAAAATATGCAAATTCTATCACAAAATAATATAACTCAATCTGATTTAAGCTCCAATACAGGAGCTTAAAAAAACATAATCAAATATTTGGATTGCCATTATATTTTATATCTTTAACATCCATTTCATCTATTTTGCGCACTATACTACCTATATCATTTGAGTTGGCTTTAGATATATCGCCTTCTAAATCTTGATAGCTATATATCATAGCTACGGTACTTACGCCTTCTATTTGTTCTAACATTCTAAAAGTAGCCAACTCTCCATCTAAATCTGCAGACTCTATGACAGCTACTATTTTATCATTTTCTTTAGCAGCTACTTCACAGTTTGAAATCTTATCTATCTTTGTAGCTACTTCTTCGCAAAGATTAGGATTCATTAGAGTTATAACCACACTTGATATATTATTCATTACATACTCCAAAAATATATTTTATTATCATAGCTTGAACCAATTAGATACTCATCATTAAAAATTAAATAATTTAATGAAGCTCCATCATACTCTATATTTTTAATTATTTCACCATTTTTATCAATAATTTTTATACTATTTTCTGTACTAAATGCTCCCTTATCACTACTTATCCCAACACAATATACTAAAAATTTAGCCTCATAATAAAACTCTTTTGAGCCGTTATTAAAGTATGATTTTTTATCAGCAGAACCACTAATTAATAATTTGCCATCAATACCAACGCTATAAATTGTATCTTTTTGGGCATTTATCTGCTTTACAACTCTTTTAAGCTTAGTATCAAAATAAAATATCACACCACCTTCAATCCCAATAGCTATAACACCATTTTTTCTATCAAAAGCAGCATCCCCAGTACTTGAAGTAGTTAATTTATTTTCAAAAACAACCTTACCTTCTCTAAAATTATAATACTCAACCTCGCTACTTAAAGTAACAAAAATTACATGATTACTATCGAGTAAAAATATCTTTTTAACTCCATCAGTATGCATTTTAAAGCTCTTTAAATTTCCATTTTCTAAAATACCAAGCGACTTGGTTCCATTATCGCTCTCATACAAAATAGCTACCACTTCGCCAAGTTTGTCAATACTAAAAATCTTTGGTGCTATATCATTATCAAAATAATTTGAGAACTTTGGTAGATCTATCATCTTATTTAGCTCTTGAGTCTTTATGCTATAATTATAAAGCTCACCATTATCAAGCCCTATTAATAGCTCATCCTTATCAAGCTTGACACTTACAGCATTTGCAGGTAATTTTAACTCAAAACTACCCCATAAAAATGTAATAGCCATAAATAAAACTACAAAAAATCTCATCAATTTCCCCTTACAATTACTGAGTTATTTACACATACGCTTACGCACTCACTACACCCTACGCAACTATCATTAACAGTAGGCCTAAACATTCCTAAATACTCTATGGCTCTAAATTTACAAATATCTAAGCAGTTGTAGCATATAACCTCATTCCAAGCCAAGCAAGTAGCCGTATTTATCTCTACGCTTGCATTTATTTTAGCCGGATAAGCCAAATTTAACACGCTCTTACCTATAGATTCACACGCTATAGCGCACTCTTTACAAAAATTACAACCGAGCTTATACTGGTTAAATTTAATTCTACCATCATCAAACTCCAAAAGTTCTCTTTGGCAACTAGATACACAAGGCGCATGGCAGTTAATGCAATCAAACTCTCCGCTAAAATATGGCGGTGCAATAAGTCTAGGCTCTCTTTGCTTAAATTTAGCAAAGAGATTTCGCCTATCTATCATTTAATACCTTGATTTAAAACATCAATAAGATTAGATGATCTATTACCCTCACCATCTCTAAAATCAGCTTTAAAATTATTTTTAACTAGCGGTTCAGCATCTGCTTGTGGTACGTGACATTGAACGCAGTTAAATCTTTCTGTATTTAGCTCTTTTGTTTTTTTACCAGTTGATAGATACATATAGTGACTTTGTGGAGCTGGAATTGTACCCATTTCTTTAGCTGTTTCTGGAGTGTGGCATGTCAAACACATATTAGACTCTATTGTAATAGGCAACAAACCCTCCAAGCTATGTGGAATTAATGGCGGAGCATTTTCATAGCTTCTTTCATATACTTCATTGTTACCTGGCAGATCGCCTTTCCAAGTAATTACTGGATTTTTTACATTAACTTCATCTTTAAGTTCCACACTTCTAAGGCCAATTTGTGTATCTTCTACTGCTGAGCCTTGTCCTGTGCTCAAATTACAAGCTGCTAAAACTAGTGCTGCAGTCGCACTAAGTAAAACATTTTGCAAACCCTTTTTCATTGTTCTCTCCTAAATTTTAATATACTAAAATTAAGTGCATCATCATCGCAAGCCTCTACGCAACGTCCGCAACTTATACACTCGCTTCTTATATTGCCACTTTGTTTACCTACTATATCCAAGACTTGCATCTCTGGACAAACAACTTTGCACTTATTGCAATGAGTGCAATTTTTACTGTTGTGATAGATGCGTATTAAGCTAAATCTACTAACTAATGCCCAAAATGCTCCCAAAGGACATAAATGACCACATATTAATCGCTTACCTAAAAAAGCCTCTATACAAATAATTATGATAGCTATACTAATAGCAGATCCACTAAGATATACAACACCTCTAGTAAAAGCCCCTATATAGCTTATACTTTCAAAGGCTGCTATGCTAAAAGCAAAGCTAAATATCAAGCTCAGCACAAATAGATAATATCTTGAATTTGAGCTTATATTAACCAGATTTTTGCCAATTTTTAGCTTTGTTCTTATGTATGCACCAAGATCTGTTAGAATATTTACTGGACAGACCCAAGAACAAAATGCTCTAGGTGCTATCAAAGCATAAAAGACAACCATAATCAAAGCCCCAATTACACTTGCACTACCTACACTAAATCCAGCCAAAAATAGCTGAAGTAAAGCATATGGATCACTAAGTCCGATTACACCAAAGATCTCTGAGCTACTTAAATTTCCTTTTAAGATATTTACGCCATATATATTTCCAGCTATAAACAATCCCAAAATAGCTAATTGAACTACCCTTCTAGCAATTGTAAATTTCATAGCTCATCTCCATTTAGATACTTAATACCCTTTTTGCTATCTAAATGCATTTTAGTATCAGCATCTTTTAGTTTAGCATCATCACCTTCTACCCAGCCTTTTACATAGTTATTACCCAACTTACCCATAACCATATCTCTTGGAAGCACGGTTATTGCGGCTTTATCTGTGATACATGCTATTTCACACTTACCACATCCAGTACAATAATCACTATCTACAATCGGCAATAAAAATGCGTGTTTGCCAGTTCTTTCATTGCGTTTATAATCTATCAATAAAGCCTTATCTATCAATGGACAAGCACGATAACACGCATCACATTGAATTCCAAAATAGGCTACACAGTTTTTCTCATCTACAACTGCTACACCCATTTTAGCCATATTGATATCCAAAGCTCCATCTTTTGTAACTAGCTTAGGATCTAGCGCCTCTGTAGGACACTCAACTACGCAAGGAATATCTTCGCACATAAAGCAAGGAATATCCCTTGGGGTAAAAAATGGAGTTCCGATACCTACGCCACTATCTTTAAATTCAGCGAGTTTTAGCGTATCAAAAGGACACGCCTCAACGCATAGCCCGCATCTAATACAACGAGTCAAAAACTCATCTTCATCCAAAGCTGCAGGCGGACGCAGTTTAAGCACAGGCTTAGCATTTGCATACTCTTTATAAACAAATGAGCTAGCAGCTAAAAGTCCAACTAAACTAAAACCCGTCTTTATAGCATCTCGCCTTTGCATTTTAGGCCTTATAGACTTTTACAGCACATTTTTTAAAGTCTGTCTGTTTAGATAATGGACAAGTAGCATCTAGACAAACTTTATTAATATATACATTTTCATCAAACCAAGGCACATATACCAAGCCTACAGGTGGTTTATTTCTACCACGGAAATCCACTCTAGCTTTTACTTTACCACGGCGGCTCTCTACCCATACGACATCATTTTGAGCTACGCCGATTTTTTTGCCATCTTCTTCATTCATATAGCAAAGCGCTTCTGGAACAGCACGATATAGCTCAGGAACACGCATTGTCATAGTACCACTATGCCAGTGCTCTAGCACCCTACCTGTACATAGCCATAGTGGATACTCTTTGCTTGGAGTTTCTGGTGCATCCATAAATGGTCTAAAGAATATTTTTGCCCTATTTTTGATAGAACTTTTTTCAGGGTTAGTAACCTTGGTTAAATCCCCACTTGGTAGAGCACCACCTGCGTTACCATAGAAAGCAAAATCGCTATCTGGAGCTGCTTTTTTCGCATATACATCATATTTGGTATTAAATCTCCATTGAGTCTCTTTGCCATCTACAACTGGCCATCTAAGACCTCTAACTTTATGATATGTATCAAAATCTGCTAGGTCGTGACCGTGGCCTACGCCAAATTTTCTATACTCTTCCCAAAGATATTTTTGGACGAAGAATCCATAGCCTTTAAATACATTACCATCGCTACCAACTACATTTCTGCTATCACCGAATACTTCAGTATTATCAAATCCATTTATAACAGCATCATCAGCACTAAATGATTTAGCCTCAGCATTAGCAAATAATACATCATATAGAGTTGATTCTGGAGTATAGCCTAATTTAGCCGCTTCATCTAAGACACTTGGAAGTGTTAGTTTGTTATCGATTTTTTTCTCACCCCAAACCTCTTTTAGTTTAAAGCGTTTGCTAAATTCCATATATTGCCATGTATCACTCATAGCCTCGCCTACTGGAAGGACTTGTTGTCTCCAATGTTGAGTTCTTCTCTCAGCATTACCATAAGCTCCCCATTTTTCATATATCATAGCTGTTGGCAAGATAAGATCAGCTACCTTAGCACTAATACCTGGATATGGATCGCTCACTACTATGAAGTTATCCATCTCTCTTGCCGCTTTAATCCAGTGGTTAGCATTTGCGGTATTGTGCCATGGATTATTTACATGTACCCAAATAAATTTAATCTTACCATCTTCAAGATCACGCATAATTTTCATATATGGCGCACCTGGTTTTGGGTTTAGAGTTTTGGCTGGAAGTTTCCAAATTTTCTCTGTAATCTCTCTATGTTTTGGATTGGCTACGACCATATCTGCTGGCAAGCGGTGTGAGAATGTCCCAACCTCTCTAGCGGTACCACAGGCACTTGGCTGACCTGTTAGCGAGAATGCTCCACTGCCTGGTTTAGCTTGTTTGCCTAGTAAGAAATGCACCATATAGCTTTGTTCATTTACCCAAGTACCACGAGTATGCTGATTCATACCCATAGTCCAAAAGCTCACAACTTTGCGTTTTTGATCTATATAATAATTTGCTAGAGTTTGAAGTTTATTCTTAAACTCTTCTAAATCTTCATTATCATCACCTTTGGCTAATTTCGCTACAAAATCAAGTGTATATGGCGCTAAAGCCTTTTTAAACTCATCAAATGAAATTTGCCAATGAGCATCTGGGGTGGCTGTGTGTTTATTTTCCATTGTATCACCGGCTTTCATTCCTAAATATGCTAGTGTTACGCCTTCAGCTTCAGTTAATACTTTAGATCTCTCTTTGGCTGCAGTATCTAGCTCACTTGGTAGATATTTAGGGTGGTTGATATTATCTCTCATACCATAACCAATATCAGCTGGACCTGTAGTAAATACGCAGTGCTCTTTTACGAATTTTTCATCGATAGCTTCTGGATGATTATATACAATCTCTCTAGCGATATAGTTCCATATAGCTAAGTCAGTTTGTGGTCTAAAGATAATCTCCATATCAGCGATATTTGATGTTCTATTTGAAAATGTAGATAAATTTATAATTTTTACATTATTTGGATTTTGAAGTTTTCTATCGCTCACCCTAGCCCATAAAACTGGATGCATCTCCGCCATATTAGCACCCCAGCATACTACTGTATCAGTTAGCTCTATATCATCATAGCAACCAGCGGGTTCATCTATACCAAAAGTTTGCATAAAACCCACAACCGCACTAGCCATACAGTGTCTAGCATTTGGGTCAATATTGTTTGAGCGGAAACCGCCTTTGATTAGCTTAACAGCCGAATATCCCTCTTGGACAGTATATTGTCCAGAGCCAAATACACCAATACCAGTTGGTCCAAGCTCATTATAAGCTCTTTTAAATTGTTTTTCCATCTCGTCAAATGCTCTTTTCCAGCTAACTTCAACGAATTTACCATTTTTATCAAATTCACCCTTAGAATTTACCCTTAAAAGTGGTTTAGTAATTCTATCTTCGCCATACATAATCTTAGCATTAAAATAGCCTTTAATACAATTCAAACCACGATTTACAGGAGCCAATGGATCGCCTTTTACCGCAACTATTTTACCATCTTTAGTAGCAACGACAATACCACAACCAGTACCACAAAATCTACATACTGCTTTATCCCAACGCCAATCTTGCTCTTTGTTAGCAGCACTTAGTGCGCTAGGCGCAGTAAGACCAGCTGCTGAACACGCAGCTGCAACAGCTGAGCTTTTAATAAAATCTCGTCTATCCATGTTCGACCTTTCTAAAATAATGTAGAATTGGTGTTATTATATACATTTATTTGTATTTTACTACTTAAAATTTTTTTGATATATAATTATTTATATAATATATTTTAATTAAATTTAGACTTTAATACTCTTTTTATATTTTTATTAAAATCAAAAAATATATGGTAAAATCAGTATTTAAGCTATATATAATAAATTTTAGCAATTTAAAATTTACAAAATATTTGATATTTATTATCATAAATACTAAATAAAATTATAAAAATATATAAATAAAATATCTTGTACTTTAGCTCAATTTATACAATAGTTTATAAATTTTTAATAATTGAAAAATAAGTTTTTAAATTAAAATTAATATATAGAATATATCCGAATTTAGATCTCTCTAAATTCGGATTGAATTATCACACATTAAATCTAAAATGCATCACATCGCCATCATTAACGATATAATCCTTACCTTCCAATCTCATCTTGCCAGCTTCTTTAGCCTTGGCTTCACCGCCACAAGCGATATAATCATCATAGCTGATAACTTCAGCTCTGATAAAACCTCTTTCAAAATCATTATGTATCACGCTCGCAGCCTTTGGGGCTTTCCACCCTTTGTGAATAGTCCAAGCCCTAACTTCCACAACCCCAGCTGTAAAATAACTAATAAGCCCAAGCTTCGCAAATGCCGTGCGTATAATGCTCTCTAATCCACTCTCACTCGCTCCTAAGCTCTCTAGCATCTCTTTAGCCTCAGCATCATCTAGCCCTATTAGCTCCTCTTCTATCTTAGCACAAAGTTTGATAACCTCTGCCCCACGCTCTTTGGCGTATTCTTTTACCTTTTTTACATACTCATTATCGATAGAAATTTCATCTTCATTGACATTGGCACCATATATAACCTCTTTTGCTGAAAGAAGTCTAAGCTCTTTATTTAAAGCGTTAAAAACATCACTATCAAATTCACTAAACGACGCCGCACTCTTGCCACTATCTAAATGATCTGCTAAGGCCTTAGCACACTCTAAGCTCTCTTTAGCGCCTTTTACATTTGCTTTAGCCTCTTTGGTTAATTTCTCAATCTTTTTAGCAAGTTGCTCTATATCAGCTAGTATAAGCTCAGTTTCGATAATTTCGATATCTCTAATTGGATCTACGCTATTTTCTACATGCGTAACATTAGAATCTTCAAAGCACCTTACCATGTGTAAGATCACCTCTGTCTCTCTAATATTAGAAAGAAATTTATTCCCAAGCCCTTCACCCTTACTAGCACCCTTTACAAGCCCTGCGATATCTACAAATTCAATTACAGAGTGTTGAATTTTGTTTGGTTTTACGATTTTAGCTAGTTCATCAAGCCTAGGATCTGGCACTGGCACTATAGCCTTATTTGGTTCAATCGTACAAAATGGATAGTTGGCCGCTTCAGCGTTACTAGCTTTTGTTAGTGCGTTAAATGTAGTTGATTTACCCACATTTGGCAAACCTACAATACCTACTGATAATCCCATTAATTCTGACCTTTTTGATGATTTCTAGCTAATTTTTGTAGATAGTATAAACACGCTCTAACTCCAGCTCCACTAGCCCCAGCTGGATTATATCCCCATGCTTTATTTACATAAGCAGGCCCAGCGATATCAAGATGTAACCACCTATCTTTATACTCATCTTTTATAAATTTATCCAAAAAGATTCCAGCTGTAATAGCCCCACCATATCTACTTGAAGAGATATTTGAGATATCGGCTATATCGCTTTTTATAAGCTCTTTTAGATGATCATTAAATTCCAAAACAGTTAGATACTCTCCACTTCTACTAGCGTAATTTTTAAACTCACTCTGTAACTCATAGCTATTTCCCATAACTCCGCTAGTATATTCACCAAGCCCTACAACACAAGCACCTGTAAGTGTCGCCATATCTATAAGAAGATCTGGGTCAAGCTCACTTTGCGCCCAATCCAAACAATCAGCCAAAACAAGCCTGCCTTCAGCATCTGTATTTTTAACCTCTACGCTAACTCCACTACGAGTAATTAGCACATCATCAGGCTTATACGCATTTCCACCTATCATATTTTCAGTCGCACCCAAAACGGCGTGAATTTCAAATGGCAACTCCATCTTAGCCGCTCCCATTATGATTCCCATAGCAGCCGCTGCACCACTCTTATCGCTTTTCATAGTTAGCATATAATCAGCTGGTTTTAAGCTTAGCCCACCACTATCATATGTAAGACCCTTACCTACAAATACAACTCTTTTAATGCTCTGTTTTGGGGTGTATTTTAAATGTATTAGGCGTGGTGGATGAATTGAGGCTTTATTAACCGCTAAAAAGGCATTCATATTTTGGCTTTTTAGGTAGTTTTCATCATGTATAGCGCACTCTATATTAGCATAGCTTAGGCTTAAATTTTTCGCATCTTCGGCCATCTTTTGCGGGGTGTAGATCTCTGGAATTTCATTTACTATATCTCTTGTAAAATTAGTCGCTTCAGCTATGATATGAGCGTGATCTATGCCGATTTGCGCTTCATCTAGGGCGATCTTTTTGCTATTATAATCCTCAGTTGAGATTAGAATTTTTTCTATTTTATTCTCTTTTTTCTCGCTTTTGTATTTATCAAATTTATAACTAGCTAACAAAAATCCCTCAACCATAGCCTCAAAACTCATCTTAACGCAATCCCCGCTATAACTAGCGATTTTGACACTTTTGATATTAAGCTCTTTAATAGCATTAAAAGCCGTAGCACTCGCTAATCTAAGAGAATTTAAATCAAGATTTTTAATACCTACATAAATCCGTCTCTTACTAGGCAAATTTAAAACCCCATCACCCTTATAAGAGTAAAAATCAAACTCACCCAAATCATCTACAAATCTATGACTCAAATTCTTATCAACAATAAAAATTATCTCATAATCAGCCAAAATATCAGCTAATTTTTTATCTATTAATTCAACATTCATTTCTTCTCTTTTTCCTTTCATTTAAAATTCGCTTTTCCATATATTTTAAACCAAAAAATAAAGAAGCCAAAAATCCACCGATAATTGGCACCGCAAAATACCAATGCGACTCGGCCCACTCTATCCCAGCCCAAATGAGCTGACCAAAATGCCAAGCCAAAAGTATCGTAATAGCCGCCCATACCCAAGCGCTAATTAAATTTATAAAAGCAAATTTTTTAGCGCTATATCTAGTGATTCCTATACTCATAGGTATAATAGTGCGAAATCCATACATATAACGCTGCATAAATATAATCGGCCAGCCAAATTTTTGAAGTAGTAGGTGAGCAACGGCGAATTTGCGTCTTTGTTTGGCTAATTTTTTTTGGATATATTTTTTGTTATAGCGACCAATATAAAAATAAATTTGATCCCCCACAAATCCACCAAGTCCAGCCACAAATATTATAAGCCCTAAATTCACATGCCCCTCATGAGCAAATATCCCACCTAAAATAAGCGCTAACTCTCCTTCGGCAATACACCATAAAAATATAATAAGATAGGCGAAATTTTGATACTCATATAATAAATTCTTTAAAAACTCTTCCATATCCTACTCCTGTAATACCACATAAATTGGCGCATAATTTTTAAGCTCTTTTAATCCACCAATTCCAATATCTATTATAGAGATGATTTCAACCAAATTTCCATTAAGTCTTAAAATAAGCTCACAAGCTGCCTTAGCCGTACCACCTGTGGCTATAAGATCATCTATTAATAATAGATTTGCTCTAGGCTTAAAGGCATCTATATGCGCTTCAATCTCATCTACTCCATACTCTAATGAGTATTTTTCAGAGATAGTAGCACCTGGTAATTTACCCTTTTTTCTAAAAGGCACAAATCCCACCCCAAGCCTATCAGCCAAAGCCGCACCAAAAATAAAGCCACGACTCTCGATCCCAACTACATAATCAATATCTTTATCTTTATATCTATCATAGAGATGAGACATTAAAAGATTAAATGCCTTACCATCGCCTAAAAGCGTAGTAATATCTCGAAATATCACTCCAGGCTTTGGAAAATCAGCAATCTTTCTAATAGTTGAATCTAAATAATCTTTTTGTTCTTGTGATAAACTATACACACTAGTCCTTCTATAAATAAATTTATTTTACAATAGCGCTTCGATTTTGCCCTCTAACTCTTTAATTCTAGCTCTTAATTTGTCGTTTTCTACTCTGTATTGAGAATTTCTAGCTCTTAAGCTGCTTACATCACTTTTAATTTTATTTAATTCATCGGTTAAAATATCTATATTCCCAAGACTTCTTTGAAGTTGAACTTGCAATTTGCGAATTATTATTTCAGTATCATCTAGATTGTTCTTAACAAAATCACGCATAGCACGCTCTTTTTTAAGTAAAGTTTTATAATAAAATACCATAACAACCAAATAAAGGCTACAGCAAATAAAAAATGTATAAAAAATCCAATCTAAGAACATTGACATACTCCTAGTTTTTCAACTCGTTTTTGATGCCTACCACCACTAAATTCAGTAGTAAAAAATACTTCAACCATATCTTTGATAATCTCAGCACCAACTACTCTAGCACCAAAACACAGCACATTTGCATCATTATGCTCTCTAGATAGTCTTGCAATAGTAGTATTATGACTCAAAGCACAGCGTATATGAGAAAAGCGATTAGCTGCTATAGATATACCAATCCCGCTACCGCATATCAACACACCAAATTCATCATTACTTTTAATACTATTAGCCACTAAAGCAGCAAAATCAGGATAATCCACGCTATTTTTAGCATTATCAGTTCCTAAATCTATCACCAATACGCCCATATTTTCTAAAATACTCTTAACTTGCATCTTAGCCTCATATCCAGCGTGATCACTTGCTATATAAATCTTAGAAATATTCATCTAAACCTACTTTAAATTAAAATTATCTGATTATATCATATAAAATGATATAAATTTGGCTTTTAGTTAATCAACTTAGCCAACCTATCTATTTTGCCATATCTTCTAAGCTACTTGCTAAGCGTCCGATACGCTCCCAGCGAATTTTGTAATTCTCATCATAGCTTAGATAGACAAACCACGGCTTACCAACTATATATTTATAAGGCACAGAACCCCAAAATCTACTATCGCTGCTATTTTCTCTATTATCGCCCACCATGAAATACTCATTTTGTGGCACTTTAAAGTAATATGCGTTGAAATTTAATCCATTAATTTTAGGCAATTCTGGCACCATAATCTCACTCATAGCAAAATCCACCATACCAGCAATAGTAAATGTATCAGCTTTTAATCCACCATAATTATCTTTATCAGTGTTATTATCATAGTGAATTCCGGCCATCTTATATGGCTCTTTTATAAATCTTTTACCACCTAATATTACAATATCAGCATCTTTAAATTTACTATTTATCTCATCATCACCACCGCTTGGTCTTAGATACATTGCACTTGGAGCAAATATAACCTCGTCATTTCCAGTAGCAAAATTACGCTTTACATAGTGAATTTTAGGATCTTTTGGATAGCGAAAAACTACTATATCACCACGCTTTGGCCCATCACTAGCTATCAAATGCCCATCACCATCGCTATCAGGAAGCACTGGAATTTCTATAAATGGAATGTGTGGTGTTGGAATTCCATAAGAAAATTTCTTTACAAATAGATAATCTCCAACTAAAAGAGTATTTTTCATAGAGCCACTAGGGATTACAAATGCTTGAGCGATAAAAAATATTATAAACAAAACTATAATTACTGTTCCAGTCCAACTACTACAAAAATTATAGAATTTCGATAAAATTTTTCTCAAAGCTTAACCTTTTAATTTTCTATTTTTTGCTGATTTTAGCGTATTGCTAAGTAGCATAGCAATTGTCATTGGCCCTACTCCTCCTGGAACAGGAGTTATCATAGAACACTTCGGAGCTACATTATCATAATCACAATCACCTACTAACTTACCATTATCTAAACGATTTATACCTACATCTATTACTATCGCTCCATCGCTTACCATATCAGCAGTTAAAAAATTTGGTTTACCTACAGCAACTACTATAATTTGGGCATTTTGACAAACTTTTGCTAAATCTTTAGTTTTAGAGTGAGCTATAGTCACAGTAGCCCCAGCATTTAGTAGCAGTGCTGCCATTGGCTTACCTACTATATTACTTCTTCCTATTACCACGGCATTTTTGCCACTAACTTCAATGTTATACTCTTTTAAAAGCTCCATTATCCCAAGTGGCGTACAAGGCACAAATCCATCTAATCCGCTATTTAATTTACCTACATTTATAGCATGAAATCCATCCACATCTTTGCTTGGATCAATAGCTTCTAAAATTTTATTACTATCTATATGTTTTGGAAGCGGCAGTTGAACTAAAATTCCATCTATACTATCATCTGCATTTAAAAGCTCAATCAAAGCTAAAAGCTCGTCTTGAGTAGTAGATTCAGGTAATTTATGAGCTACTGAACCCATTTCGCAAGCTATTGTAGATTTTTCTTTACTTGCAACATAAGTTTGACTAGCTTTATCTTCACCTACTAAAATAACTGCTAAAGTTGGAGTAATTCCCATATCTTTTAAAGCTATAGCTTCAGCTTTTACTCTCTCTTTTACTCTGTTACTTATCTCTTTACCATCAATTATTTGCATTTTTAATCCTTTTATGCATTTTTTAATTACAAAAATTGTATCATACCTAAATTCAAATTAAACTCAGGTGAGATTTATGAAATTTATTGGCTTTTTTTTGCTTTTTATTACTTTTGCTTTTAGTGAAGAGTTTATTACTGAGAGCGAATATGCTAAAATGCTATATAAAAATCCTCGTGGAATCGGCTGTGACAAGTGTCATGGAAGCAAAGGGGATGGTGCTTTGATAGTAAAATACAAAGCATTTAATAAAAAAACTAATAAATATGAGGAGAGGTCTTTGATGGCACCACGCATAAATAATCTTGAATTCGATAAATTCAAATCTGCAGTCACAGACTCAAAAGGCATTATGCCATCATATTTTCTTACTCAAAATGAGATTTTAAATTTATTTGAATACATAACTTCATTTAATAAGGATAAAAAAGATGAGAAATAAAGATGAATTCCAAAAAGCACAAAAATATATCCCAGGTGGTGTAAATTCGCCTGTTCGTGCCTTTGGTTCAGTTGGTTCTACTCCTGTGATGATAGATAGGGGTGAGCGTGAGTTTATCTATGATATTGAAAATAATGAGTATATTGATTATATTTTAAGCTGGGGGCCACTCATCTTTGGGCATTGTGATAAGGATATAGAAGATGCTGTGATATCAACGGCTAAAAAGGGCCTAAGCTTTGGTGCGCCATGTTTATTAGAAACTGAGCTTGCGAAATTAGTATTATCTAAATTCCCTCATTTAGATAAAATTCGCTTTGTTAATAGCGGGACTGAAGCTACTATGAGCGCTATTAGATTAGCTCGTGGATATAGCAAAAAAGATGGAATAATCAAATTTGAAGGTTGCTATCACGGCCATAGCGATGGATTATTAGTCAAAGCTGGGAGTGGAGCTACCACTTTTGGATATTCAAGTAGCTTAGGCGTCCCAAATGATATAGTCAAAAATACTCATCTAGCTAAATATAATGATTTAAATAGTGTTGAAGAGTGCTTTAAAAATGGTGATATTGGCGTTATTATCGTTGAGCCAATCGCTGGAAATATGGGATTGGTGCCTGGTAGTGATGAGTTTTTACATGGGCTTAGAAAGATTTGTGATGAAAATGGTGCGGTGCTAATCTTTGATGAAGTTATGAGTGGATTTAGAGCTAGTGCCACTGGTAGCTATGGATTAAATAAGATTGAAGCTGATATAGTTACCTTTGGTAAGGTCATTGGTGGTGGTATGCCGTGTGCTGCGTATGCTGGAAAAAATGAGATAATGGAGCTTATAAGCCCACTTGGTGGAGTCTATCAAGCTGGGACGCTAAGCGGTAATCCTGTTGCTATGGCTGCTGGACTAGCTGCGTTAAATAAAATTTATAATATGCCAAATTTATATGATGAGCTTGGTAAAAAGAGTAAATTTATAATTGATACTATGCAAGATAGCGCAAATGAGATGGGAATTCCACTTCAAACAACTATGCGTGGGTCTATGTGGGGATTTTTCTTCAATGAAAATCCAGTTACCAACTACACTCAAGCTCTACAAAGCGATACAAGTTTATTTGCCAAATTCCACGCTCAAATGCTAAAGCGTGGAGTATATCTAGCACCAAGTCAGTTTGAAACTTGCTTTGTTTGCAAGCCTCTAAGCCAAACTAGCTTAGACAAAACCGCACAAGCTATAAAAGAGAGTTTTAAATCACTATGAGCCAAAAAAGCAAAAAGATAAACACCGCAATAAAAGCCGCTGATAGCCTAAGTCTTGGGATCTCAATCGTAGTTGCGGTGCTTATAGGCTTTGGGATCGGCTGGGGATTAAAGGAGCTAACAGGCTCAAACTGGGGATTAGGTATTGGAATCTTTATAGGCGTTGGTGCAGCGATAAATAATATCTATAAGGCCTATAAATCTCAAGTTAAAAGCTATGAAGAGTTTAAAGAAAAGAGATGAAATTTAAAAATTTAGCTATATTTTATCTAATCTTGGATCTATTGTTGATAGCTATTACTTCGGCTTTTGGGGCAGTTGCACTTTTAAATTCACAAGTAGCCTTTATTTGTTCTACGCTTATTTTATTTGCTAGTTATTTTGGATATAAGAGTAGAGTTGAGAATAAAAGTGTTAATTATCAATTAAGCGAGCAAGAACTTGAGCTTTTTGAAGATAGCGAAGATGAGCAGATTAAAAACAATGATAATTCAGACAATTTAAATGTTGATATTACAAATTTAAATGAGAAAAATTTTACTACCAAAAGTGATAAAAAGTTAGCTAAATTTCGTAAAATAGATATTCTAGGTGCTTTTAAACCACTTAGGCTGCTTAGCTATTTTATTTTAATTATTGCCTTTTTTGTTTTGCTTAGGCACGGAATTTTAGAACCAATCGCATTTTTAGCCGGACTTGCTTTAATGCCTCTTGGTGTATTTTGCGCTGGAGTATTTTATGGCAGGAAGTAAAAGAGCTATAACCTCGCTTAGTGCTTTATTTATAGGAGTTAGCTTTATATTTATAGCTAGTGGGTTAGTTGTTAGTTCTGCTGGAGTTCTACTAAATGAATTAGGAGCTTCAAATACGCAAATTGGCCTTATTACTTCTTGCTTTTTTATGGGAGCGCTTACTTGTACAATTATATCGCATAGGTTAATTTCACATGTAGGACATATGAGAGCTTATGCTATATTTACTGCGCTTTTTGCCATTTCAGCCCTACTTCATGATATAAGTGAAAATCTCATATTTTGGGCTATTTTAAGATTTATGCTAGGGTTTTGCTATTATAGTATTGTATTAATTGTAGAGAGTTGGTTAAATGAGAAGATTTCAAATTCTGTTCGCTCAAGGGTACTTGGATTTTATGAAATTATCTTTTATAGCGCCTTTGCCATTGGCGCTGTGATTATGAGTATGGATTTAAGCACTACGAAGGTATTTTTAATTGGCACAATTGCAATCATTTTAGGTTCAATTCCATTAAATTTTCTTAAAATCAAATCACCTAAAATCCCAAAAGCAATGAGTATTAGCTTGCCTAAAATTTACAATATCGCCCCATTAGCGCTTGCTACAAGTATAATTGCTGGTCTTACAATGAATGGATTTTTCTCAATGGCTTCACTATTTATAATAACCCAAGGCTATACCCCAGCACAAGCTGGAATTTTTATAATTATTGGAATGAGTGGCGGATTTATGGCACATACTATATTTGGAACTATTTCTGATAAATTTGGTAGAAAGTTTGCTATTATTTTAGCCTCTAGCATAGCACTTCTAGCGTGTCTTATATTTATATTTATTAACCCAGATATTGCTTTACAGTATCTTATTGTTTTCTTTTTAGGTTTTGGAATATTTGTACTTTACGCACTAGCATTAGCTAGGGCAAACGATGTTGTAACTGATAAAACTACTTATGTCGAAGTTGTAAGAGCTTTACTATTTAACTACTTAATAGGTTCATTTTTATCTACAATAATTATAGGATTTTTAATAAACCAATTTGGCGCTACAGCTTTTATATATTACTACATTACACTGTTGGCATTTTTGATAATCTTTGCTACATTTCAAAAAAATGTACCCAAAGACCAAGAGGTGGCATTTACTCGCCACGGTGGTCATAGTGTGATTTTTGATGAGTTAAATGATGATAATAGTAAATAATACCCCAACCCAACAACCAACCCAAACCAAAGATGATAAAAAATCATCTAAAGAGACTAGTAATACAACTACCTTAAATGATGGCAAAACCATACTAAAAAAACCAACCCAAGGTGTTGTAATTGAGCAGACTAAACTCGATTTAGAATTAAATAAATTCACATCAAAACTATTAAATGCACTCAAGGCTAATATCGATGATGGAACATATAAACAAAATGCCTTAGCCCAGATAAAATCATCGCAAGTAGCACCAAATTTAGCCAAAGATCTAGCCTCTCTTTTAAATTCTATAAAATCAGACCCGAAGCTAAGTCAACTTGGTGCAAAGCTTGAAAGTTTTATCAAGCCAGTTGAGCATATTAAAACAACAAACATTGCCCAAACTATCAAAGATACAGGCATAATGCTAGAGGCTAAACTCGCCCAAACTCTAAAGGCTGAAATTTTGCCATCAAGCATTAAAGAACTTTTATCACTGATGAAAAATACTACTAATAAAGATCTTACGCTAGCCTTTATGGGTCTTGCAAATACCAAAGAAAGTAGTCCACAAGAGAGCTTTAATGCACTTTTAGAAATTTTACAAAAAAATAAATTAAAAAATAACCAAATTATACAAAACTCAAATTTTAAGCCACTTTTAGATGCAAATACTAAGCTAGAACATATGGCGAAATTCCTTGATAAAATCGCATATCAAATTCAAACTAATCCCAAAAATCCACTCTCAATAGAGCAAAATATATCACGAGCTATAAACCAAGGTCAAAATATAATCAAAAATATAGAAACTTCGCTATCACAGATTAATTTTAACCACCCAAATTTAAAAAATGTCAAACCTCTAAGTACACAGCTAGGCCAAATGCTTCTAGATATCAAAGCTGAGTTAAATTCACTAAAATCCAATATAAATAATCCCGCTCTTGATATAAAAGAATTTAAGCTATCAAACAATATAGCAGCCAGTGCTAATCGCCTCTCAGCTATGCTAGAATCTACACAGCTAAGCCAGATTAATAGTGCTACAATAGCACAAACCACTCAATCTACGCCAAATTTAGAAAGTCTAATAAGCGGTCTAAATCAATCTCAAAATAGCACAAATTTAAGTAATTTCATACAACATATTAACACTGATGCTAATAATCTAAATCTACAAGATAAACTCTCTATGGCTGCTAGAAAGCTATCAAATATTATTAACTTTTTTGATAAAAATAGCCAAGATGCTAAAAGCCATCTAGCTGAACTAAAAGGATTGATAAAAGCTACAAATTTAGCTAAAGCTGATATAGCAAATATCACTCCAAATGATAAAAATCTAGCTGCTCAAACACTACAAAATGATGTTAAAGCCACACTTTTAGCCCTAAAAGAAGCCACAGCCAATCAACCAAATCAGGCTGCGTTAAATCAGAATATAAATAGACTTTTAACTCAAATCGAAATGCACCAGCTAATTAGCTATGCACAAAATTCGCTTCAAACATACTTACCATACTCATGGGATGCGCTTGAGAGTAGTAGCGTAGCTTTTAAACAAGGTAAAAAGAAACGTTTCTACGCTAAAATTGATCTAAATTTTACTCATTTTGGTAATGTTGATATCGTAATTGCCTTAAGCGATAACAAATATATCGATATTAGTATTGCTACTGGTACGGCTGAATTTAAAAACCTAATCCTAAGTGCTAGTAAAGAACTAAAAAGCGCAATCACTGGATTGGGATTAATAGTTAGTAGCTTTACTTTGGTTCATAAACCTAAAAAAGCCCCATATCATCAAGCTGACAGGGCATTTGATTTTGGATTTAACAAAAAGGCATAAGATGGCAAAAAAAATTAAAAAGGCAGTTGCTCTAGGTTATAATAAAGATAAAAACAATGCTCCAATGGTTTTAGCTAGCGGCAAAGGTGAAGTAGCTAATAAAATCATTGAAGCAGCCAAAATTTATAAAGTTCCCATTAGAGAAGATAGTGACTTAGTCGAGATTCTAAGCAAAGTTGATATTAATCAAGAAATTCCACCAAATTTATACAAAGCCGTCGCTGAAGTATTTAGTTTCTTATACCGTACTACTAAGATAAAAAAATAAATTAGCTAAATTATGGATCTAAATTTAATACAAAATTTAGATCCCAAGTAAAATCAAGCTCACTGCCATCACTACCATACCAGCAACTAAACCATATAAACTATCATGTGCCTTATCATAACTCCTAGCTGCTGGTAAAAGCTCATCAAAGCTAATAAAAACCATAATTCCAGCAACAACACCAAAAACACTAGCCATCACTGTCTCATTCATAAAAGGCATCAAAATCAATGCTCCAGCAATTGCGCCAATAGGCTCAGCAAATCCTGATAAACACGAATAGGCAAAGGCTCTCTTTTTATCTCCAGTAGCATGATATATTGGCAATGAAACTGCTAGTCCCTCAGGAATATTATGTAATGCTACAGCCCCAGCAATTGCTAGTCCAAAACTTAACGACTCAACACTACTAATAAATGTCGCAAATCCCTCAGGAAAATTATGTATCGCAATAGCAAAAGCAGTAATAATCCCGGTTCGTTTTAAGCTCTTTAAGCTCTTTTGACTAATTCCTGGATGATAGGTTGGACGTGGCTCATTACTTTTTGGCAGTGGGCAAAATTTAAGCTCATCAAGGCTATCTTTTGGTTCATGGGGATTTAAATCGCTTGGAATAAATTTATCAATTAAAGCAGTTAAAACTATTCCGCTAAAAAATGCTAAAAGTCCTATAAACTCAGCATTTTTACTTTCAAAAATTCTAGCAAAATCATCCATCGAACTAGGCAAAATCTCCATAAATGAGATATAAATCATCACTCCAGCACTAAATCCGAGCCCAATACTAAGAAGCCTATAATCATCCTTTTTACTAAAAAATGCAATTACTGCACCAATTGAAGTAGAAAACCCAGCAAAAAGCGTAAGCAAAAATGCATAAAAAAGTTGCATAAAACCAAATTCCATCTATATATCCAAATAATAATTTTTATTGTTAATATAGCTAAATTTAGCTTTAAAAATACTCAAATTCCCATCTTTTACCAATTTTATATTTTATTTGCATATTTTTTGTTATGCTAATAAAATATAAAAACTTATAAAATGAGAATATTAACTATTTTAAATTTAAGAAAAAATAAAACTAAATCAAATAATTATTTATAAAGATAAATTTATATTATCTTTTCTTTAATATTATTATCTCTATCTTTATTTAATATAATCTATTATTAATTTAGAATTTCAAATTTAAATACTCTTAAATTTAGTATAGCTTAATTCAATATTTTGAGAGCTTATAAACTTAAATTATCGTATATTTTTATTTATCTCAGATGTATCATGATAATTTTTATATTTGTTTATAAATTCCATATTTAAATTAAACTGCTTACTATTATAAAGCTTCTCATCATATATAACAGCAAATTTTATACCATAATTTTTAGATTTTTTATAACGTGTCTTGAACCACTAACTATTTAACTTTTTATTCTTTTTAGCATCACTTTTGCTATAGCTAGTAGTTAAAACCATCATATCGCTAAATAACACTTGCAATCTATCTCTTTACACATCCACTCATTTGTTCTTTAAAATTTAAAGCATCTTTATAATATCTACTAATAATCAATCCACCATTAATAGATATTTGGTTTGCCAAATCAGTATTTTGTTTAGGGATAATCTCTTTTATCCTACTTGGTAAAATCGTAACTGTTAGCATATTAAATTAAAAAGCAGCCCTATGAGCAATACCATCACATCTAAATGCTAATCCACTTGCAATCACGACTCCATTTTTTTTACAAACTTAGAAGCAATATATACAAACACTCATCATCTTTAACTCTAAGAAAAAATCAATACCATCTTTTAAATTATTCACGCAAACCTAGCTATCTCTAAAGCGCATTTTTTCATTATTAGCATATAGTTCAGAAACCAAACAAACATAATATGAATGCTTAAAAGACCATTTAAGCAAATCAATATTTGATAAAAAAGTATAGATATATCTAAAACATATATTTGAAGTATTATTTGGTTTGCAAAAATCATCTTTAATAGTATAAATAAATCTAGCAGGATTCTTTTTTAAATTTTCACAATCAACACGTAAATTACCAATATAATCTAAGCTATAAAAGGCTTTTATAGTTTAGATAAAAATCATTTCTACTTATTCCTGCTAGAGTTATAATAGATATAAGAAAAATAATTTTGTAAATCATAAAATTTTATAAGCTCATCAGCTCTATTTTTATTAGTATTAGTCAATAAAATAATTCTATTTGTTTTATGCAATTCTAATATTAGATAATATAGTAAATAATTTACTTTTGTTAAATTTAAATATTTAGAATAAATTTGTTCTTTATACTCTTTTATTTTAAGTAATTCTACTGCAGATAATTGATTTTCCAAACAGTTGTTTAAAGTTTTTATAGTAACTCTATTAAGTGAGACATTCCAAACTTATTGCTTAAAACATCTTTATATAATATATGATTAGTATAATTAGTATCTAATAAAGTTCCATCCAAATCAATAACAATAATATCTAAAGGATATAATATAAACCATAAAAACACTAAAACATCTAAGCTTAACAACTTACAATAATAAAATATCCAAGAATTAATAAATTAGTTAAAAGATATAAAATAAAAAGCGATTTATACCATTTCATCCATTAAGGTAAAAACAAATAAATACTAAAACTATAGATTAATAAATATAAGATATAAAGAATAAAAACAAAGCTCGCAGCAACCTACTTTTCCAGCATCCCAGTAAGGGAGAGTATCATCGGCCATGAAAAGCTTAGCTTCTTGGTTCGAGATGGAGCAAGGCGTTTCCTAATCATGTATAGCCACGAGCAGTGTTAAATAAAATATCATATAGTAAATATAATATCTTATTTAACACTGCTTAGAGTATTAAAGCTAAAAATCACTAAGTTTAATATCTAAAAATATTTTAAAACCTAAAAGGATTATATTTTATCCTTAACAAGGAAGTGATGCTTATTAAGATAAGCAAACGAGCTATTAGTACTGGTCAGCTAAAGGACTCTCATCCATTACACACCCAGCCTATCAAACTAGTAGTCTACTAG
>NZ_MJKB01000018.1:0-516 GCF_002139495.1 Campylobacter sp. P0085 | reverse complement strand
ATTTTTGGTTTGTTGTCTTCTTGTGTTTTGTCTTCGTTTTTGTGGATTAAGATTTTATCTATACCTAAATCATCGTGATCATTTTCTTGATCTTGCTCTGAACGTTTATCTAAAATTCTTTCTTGTCTTTCTTTACTTTCGAGCCATTGACGTTTTTTGTCTGGCATTTTTTCTTTTTTTCGATTTTCTAAGTTTTTCAAAGCTTGATTATATGCTTCTTTCAATGCTGGATCGCTTTCTAAAAGCTCGTGAAATCGTTGTTTTTCGTTTTTAAGTTCAGTATTTTCAGCTTTTGAATATTTCAATTTTGCTTCTAAGTCTTGTATTTTTTCGTATGGTTCTTTATAGACTTTATACATCTCTTCAAAAATAGCTTCATTATCGACTTGATTAGAAAAAATGCCCTTTTTTGTGTGTTTTTCAACCAAATTTTGAAACCACACTTCAAGCTCTTTTTTATTATCAAATCGCAATTTTTTCTTTTCAAGATTGATTTCTTGAAAGAATTCTTTGCTA
>NZ_MJKB01000017.1:0-669 GCF_002139495.1 Campylobacter sp. P0085 | reverse complement strand
CTGGGGTGAAGTCGTAACAAGGTAACCGTAGGAGAACCTGCGGTTGGATCACCTCCTTTCTAGAGTACAAAGTGATAATCTCACAATTATCACTTCAAAGGAGTCTCAATCACACTTGTTTAGGTTTGAGAGATTGATTTTTAAAAGTAGTTATTAAGGGCCTATAGCTCAGCTGGTTAGAGTGCACCCCTGATAAGGGTGAGGTCACAAGTTCAAGTCTTGTTAGGCCCACCATTATTCATTTTTATCCGTTTTTATTTTTCATATTGGCATATCATGTTTGTAATTCTCAAGATCTTTGTTATTTAAATTTTTTAAAATCTAATGTTGCTTGATTAAAATTTATAATTTCTATTTTTCAAATACTATATTCTTATATTTTTTGATTTACCTAAAATTGCTTCATTTTGTATTAAAATTTTTAATAATATTAAATTTTTAATTATTTAACTAGATTTTAGTACAAATTTTCAAAAAATTATAATATTTTTTGAAAATTGTTTTATATTTAAGCTTATTTTAATATTAATATTGTATAATTCCACTCACATTTCAAGTTAATCTTATTTAGCTTTGAAAAGTAAAGTTACTTAAATTACCATTGTTAAAAGTCACAATCAAGTTTTAATATTTAAAACAATTTTACAGGACTTGTTAGAGCTTTGAATT
>NZ_MJKB01000016.1:0-1007 GCF_002139495.1 Campylobacter sp. P0085 | reverse complement strand
GCTCTTAGCTTGTCTAGAGTCTTTCTAGCTGCTTCAGCTACATCCACCATAGCCTGGGCACCACCATAAGTATTTACGCCACCGGCTTGGTCTACTTCTTGATTGGCATTAGATGCGTTACCATTAAAAAATCCCATTGCTTTAGCCATTGTAGCACTAATTGTACCAGAGTTCATATATTTCAGATTTACCGATGTTTGATTATATGCCTTGTTAGCGTTAGCCGCATTAGATATTGCAGCATTGCCACTAAATATATGAGAAGCGATTAATGACATATTTTGTAGGCCTATTTTGATATCTCTAGCGTCTTGGCGAATGAAAGTCAATTGACCTAAATATGTAATACCTTTTTCTGAAAAATTACCTTTCACGCCTCCAGCTATTGTAAAACTATTAACAGAATGTGTATCTACATTAATAGCTCTACCATCTTTAGCAGCTAAAACTAGACGACCATTTTCAAGGCTTGCTTCTACTCCGGTTTCATCTTTTTTAGCGTTAATTGCAGCGATTAGAGCATTGTCAGAATCATTAGCTTTTACAGTAATATTTCCAATAGTTACGCCATTAATTGTTAAATCTTGTATTGTACCAGCACCAATAGCTTCTGACATAATTTGAGTATTATTAACTTTAACTTTTACACCAGTTTTATCTGAAACGCCATTCATCATATCAGCTACAGCTTTATAGCCATCTTTTGCTAATACCGTACCAGCAATTGCTTGAAATTCATAACCATTAGGATATCCATCAACACCACTAAGTTTTACTGTTAGGGTTTGATTTGATAAAGTAGAGACAGTAGATACAACAGTATTAAAAACAGTCTCAAACCTAGTATGCCCAATTGTATTTGAGTTTGTAGCACCTATACTTACTTTTGCAGTTTCATTACTATAAGCACCTATTTGGAAGTTTTTGTTTGAAAAATTTCCATTTAGTAGTTGTTGGCCATTAAAGCTTGTAGTAGTAGCTATCATATCTAGTTCTTCAAGAAGTCT
>NZ_MJKB01000015.1:0-1251 GCF_002139495.1 Campylobacter sp. P0085 | reverse complement strand
ATCATATATCTTAGCAATCTCATAACGCCTAGAGATAAACTTATCAAGCTTTTTGATTTGGCTTAGCCCCAAAGCACACGCCACATCGCTTAAGCGGTAATTATAGCCTAGAGTTACCATATCCATATTCCAAGCCTGTTTTTTTACCATACCATGTGAGCGTGTGAGTCTAGCAGATTTAGCAATCTCTTCATTATTAGTTAGCAAAGCCCCACCCTCAAAAGTCGTAATAGGCTTAATCGCATGAAAGCTAAAAATCGTAGCATCAGCCAAAGTGCCAACCATCTTGCCATTAATACTACTACCCAAAGCGTGACTAGCATCATCAATAATTTTAATATCTTGCTCTTTTATTAACGCTTTGATAGCATCCATATCTACTGGATACCCACCAAAATCCACAGCAGTTATAACCTTGGTTTTATCGCTTATTAACTCTTTTATAAAGGCTGGATTTATATTACCATTTAAAAGTACATCAGCAAATTTAATCCTAGCCCCACACATTATAGCTGCATTTGCAGTGGCTGCAAAGGTTATAGGGGTGGTGATAACTTCATCGCCAGGTCCTACGCCAAGTGCGATATATCCAGCGTGAAGTGCTGAAGTGGCCGAGTTCATCGCCACGGCAAATTTGGCTCCAGTAAGCTCGCACAAAGCACTCTCAAAATCAACCACACGATTTCCACATGTAAGCATATCGCTTTTTAGCGCTTCTATCACGGCTTTTATATCATCATCTTCTATTTTTTGTCTGCTATAAACCATCATTTTAAACCCTTATTGTAGTATTCTTGGTAGGGTTATGCCAGTTTGGGATTGATATTTGCCATTTTTGTCAGCGTAGCTAGTCTCACAAATCTCATCCCCTTGTAAAAATAGCACCTGAGCTATCCCCTCATTTGCGTAAATTTTAGCCGGAAGTGGGGTAGTATTTGAAATTTCAATTGTGATATGACCTTTAAATCCAGGCTCAAATGGCGTTACATTGACTATTATCCCACACCTTGCGTATGTGCTTTTGCCAAGGCATATAGCTAGGGTATCTCTAGGCATTATAAAATACTCCACCGTCCTAGCTAAGGCAAATGAATTTGGTGGCACAATACAGATATCACCGATGAAATCCACTACATTTTTCTCATCAAAATTTTTAGGGTCTACAACTGTACCACCGACATTTGTAAAGATTTTAAATTCATTTCCAACCCTAATATCATATCCATAACTAGAAAGCCCATAGCTGACAAC
>NZ_MJKB01000014.1:0-1293 GCF_002139495.1 Campylobacter sp. P0085 | reverse complement strand
AAGCTCTTTTCTAAATCCTCTTCTTTCTCTACCACTCTCATACCACGGCCACCACCACCTGCAGCTGCTTTAATGATTACAGGATAGCCAATTTCACTAGCTAATTTTTTAGCCATTTCTATATCTTTGATAGCGCCATCACTACCTGGTACAACTGGAATTCCTGCTCTCATCATCATCTGTTTGGCTTTGCTTTTATCACTCATTAAAGCCATAGCCTCTACGCTTGGACCTATAAATTTGATATTGTGCTTTTCGCAAATTTCTACGAAATTTTGATTTTCGCTCAAAAATCCATAACCTGGAAATATCGCATCAGCTTCGCTAATCTCGCAAGCTGTGATAATAGCTGGGATATGTAGATAGCTCTCGCTACTTCTAGCACCGCCTATACAGATACTAGCATCAGCGTATTTGACATAAAGAGCATCTTTATCAGCTGTAGAATGCACTACAACTGCTTCTTTACCCATCTCTTGGATAGTTCTAAGTGCTCTAAGGGCTATTTCACCACGATTTGCTATTAGGATTCTTTTAATCTCTCTCATAGTTTTTCAACCTCAAATAACGCCATACCAAATTCCACAGGCTGGCCATCTGCGATTAGGGCTTTTGTAATTCTACAATCAAACTCAGCTTCAATCTCATTCATAATTTTCATCGCTTCTATAATGCCTATAGTGTCGCCTTTTTTCACTGTTTGACCTACCTTAACAAAGCTTGGCGCACCTGGACTTGGAGCTATATAAAATGTCCCTACCATCGGTGAGTTTAATGTATCAGTTGCTGTTGAAGTAGTTACTGTTTTTTCATTTACTACTACATTGATTGGCGCTGGGGCTGGGATTGTAGGGCAAGCTGGGGCTGGGGCTACTTGCTCGCATGGCTCGTGTTTTTCTAACTCGATTACGAAATCACCATCTTTTATCTTAATTTTATTAATGTTTGTCTCATCAAAAAAGCTCATAAGCTCTTTAATCTCATCTCTTGTCATAAATTCTCCTTAAATTAAGTAAAATTTCATAATTCTACCCAAATTATCTAAATAATAAGCTAAACTTTAGTTTAAAGTAGAAATTGCTATAATCTTACAATTTAATTTTAAAGGGAAATTTATGGGTTTAAAAAGCGATAAATGGATACGCCAAATGAGCTTAGAACACAAGATGATAACTCCATTTTGCGAAGAAAATATAGGCCGTGGCGTTGTCAGCTATGGGCTTTCTAGTTATGGATATGATATTAGGGTTGGAAATGAATTTAAAATCTTTACAAATGTCGGTGGTACAGTTG
>NZ_MJKB01000013.1:0-1897 GCF_002139495.1 Campylobacter sp. P0085 | reverse complement strand
ATTGCAGATAATTTTAATCATTATAAATTTAGCAATAAAGAAGTAGTCTTAACAGGCTTTGCTAGACATGACTCTCTACTTGAGAAAAATAAAACAAACACGAAGCAAATTCTAATTATGCCAACATGGAGAAAAAATCTAGTAGAAACAGTTAGCCGTTCAGCTCAAAGAGATTATAAAGATGGATTTAAAGATAGCGAGTACTATATAAAATGGAATGATGTATTAAATAGTAACATGCTAAAAAATATATATGAAAAATATAATTATAAAATAATCTTTAATCCACATCCAAATATAATGCCATATCTTAGTGATTTTTCTATTCCTGATTTTATAGATATAGCAGATACTGATGCAAGCTTGCAAGATCTATTTGCTAACTCTAGCGTGATGATAACAGATTATTCATCAGTAGCCTTTGAAATGGGATACCTTGGAAAACCAGTAATCTACTATCAATTTGATGAAGAAGAGTTTTTTAATAGTCATACTTATACTAAAGGATATTTTGATTATAAAAGAGATGGCTTTGGCCCTGTTGTCACTACTCAAGAAGAGCTTTTAATAGAGTTAAAAAATTTAATAAAAAATAATTGTCAAGTAAGTGAGCCATATAAATCAAATATAGAAAATACATTTGCTTTTAGAGATGGTAAGTGTTGTGAGAGAATTTATCAAGCAATTTTAGAGCTTGATAAGCCATATGAATCAAAAATCACAATAGAACAAATAAGGCAAAAAGCTAAAGATGCCTTAGAGCACGAGTGCTTTTATGAAGCATCTTGTAGATATAGATATATTTTGGAAAATTCTAAACATATAGATATATCTGATGTAGAACAATATCTATATTGTGCATTACAATCAAACAACCAACAAACTATTTTATATGATTTGATTTGGTTTATTAAAGACAATATTAATAAAGATAATTTTAGTTTTTATTCTAATGAAGAAAAAGAAGAATTAATTGCTATTTTAAAACAAATTTATAGCAAGATTGATTCTAAATTAATTTTAGAGTTTAATTTAGGCGGATGTTGGTTTTTTCATAAAGTTGGTATATTAAATTGCTTTAAAGGAGAGTATCCACCTTTTCAGATTACTTATATCGAAAACTTTAATTGCGCTAAAAGGCAAATTTTATTATATTATTTTACTCCTGATGATAAGGATATCTATTCTATTAGAATCGATGGCAAAGAAATCTATGCAGATTATGAAAAAACAACTCAATATGATTTCCTAACGCATGTTTTTGTTTATCAAAAAAGACTTTGGATTCATATCCCAGAAGACTCCAAAAAGCTAGAAGTTTTCATCAATGATCATAAAGCTAGGATTACCTTTGATGGTAAACAACATCAAAGCTTAGAGATTAAGCAGCTTGAAAGCAAATTCAAGTTTAATCCAGACTCCTCTTGGTTACTTATAGATAAAGATATAGCCGCTGATGATAATGCTGAGCATTTTTACAGATATATGATGAAAAATCATCCAACTCAAAATATAGTTTTTGCATTAAGAAAAGATTCTAAAGATTGGGATAGGTTAGAAAAAGAAGGTTTTAATCTAGTGGATTTTGGGACTAAAGAGTTTGAGTCGGCTCTAAAATCTTGTGATAAGATTATTTCAAGTCATATAGATGGTTATTTAGTAGAATACTTTGGCAAGAATACTCTTGATAATAAACAATTTATATTTCTTCAGCATGGAATAACTAAAGACGATCTTTCAAATTGGCTAAATATTAAACAAATTGATTGCTTTATTACAGCCACTCAAAAAGAGTATGAATCTATTGCAGATAATTTTAATCATTATAAATTTAGCAATAAAGAAGTAGTCTTAACAGGCTTTGCTAGACATGACTCTCTACTTGAGAAAAATAAAA
>NZ_MJKB01000012.1:0-3229 GCF_002139495.1 Campylobacter sp. P0085 | reverse complement strand
TGTACAACAAAATATATTAAGACTACTACAGTAGCTTAAATTTAAATCTTTAATAGCTTAAATTTACTCGCAATGCTTAGTCATTGCGAGGGTTTATATACAATATATCAAGCTTTTTATATTATTAATTAAAATGGATTTATAAATTAGGGTAATTGATAAAAATTACTAAAAATACAAAAATAATACTCTAAATATTACTAAAATATCTAAAAACCATTAATCCTATAAGATCACAACCTCGCAACGCAACTCTATACCAAAAAGCTCAGCTATACGGTTTTTGGCTAAATTTATCAACTCTATTGCATCATTAAAGCTTCCACTGCCATAATTGATTAAAAAATTTGCGTGAATTTCGCTAAAGCCGCATCCGCCGATCCTATAGCCTTTCATTCCAGCAGCCTCTAAAAGTCGCCCAGCATGATCGCCAGCAGGATTGGTAAAGCATGAGCCAAAGCTCGCACCTTTTGGCTGATTGGAGCGCTTTTGATTGAGTTTATTGCTTAGAACTTCATCAAATTCACGTATAATTTTAAAACTAGCCTCAAATATCACTCCATCAATATTTGAGTGGCGGTAGCTAAATCCACACTCATTAGCTAGTGTTACTCCTTTAGATGTTGTGATATTTAAGAGCAAATTTGAAATCTCATACTCTTTTACTCCAGCATTCATCTTTATCATTCCACCAAGGGTTCCAGGAATTTTTTTAACAAATTCAAAGCCGCCAATATTGTTATCTTTAGTAAATTTATATATTTTTGAGCTTGGAGTTTTAGCGCCAATTTTTAGTACGCCATTTTCTAGTTTGATATAGTCAAATTCGCTTCCTAAAATCCCCATTTTAGGTGGATTTGGCGAGATTAGCAAATTATTTGCTCCGCCAATTATCACTCCATCAAACTCACGCATTTCATCTAGCACTTCTACATCAAAAATCCCACCAATGCGTACTGAGCTGTACTTACTAAAATCAATTTTCATTGGATAAATGTTGGTATCATATTTAATATTCGTTCAGTAAAATCAATCATTTGCCCCATCATCCACGGCATTAAAAAGATTATTACCACCACAACCAAAATTATCTTTGGTACAAAGCTTAGCGTCATCTCGTTAATTTGTGTAGTAGCTTGAAAAATGCTAATTAGCAAACCAGCTACCAATCCAGCCATAAGCATAGGTAGACTAATCATTAGTGCTAGTTTAAAGGTCTCAACGCCTAGACCGATTAGATCGCCTTGCATTAGCTATTCCTACTATTTAGATACTCAGTTGGTATGAGATTTGGCTGAGATTTGATTAAATTTGAATAAACCCCATTCTCATATCCGATTTCAAAAAGCCTATCTACTGCACGCAGCTGAAGATCGCTCATACTGATAGATTCAGCATTTGCATAAAGCCCTAGATATTTTTGCAAATTTGTATCATCTACACGCACTAGCTTACGCTCTAGCAACATAGAGCTTAATATTTTTTTATTATCGTGTGCGATTTGTACGGCCTTTGTCAGTACCGATTCGCACTCTATAGCATCACTTAGCGGCAGACTGCGTCTAAGGGCCATACCACCAAGTGGTAATGGCAGACTATCATCGCCTCTAAGTTCACACCAAATATCCCAAATTTCACGCTCTACGCATAGTTCATCACTAAAGCTAAGAATACTCTCATGAATTAGCACGCCAGCATCAACTTCACCGCTTAGTACAGCATTTTCGATATCTAAGAAATTCTTATAAACTATCCTAGCCTTTGGATATGCGATTTTAAAAAGTAGAGCATTTGTGGTGTATTGTCCGCTTAGTGCGACTTTGAAATTTGGCTTTAGAGTTGTATGTTTTTTCTTAATTAGCTTTGGGCCGTATCCATTGCCAAAGCTTACTGCTGTTCGTAGTAAAGCATAATCTTTAACTATAAATGGATAAAGAGCAAAACTAATGGCCGTAGCATCAAATTCGCCACGCAAAGCTGCTTGATTAAGCGTCTCTATATCATCAGCTTTAGAGCTAAACTGCAAAATCTCACTACCAACCCAGCCTAAATTTATAGCGCTATACATGAAGATATCATCAGCATCTGGTGAGTGAGCTACTCTTATATTTTTCAATTTCATCCTTTGCATTTTGGCTAATTTTACTTAAATTTATCTAAATTTCTAATATATTGCCGTATCAAAAATATGGCTTACTTTTCCACCAAAATGGATAGTCTCTCCATCAAATCTAAGATTTAAAATCTCACCACTTCTTGGCATAACTTCTATTTTATCATTTAGTCCAAATCGCTCAAATCCAGTAAAAAACGAAGCTGCCATTCCAGTGCCACAGGCATTTGTCTCATTTTCAACACCACGCTCAAAGGTACGCACTAATAGTCTTTGGCCATCAAATTTGGCATAATTTACATTTGCGTTATATTGTTGGCGCATAGTTTTGCAAATTTCTAGATCAAATTTATCCAAATCATCCACAAAGCTTACTAAATGCGGCACTCCAGTATTATAAAAGTTCCATTCTAATCCCATTTGAGTAAATGGTTCGCTTAACTTTTTTGGCTCGCTTAGAGCGACTTCGACATGGTCTTTTGCAATGGTAGCGCCAATAATTCCAGCACCAGTTTCAAAGGTGCAAACAGCATCGCAAATTTTGTTTTTATATGCATAAAGTGCAGCGGCCCTACTACCGTTGCCACACATTGCTGCTATGCTTCCATCACTATTGTAAAACTCCCACGCAAAATCACACTGATTATTTGATTGTTTGATAATAATCATTCCATCCGCGCCAACTCCACTAAATCTATCGCAAAGACGCACAGCTAGTTCCGAGCGGTTACTTGCAGCAAATTTAGCATTATCAATGGCTTGGAAAATAACAAAATCATTACCGCTTGCGTTATATTTTGAAACTTGCATAAATATCCTTAAAATGGTTAAATTTTCAAATTTTAGCATAAATTAAATTCAAAGTTGCTTTTTTAATATATTTTTACTCCATCCTCTCAAATAAATTACACCCCCATAATATTTAATATCTCATCTAATCTAATCTAAATCCCACTTTAAAAATTATAAAATACCCAAGTCATAAAACTACAATATCTAATCTAAATTTAATTAATTACTCAAATTTATTAAAAAATTTGCAATATTTTCTTCAAATTTATCAAAATCCCCCCCCCATATATAAACTTTTTAATATTTGGTTCGATATAATAAAAA
>NZ_MJKB01000011.1:0-4161 GCF_002139495.1 Campylobacter sp. P0085 | reverse complement strand
GTTTTTCAACCAAATTTTGAAACCACACTTCAAGCTCTTTTTTATTATCAAATCGCAATTTTTTCTTTTCAAGATTGATTTCTTGAAAGAATTCTTTGCTAAATCCTTGATTTTTGCTATCTTTTCGCAGTTGCTCAAGCTCTTTTTTTAACTCAGCTTTGCTTAGCTTTTCTTGTTCTAGTTCTTGATTTTTAGCTTGTATTACTTTGTCTTTTTCTTTGATATCAGCTTCTAATTTATCAATTCTATCATATAAGATTTCTTTGATTTTGTTTTCTCGCTCTTGTGCTTCTTGCTTGATTTGCTCTTTTAATCGTTTTTTTGATAGTTTTTCATCTTCTAATTCTTGATCTTTATCTTGAATTACTTGATTTTTAGCTTGTATTACATTGTCTTTAGCTTCTAATTCTTGTTTTAATTTTCTTGTGTTTTTGCGTTCTTGCTCTTTCATCTGAGCGTATTTGCGTGGTTCTATGCGTTCTCGTTTTGAAATTCGCTTGTCTTGTCCCCTTTCCATTTTCAAAATTTTCGCTACTTCATCTTGGATTTCTCGCAAAATTTTTGGACTGATAAGCTCTCTGCGATACATATTTTTGCCATTTTCTTTATTTAAAGTTACGAATTCTAAATGGGCGTGATGATTTATTTCTTTTTCGCCGTTGTCGTTTATGTGTCCTTCATCTCTATGAATAGCGATTTGATAGCACTGAAAGCCATATTTTTGCTCAAAATGCTCTGCTAATCGCTCTAAATCTTGCATAGTTGTATCAGACTTTATATTTACAACTGCACTCCATTCATATGATTTTGCCTTGAATTTTGGGGCTTTTTCTGATTTTTTTTCGTTATATGTCTCAATAGCGTTTTTTATGATTTGATTTCTTAATTTGAGTGCTTCTCTATGGTTGCGATTTACTTCGCAACCATCATCAGATATTAAATAATTTGGCTTTAAATCTCTATCATTGTGCCTTGTTTGTATCGCATTTGATTTTTTAAAATTTATACTAGATATAGCACTCATTATTCTGCCACATTTTCAAGTTCTGATTCTTCCATATTCCACTTTTTTGTTAGTAGTTTTTTGATGATAATCTTTTTTTTGATTTCTTTTTGTAGTTTGTTTTTTAGTCTTGTTTGCTCTGCTTCAAGCTTTATTTCATTTTTTTCTATATTGTCAAGCATTGCTTTAAGCTGTCGTTCGCTTTTTTGGTTTAGCTTTTCGATTTGAGCTTGTGTCATATTGTATCCTTTTTTAAAAATTATGCTATAATTTGAACTTGTGAAATTATATCATAATTTTTTCTCTTTTTTGCTAAAAATGTTTGAGCTTGTCGAAAATATTTTAAGCAAAAAAGCAAACTACCATACAAATGGCACTGCCATTATGTTTGGATAGTTTGCAAACTATCCAAACATAAAAAAGGCTAAGCCATTTTTATGAGTGGTAGTTTGCCACTGCGTGGGGCAATTTTCAATTTAAATAATTTTCACAAGTTCAAAGTATTTTAAATTGAAAATATCATTTTCAAAAATATTTCTCACAAGTTCGATATTTTTTTGAAAATGAATTAATTTGCAAATTATCCACCATTGAAAAGGCATTGCATTTTTATGAGTGGTAATTTGCAACTGCGTGGGGCTATTACATATCTTTCACTAATTCGCTTAAATCTGCTAAATCAGTAGCTAAATCTTTTTTATTTTCATCGCTTAAATTTTCGCTTTCAGTTTGTTCAATTTTTGGTAATAATTCATCATCACTTAAAAGCAAATTTTCATCAATCTTAATATCTAAATTTAACGCACCTCCCCAAGATTTCATAAGCGATAATTTTATCGCATTGGCTCTTTTTTCTCGGTCATTAATTTCAGCTTCAATTTTTTCTAATTGAGAGTATAGAATTTCTCTTTGAGATTGCAAGTCTTTACTCTCTAAATCTAGCCTGTGTAGTAGGTCTGTTAATTCTTTTTCTGTCATAGTGTCTCCTTTAAAATTTGATTTATTGCTTAATCCAACTTTCATAAATTCTCTTAAATTCTCTTAGTTTATCTTGCTTATCTTGCCAAACGAGCGTGGGCAATTGCTCTTGTTTTTCTTTTTCATAAAAATAATTTACTGCATAGTAAATCCCATTAGCAATTTTTTGAATAAAATTATCTCTATTTGGAGTTCCAAAAATTACATATGAGTCGTTATACTCATCACCACCCTTTAAAGTAAAGTAATTGCCATCAATTTCAATATCTTTAATTTTATGAGGTTTTGTATCGTTCTCATTAGTCAAATAATAGCAATTTATAAATACATTGAAGGTTTTCCATTTTTTAAATCTTTTTATTAAATCAGTTGTAAAATCTTTTGACATTTGTTCGCTTTTATTATAAAAATGTAGTCTAAATTCAGTAATTTTTTTACCTTGTTTAGCGATTATTTCTGGCTCACTTACATATAAATCGCTTTTAGCATTTATTTCATCTATAGCTGGTTTTAAAACTTTTTGATAAAATCTTGTATAGCTGTCATAGCTCTTTGGTAATTCTAGCATTTTATTTAAAGCTTCGATTTTAAAATCTCTTTGAGCCATTTTGCGATAGTCCTTTAAAAGAGCGTAAAATCTTATAGCGTATTTGCTATCAAAGCTTTTAATATATTTTACTTGCTGAATTTTAGTAAAGCGTTTTAGCTCTAGTAAAAAGGGGCTAAAATCTTGATTAAATTTTATAGCTATCTTTTGCTCTTTAGATTTGTAGTGCATTCTTGAAAAGATTGTATAGCCGATATAATCGCCCATATCTTGTTCAATTTCAAAAACTTGCCTTAACAAACGCTTACAAAGCTTTATCACTTGCTCTCTATTGGTATCGCTAATATTTAAAGCTTTTGAGAATTCGCTTACACTGATTTCATACTCTTTAAATTCTGTATCGTTCATTTGTATGAGTGTAGAAACTTGGTAAAAAGTTTTTAATTCTAATGCTGTCATTTTTGTTCTAGCGTGTGTAATAGCACTGCTTACATTGCTTTGATTTCTTGTAAAACCCTCTTTTAGCTCGATTATATCGGTATTATCAGTCCTTTTTTTTGCCATAACTCTCCTTTAAAATTTCGCATTAAAAAAGTTACTTTTCGATATTATACCATAAAAATAGTAACTTTTATTTAAAAAAGTTACTTTTCTATCAAATTTCGCATTAAAAAAGTTACTTTTCTATCAAATTTCGCATTAAAAAAGTTACTTTTCGCATTAAAAAAGTTACTTTTCGTTCCCGCAAACTACCATAAAATCAATGTTTGAATATGCCGACATATTCAATACATATGTATTATATTTTACATACTCGCAACTTCAATTTTTTTGCTCAATTTTTCTCAATTTTTTGCCTTTTTCTTTGGTGTTTTTTGATTTCATTTCACTCATCAAAAAAAATAAGGTAAATCAAAAATCAGAGATTTTTGAACTTTTATTTTTACCACACGCTCCAAAAGAGCGTGTATTTTAATCGGTGCAAACTTGCTACCTGGCATTTTTTCGCTACGCTCAAAAAAGCAGATTTGCATATGTTCGCTACGCTCACACGACTTGCATATAATCGCTCACTTCGTTCGCTCAATGCAAGTCTCACACATTTAGGGGTAAAAATAGTGTTGTTTTGTGTGTTGTGTTTGATTTGCTATCCATCACCACCACACAAAAAAGCACAAAAATACGCAAAAAATCATTAAAACGCAAAATTAAGCGTTTTATGGGGTGGGGGTGGTATGTTTGTATGGGTTAGAGTGTTTTTTTGGATTTAAAGGGGTATTTTGTGCGTTTATGAGTGTTTTTCCCTTTTCTTTTTTCTAAGTGCGAAAAAATTGAGCGATTGAAAATAGTCAAGAGTTGCGAAGTGAAACGAGCAATCCACAAGCAGTGCAACGCACTGCGACGCTCTTGACAATTTTCAAGAGTGAGATACAATGTAGCACTAAAAAAAAGAAAAGGGAAAAATCAGGCAGGATAACCCTTTATGTATATAGTAAAACCTTATTAAATACCGATTTTATCGGTGTTTTCTGATTTTTGGTTTGTTGTCTTCTTGTGTTTTGTCTTCGTTTTTGTGGATTAAGATTTTATCTATACCTAAATCATCGTGATCATTTTCTTGATCTTGCTCTGA
>NZ_MJKB01000010.1:0-4595 GCF_002139495.1 Campylobacter sp. P0085 | reverse complement strand
TCAGAGCAAGATCAAGAAAATGATCACGATGATTTAGGTATAGATAAAATCTTAATCCACAAAAACGAAGACAAAACACAAGAAGACAACAAACCAAAAATACGCAAATATCGATAAAATCGACTTTTGGTGGATTCTGCTTCTTTCTGAGCTCGTGTGCTGTTTTCTCTTTTTCTTTTTTTTCGTGCGTCATTGTATCTCACTCTAAAAAATCGTCAAGAGCGTCGCAGTGCGTTGCACTGCTCGTGGATTGCTCGTTTCACTTCGCAACTCTTGACTATTTTTTATCGCTCAATTTTTTCGCACTTAGAAAAAAAAGAAAAAGAGAAAACACTCATAAACGCACAAAATACCCCTTTAAATCAAAAAAAACACTCTAACCCATATCAAGGTAGCACCCCCCCCCTAAAAAAGCTTAATTTTGCGTTTTAATGATTTTTTGCGTATTTTTGTGTTTTTGTGGTTGTGGTGGTGATGATGGATAGCAAATCAAACACAACACACAAAACAACACTATTTTTACCCCTAAATGTGTGAGAGAGCATTGAGCGAATGAAATGAGCGATTTTATGCTCTCGTGTGAGCGAATGCGAACATATGCAAATCGCACTTCACGAGCTACAAAGTAGCGAAGTGAATTGCAGGTAGCAAGTTTGCACCGATTAGAATACACGCTCAAAAAGAGCGTGTTATAAAATAAAAGTTCAAAAATCTTGATTTTTGATTTACCTAAAATTAAAAATAATTTAATTTTTTTGTGGTATGTATGTGCATACACGCATACGCACATACGCGCGTTTTTTTTTATTTTTTTTTATATATTTTTAGGGGGTCTTCAAAGCTCGATTTTATGGGTATTTGCAGATTATTAAGGGGGGAAATTTAAACTATTAAGGGGGGAAATTTAAACTATTAAGGGGGGAAATTTAAAGATTAAAGGTAGTGATATTAATGTAATCTCGTTTTAATCTCTCAAATATCTATTATATCAATATTTAAAGAGATTTTGCTTGGCTATTAAGGGGGGAAATTTAAACTATTAAGGGTAGCTAATTAAGGGTAGTATTATTATTTTTATCCCTTTACAAAAATTAATTAATGTGCTATAATGCTAAAAACGGCTTCTGAAAGGATTTTAATGAAAGAAATTGTTGCATATGACAATCGACTTAACGAGTTAAGATTTCCAGAGTTTAAAGAGCAAGAAATGAATATTTTTTGTAATCTTTTGTATCATTTGAAAGACAAAGAAACACAAATTATTAAATTTACAGTTAGTGAAGTTTCAAATTTTTTTGGCAGTGCGTATGATAGTAAATTATTAGCTTTTATGCTAAAAACTATGGCGGATCGTATGCGTCAAAGAGGATTTGAGTATATAACTCATAATGATGATCGCACATCATATAATTATATTACTATGTTTCCAACATTCAAAATTAATACAATCAAAAATCCAAAAGCGATTGATCATTTAGACGCTGAAATTTTAGAGTCTTTAGAAGTCAGAATTAATCCTGATTTTAGTTATTTAATCAATAAATTGAATAGTAATTTTACACAATTTGAACTAGCTGAATTTATGAGTCTTAGCGGAAAATACGCCAAAAGATTATATATGCTTTTGAAACAATTTAGGAGTACTGGATTATTAAAACTTGATTTTGATGAGTTTAGACGCCGTCTCGATATACCTACTAAATATAGAATATCAGAAATTGATAAAGAAATTTTAAAATCAGCTGTAAAAGAATTATCAGAAGAAAAAAATCTTTTTAATATGCCAAGAACAGCATTTAAAAATCTAAAATATGAAAAAATCAAAGGGCGTGGGCGTGGGCGTGGTGGTATTGTTGTCGGAATTGAATTTACATTTGATAAAGAAACTAAAGAAACTAACAACAAATCTAAAGAAAACAAATCAGAAATTCAAACAACTGAACATATAGAGCCAAACTTAGATTTATATGTTAGCAAATTAATCAGCACTGAATTTGGAAATGCAAGAATTTTAAATGTAGAAAAACACAACAACAAACTAAAAGTAACATACAGTCTAACGAAAAGTAACGAAATCAAATCTGAATTATTTAACTCAATTGCTGAACTAGAAAGAGAGATTGAACACGCAAAAGAAAAAAATAAAAATATAAACTTAGAAAATTTCAGTAATCTAATGACAAAAATCAAATTTTAAAGGAGACACTATGACCGAAAAAGAATTAACAGACCTACTACACAAGCTGGATTTGGAGAGTAAAGACTTACAATCTCAAAGAGAAATTCTATACTCTCAATTAGAAAAAATTGAAGCTGAAATTAATGACAGAGAAAAAAGAGCCAATGCGATAAAATTATCGCTTATGAAATCTTGGGGCGGTGCGTTAAATTTAGATATTAAGATTGATGAAAATTTGCTTTTAAGTGATGATGAATTATTACCAAAAAGCGAAATAGAGAGCGAAAATTTAAGCGATGAAAGCAAAAAAGATAAAGATTTAGATACAAATTTAGCAGATTTAAGCGAAATGGTAAAAGATATGTAATCGATTTAATTTAAATAAATATTAACGAGCTTGTCGAGATATATATTTATTTAAATAGCTCCACGCTAGTGGCAATTCATTTTCAAAAAATTATCGAACTTGTGAGAAATATTTTTGAAAATAATATTTTCAATTTAAAATACTTTGAGCTTATCGAAAATTATTTAAATTGAAAATGCTTAAACGCTTCTTAAATAATGGCATTGCCATAAAAGAAGCGTTTCGCACGATTTAATATTTTTGAGTTTGCGAAAAAATATTAAAGGATAGTGCGCACTATCCTTTACTTATGAAATGGCAATGCCATCATAAGTAAAACGTGCGATTATATTTTTACTTGACTTATACTCACAAGTTCGCTATAATTTCAAGTAAAAATATAAAAAATTTTGCTAATTTCGTCAAGCTTAAATAGCAAAATTTTTTATAAATATAGGGGAAAATATGGCAACAATTGATTATGTTAAATCTGAAAATACTCAAAAAAATGTATTAACTAATTTATATAATAATGTTGAAAAAAAACAAAAAAAATTGCTAGAACAAACAAAAGAAAATGCCGAATTGCTTGAATATCTTAGCGATAAAATAGCAAATGCTTTCAAACCACAATCACAAAATTTCTATACAATAGATAATTCTTTAGCATTTAAAAAATCACAAGAATGGGCGGAAAAAAATCCGCAAGAAGCACAAGAAATAAGAGAAAAAATTTTGAAAGAATTCGAATAATGCAAACAATTATTTTTGATAAAAAAGTAGAAAAATACTTAAATAAACAAGTAAAAGGCGACCCAAAAGGTATCTATGAAGTTAATGTTTTTATTAAAGAAATTTTAGCTAAAAGTGATAATCCAACTATGCTAAAAAACGCAGAAAAACTTCAAGGACATTGGAAAAATTTAGGAAATTTTTGGCGTTGGAAAGTTCGTGATTATAGAATTTTAGCTGAAGTTAAATCAGATTGTTTGATAATTCATATAATAAAAATCGCTCAACGAGAGAATTTCTATCAATAAAAAATGGCATTATCGTCGATTAATTTTCAGAAGTCAAGCGGACATTCATATAAACATAATTTCAGAGAAGACGAGCCATCTTATCTGCTAAAAGAAAAAGACAGAGAGCCAAACGAATATTGGCAACACGAAAAAACAGCCGAACAAATTTTCACCGATGAAGTTGCAAAAATTGAAAAAGGGAAAAAAGGTAAAAGACCAAAATTCGAGAATTCGCACTGGGAGGGAGTGTTAAATTTAAACAGCAATCACACAATGGATGAAGTTAAAAAAGTCGCCGAACATATCGAAAAGAAATTTAATATCACTTGCACTGCAATCGCAATCCATAGGGATGAAGGACACTACACAGACAACGGATACGCCGTTAAAAACTATCACGCACATTTGAATTTTTGCACATATAAAGACAAAAAACAGCAATGGCGATTAGAAAACATAAAACCACAAGATTTGAGAGAGCTACAAACAGAAATCGCCGAAATTCTAAAAATGGAGCGTGGAATAGATAAGCGAGAAAGTAAAAGACAGCGATTAGAACACAGAGAGTATAAGCAAAAAGAGCGAGAATTAAAAGCGATAAAACAAGAATTAGAAGCTAAAGACAATGTAATACAAGCTAAAAATCAAGTAATTCAAGATAAAGATCAAGAATTAGAAGATGAAAAACTATCAAAAAAACGATTAAAAGAGCAAATAGAAGCTAAAAATCAACAACATATCGAGCAAATCAAGCAAGAAGCACAAGAGCAAGAAAACAAAATCAAAGAAATTTTCTATGATGAAATTGATAAATTAGAAACCGAGATCAAAGACAAAGACAAAGTAATACAAGCTAAAAATCAAGAGCTAGAACAAGAAAAGCTAAGCAAAGCTGAATTAAAAAAAGAGCTTGAGCAACTGCGAGTAAATAGTAAAAATCAAGGATATAGCAAAGAATTCTTTCAAGAAATCAATCTTGAAAAGAAAAAATTGCGATTTGATAATAAAAAAGAGCTTGAAGTGTGGTTTCAAAATTTGGTTGAAAAAC